>PBXW01000017.1 GCA_002727735.1 Crocinitomicaceae bacterium
CATGATTTAAAAAAAACAGTTTTTTCTTTTATTCCTAATACTGCTGAAATGTCTTACTACGGTATGATAAAAGCTACTGAAAATTACCTTGCTGGAGTAAAAAAGAAAAAAATTCAAGAGCTAGATATCAACGATCCTGCTTATNATGAAAAGCTCAATGAGATTTTATCTATCAGAACAAGAGGTGAAAAAATAATGGTGAAAGATGCAAAATTGAGAACTTTTATCACNCAAGATGANTCNCGTGATGAGATGGTAGCTCANGTNTATGATATTACTTATGGTTCTTTNAANAGNGGTGAAGATAACTTAGTTGTGATTGATGATTCGATTGTTCGTGGTACTACNCTNAAGAAAAGNGTNATTAGAATACTNGATCGTCTAGGACCNAAAAANATTGTTGTGGTTTCTTCCGCACCACAAATTAGGTATCCAGATTGTTATGGTATTGATATGGCTAAATTGGGTGATTTTATTGCTTTTCAAGCTGCTGTAGGACTTTTAGAAGACAACGGTAAAATNTCCTTAATAGATGAGGTTTATCAGNTGTGTAAATCAGCAGAGGAAAAGGGGTCATTAAAAGATGAAAATTTTGTCAAAAAAATCTATGAACCTTTTACTGATGAAGAAATTTCTAAAAAAATTGCTCAGTTATTAACTCATGATCAAATTAATGCAGATGTTGACATTATTTTTCAAACTGTAGAAAATCTTCATAAAGCTTGCCCTGGTCATACTGGTGATTGGTATTTTACAGGAAATTANCCAACTCCAGGTGGAAATAAGGTGGTAAATAAGTCATTTATCAATTATGTAGAGGGANTAAATAAAAGAGCTTATTAAGCTATTTCTTCTTTTTAAAAAGAGGNACATTAGAACAAGCTTCTCCAAACATAAGTGATTGTACTTCGTTAATCAATTTTTTTGATATTTCGATATAACTTGATTCAGGAATATAGGTNTCACTGCAACCTTTAATCAGTACTTTTTTATTNGAATAATCTTCTANATTTAATTGTTGGATATTTATTTGAAAAATATGTTTTTCTAGTTCTTTTTTATTGGCTAAATACACATGTGTAGTATATGGATTTAGATAGGTTGATACCAGCATGAATGCCCAAATAGGGATGATGGTATNTTCACTGCAATAAACNCCAACAAATTTATTTTTNTAAATGCTCCAGTCGTGATTTTTAAGATGTTCCCTAAATGGTTTTTCTTTAAGAATTAGTCCCTCGAATAACCAATGTTTTATGTCTAACAATACTCGTTCTTGGTCACCGTAAAATGATTTCATTTCGAGCGTNACAAGCCCACTATTTTGTACTCTATTTACAATTTCTTTTGTCAATGGTAATAACGAAATCCTTCTTTGTTTTTCTCAGTGGAGATAGATTTTAGCGAAAAATCATCTTTTTCATTCAATGGAGTATCATATTGGCTATTATGTAATTTTTCGTAAGTCTCAAAATCTATAAAAGTTCTATTGCTTAGACTATCAAATAGCGAAAGATGTTTAGTTTTTGATTTCCAATTATTTTGAATGGTTCCTTCAAAAACCTTTGATTTAGATCCACTGCCATAACTTATAAATCCAAACCTTTTACCCTCTAGTTCTTGGTTGTTTTCGCATGAAACATATAGGTGACTAATTAATGACATAAAGATTGATGCGGTATACATGTTCCCAATTTCNCCAGAAGCNACTTCACCATCTGCTATTTTTTCTTTGANAAAAGTTTTGTAGAGGGATGATTTAGACACAGATTTTTTCCATGTTTTGATATCATTNTNATCTTCCTTNCCAACTTCATTTTCTATATCACCTAACTTTCCATTTTCTTTCATCCAGTCAATCCAGATATCTAACATCATTCTTCTACCTTGAAAAGCATATGGTAAGTGAAAGACTAATTTATCCCAATCGGTGAGAAGATTGGTGTTTTTTTGCTCTATGAAATGTTCCATTCCCTCCTTGATTCTTTTAGCGTAGCATTCATTAGAATATTGGCCATCAAAAACTGGTTCTTCATAGAAAAGTTCCAAAACAGCTTTGTTTGTGGATGTTATTTTTTGAATATCTATATCCCCATTCAAATCTTTATTTCTTAGTAACCTTCTTGGTTTGAAAAAATCACCGACATGCTCCATACTAATTCCGAAAGTTTCATTGAAGGAGATTATAGATGGATTCGAAGAAATATACATGGCAACCGCTCCTGCACCTTGCGTGTATTCACCAGTTGATGCCAGTTCATATTTTGCTACATCAGATGCAATTACAATGGCTTTTCTTTCTGAANTAGATTTNATCCAGTCAATACAATTCTCCAAAGCGTCTACTGCACCCACACAAGCAAACGTCATATCAACTACATCACAATTTTTGAAGCATCTTAAACCATGTTGTTTAGCTAGCTTTTCTTCAACCATACCAACAGCATATGTTGCAGTTGGTTTCGCAGCATCTAAGGCACTTTCTGTTCCTAGGTAGATTCTACCTACACTTTTAGGATCAATATTATTGTTTGCGATGAGTTTGTATAGTGCATTGGCAGCCATAGATGCAGCATCTTCATCAACATCCATAAGCGCCATAGATTTAAGACCTAAGCCTTTTTCAAGTTTAGCTGGTTCAATATTTCTAGCTATAGCCAAATCACTTATTTTTAATCCTATTGGTGGGACGTAAAAGTCTATTGCATCTATTCCAATATTGTTTTTCATCAAGTCTTTATTTAAATCATTCCTAAATCTAATTTTGCTTCTTCACTCATCATATCTTTNTCCCANGGGGGNTCGAATACAATACTTACTTTNGAAGACTTAACACCATAAACTTCTCCAACTTTATCTTCAACTTCTTTCGGNAGTGTTTCAGCTACAGGNCAATTGGGNGANGTCANTGTCATGTCAATACCNACATTAATCTCATCATCAATTTTAATTTCGTAAATGAGGCCTAATTCNTAAATGTCTACAGGAATTTCCGGATCAAAAATCGTTTTNAACATGTTAATGATTTTATGTTCGGTTTTTCTTTTNGTTTCTCNAAGATCAGNACTCATATTACCCATCTGTTTTTAAGTTAAACGCCATGGCAAATGCCTTTATTTGTTTTACCATTCCAAGAAGACCATTNGCTCTAGTCGGAGATAAGTGACTTGTTAGGCCAATTTCATTAATGAAGTTAAGCTTGGAGNTCATAATAGATTCTGGACTTTGGTAGTTAAGAACTCTTATAAGTAAAGCTATAATTCCTTTTGTAATAATNGCGTCACTATCAGCAAAAAAGGAAATTTTATTTTCATTAAACTCTGCATGTAGCCAAACATTTGATTGGCATCCTTTTATTAAGTTTTCTTCAGTTTTATGCTCTACTGGTATTAATGGAAGCTCTTTACCTAGTTCAATAATGTATTCATATTTTTCTAACCATGAGTCAAACATTTCAAACTCTTCAATGATTTCCAATTCTAGTTTCTCTATACTCATGTTTAAATTTTCGCCACAAAGATAAAACAAGAGAACAACTCTTTTGTTTTTTAGTGTAACTATTTGATTAGCTGTTGAATAATTTCTTGAACCTTTACTATTTTAATTAAACGACATTTTTCGGCAATCTTATTACTAACTTTTGCATACTTACTTAAGTAAACATTTTTAATCCCCATCTTAACTACCTCTTCAATTCTTTCATTTATTCTACTAACGGGTCTTATTTCACCACTTAATCCTACTTCACCAATAAAGCAAGTTTTTTCTGGTATTGCGAAATCAAAATTAGAAGACAACACAGCACTAATAATAGCTAAATCTATTGCTGGATCATTGAGTTTTATTCCTCCTGTTACATTGATAAAAATATCTTTTTGATTTAATTTGAGACCTCCTCTTTTCTCTAAAACAGCTAAAAGCATATTTAATCTTTTACCATCTAATCCGTTAAATGATCTCTGAGGAGTTCCGTATGTAGCCGTTGAACTAAGCGCTTGTATTTCAATCATTATTGGACGAATGCCTTCTAAGCTACAACCTATTGCAATACCACTTAAGTTTGATGTGTTTTCGGAAATTAATAATTTGTTAGGAGACAAAACTTCTTTTAAACCATCTTCAAACATTTCATAAATTCCTATNGAATTGGTACTGCCAAATCTATTTTTAGTGCTTCTTACAATTCTGTATATATGGTTTTTATCTCCTTCAAATTGCAATACTGTGTCAACCATATGTTCCAATACCTTAGGTCCAGCTATAGCACCTTCCTTAGTTACATGACCAATAATTAATGTTGGAATATTCTTTGTTTTGGCATATTTAATTAACACTTCAGCACATAACCTTATTTGAGTTGTACTTCCTTGAACAGCATCAACATCTTCTAAACTCAATGTTTGAATTGAGTCAACAATNATNANATCTGGTTTAATTTTTTCNGTTTCTAAAACAATNTTTTCCAACTTGGTTTCATTTAGGATGAAACAGTTTTTATTTTCTGCACTTAGTCTTTTGGCCCTTAATTTAATTTGNTCATTACTTTCCTCTCCAGTNACGTATAATACTTTTTGATTTAGTGATAGAGCTAACTTTAAGGTTAAAGTTGATTTACCAATACCAGGTTCACCTGCGAGTAGTGTTACTGAGCCGTGAACTAGCCCACCNCCAACNACTCTATTAAACTCTTTGTCTTTAGTTTCTAACCTCTGTGTGTTGTTTTCTACAATTTCATCTAATGGAATAGCCTTATTCGTTTTAACTTCAAAAAGTTTAGATTTATTTTTAGAGCTGGTAGCTATTTGCTCTTCCATAGAATTCCAGGCTCCGCAACCATTGCATTTCCCCGTCCATTTTGGACTTTCATGGCCACATGATGTGCAATAAAAAATAGATTTTGATTTACTCATACTTCAAAGTAAGTCTTTAAAAACATATTTAATTTACGTTTTCCTTTTTTTGAAGTAATTCAGATGATGAAATACAGATAAATAAACTAATTAATCCCCATACCAAAACAGATGCTTTATCAGTATCTAAATAATTATTCAAAATACCATGTGAGAAGTATGTTGCAAGGGAAACAATAATCATTAAGGTAATTCCTTTATTGTAATTTATGGTAGATTTAATGTAATATATGCCAGAATAATAAAAGAAGGCAAAGACAATAGCAAAAATGGCAAAAAAACCCAATAAACCCTGCTCAGATAATGGCCCTAAATATTCACTATGTGCATTTCCTCCATCTCCAAAATTAGTACTGATGATGGTTAAATCACTAGCATCCTGATAAGGTGCATATACAAAAGCATATGTTCCAGGTCCCCATCCAAAAAACGGTCTNTCTTTAAAAAGTTCAATAGCTGAATTCCATCTGTTAAGTCGTTCTANGTTTGAGGCATCAGTGGAAACATTAGACATGGATTCTAAACGTTCAGAAAAATCCTCTGTNGTGTGTTCAGCATCATTTTTATTGAGNACATAGCTTATTTCTTTGAAATTAAATATCAAGAAAATTATAGGTAACACAGAAATGTAGATTAACCATTTTAATTTAATTCGATAGGTATATAATAAATATACGATTAANCCNCCAAACATGGTTAGCCATGCTGCNCTGGTATAACTAAAATATAATCCGATTAAAAGGGTAACTATTATAANTATGTAAANNAATCTNGATANAGGGTTGGTACTATTTTTTAATAGCCAAAAAGCCATGGGGATAGTCATGGCTAAAATAGCACCATANGAAGTNTGATCTTTAAAAAAGGGCCACATTACCCAGTGTCCCGCCTCTTCACTAAAACCATGAGTCATATGGTTTATTAGCGTNTAGCATGTGGCTATAAACATAGGTATAGTGTAGGCTGCTATGAATCTTTTGATAGCTTTTGGTCCTTTTTTAAAATAAAGAGCGCCATAAAAAAATAGTGGACAAATAAACCATGTTCTTGCAAGTAAGAACTTGAAAGACACTAAAGGCATTTCGCTAGAGATGGAAGTAAGAAAGATCCAACCCAAGTGAAGGATTATGAGTATAGTTAACGGATGTTTTAAATGAGATAATTCGGCTTTTAAATTTTTATCCCTGATGAGTTTAATGATAAAAATTAAAGTGAAAAGAAGTAAAAGTGGTTCTGTAGGAAAATAAAAGCCAATTCCACCAGAAAATAAGTTTTCAAAATTAAATGACAACGGTGTGCAAAAAACAATAAGNAGAAAGATGATNTCAAGTCTAAAAACAAACCAATAGCTAACTAACAGGATAACAGGAAACAGTAATAAGTAATAAAAATCATGATAAATCAAGATTCCATTGATTAACGCAAAAAGAAAAATAAGCGTGTAACCAACATCCTTTCTAAAAATAGTAGAAAGCATTATTTCTTAAGTTGTGATAATCTTTCTTTGAGAACTAAGCCAATGATGGTTAGTAATGCTATTGAAGCTGTTGACATGACCACAATTAACCATCTAACAGGATATGATTTTTTCTCTGCTGGATAAGCTTTTTCAACAATAAATTTATGAGATAAAAAACTATTTGCATCACTTTCCGCTTGTTCATATGATGTTTCCATAGTTGCCAATCGCTCAGAAAGGAATTCTACTTTTACTTGAAATGATTTAAGCACTGAACCGTACTTATCTGTCATTTCAATTTTATTTTGAAACCTTTTTTTAACATCAGGATTTTTCGCATTTATATATGCTTCTGTTAATGCCTGGTAAGCATCATCTGTTACTACCCCTATTGAAGTTAAAGACGACATGGTGTCTCTTAAATTTTGCATGTCTATTTTTAACTTGTTGAGTTTTTCTTTTTTAATTAAAAAATCTGTCATTGCTCGCTCATGAATCATGGCATTTTTCGTACTGTCATATAATGATGCAATATCGTTGGCAATTAAAGCAGCAGTATCTGGACTTTTATCCATTACAGTTATTATTACTGCACCATTGTTGTTTCTTTTAAAACTGATATTTTCATAATAGGTTTTATTGAGGTCAGTATTAACGTATTTGCCATTTACATCTATCTCATAGTGATGAAGTAAGTCATATTTAGAAACAATTTTACTTCTTATGTTTCCAGATTCAAGAATTTGAAGCATTTGCTCTGCTTCTTCTTCTTCCCCAAATTTAGATACACTTTGGTCTTCGGTAATAACTTCGTTGAAAGTTACGGAACTAGATTTTGCAGGATATAGGGTTACTGAAGATTCAAACTTCTCTTCAATAATTAGGGAGACTACTATGGATACTACTCCAGCTATGAATGCTGAGACAATAATTGATTTTTTTTTATTCCATAGAAATTCTATCAGGTCTATTGTGTTGTGTGTAGATTCACTCATGATTGCCATTTTAGGTTTGCAAATGTAGCTTTTAGACTTTTAGCTAACAAATATTTAATATTGATCATTTTTATATGATTTTAAAAGCTTTTGAACATCTGATACGGCTACAATTTTAAAAGCTAGCCCAAAGAAAGTTCCAATTAAAAATAAGCTAACAAGATTAATCATCCAAGAGCTAGAAATTATCTTATAAACGTTTATTACATAACTTGAAAGAATAACAGTTGTAAGAAATCCCGTCAGTAAAATTGTATTTCTAAGTGGAAGATTAAATTTAAAGAATTTATGGCCAATGTATATTTGAGCTATTAGTGTAAAAAATTGTGTAATCATACTTGCAAAAGCCGCCCCTTCAGATCCATATGAAGGAATTAATGAAAAGTTTAATATCAAGTTTATGAAAACACCAATAAGAGCCATTGTATTTAGTTGTTTTAAACTTCCATTTGCTGTTAATAATGTTCCGAAAATATAATTACAAGAAACCGCAACAAATGATAATAAAAGCCATCCAAATGTATTGGACGAATGTTGTAAGTCATCTCCATTTAAAGCATATCTCCATGATAATATTTCTGCTTTAATTGGCCATATTGCCAAACAAATAATTACTGATATCAAGAATATTAATCTAAATGATAGCCATGTAATGGCTTTGATATCTACTTTGTCTTTTATCATTTTAGAAAATATGGGTAATAAAATTCCCGCAAACAAAAACCCTATCATATTGAATGCCATAAAAAATCGATAACCATGAGCATAACTTACTGCCTCGTGGTTATTTTTCATTCGTTCAATCATTACAACATCTGAATAATAATAAATAGACATTAAAAAAATAAGTAGTGCAAATGGAAGACTACTCTTAATGGTAGCTTTAAAAAACTTAAAGTCCCAATACAGTTTAAATACTTTTGTTTTAGTTGATAACATTATAAAGCAAATAATTAAAGTAACTGAATAGGCTAAAGTTTGAGAAAAGATGAAGAATTCAATAGATATAAATTCTTTATTGATTCCAGCCCAAAGGAAATAGCCACAAAATAGTATAAGAATTAATCGATCTAGAACAGATATGATACTGTCTTCTTTTAACATTAATAGTGCTGATAGATTTGATCTTAGAAATAATATCATTGCTACTAATATTTGATTAAATCCAATAATTAAAAGCCATTTTAATTCGTNCCAATTGTAAGAAAAGAAATAGCCAATCAAGAACAAAATCAACAAGTATAAAATGGCTAGTANTATTTTTAGAGTTAGTGTTCCTTTTAATCGAAGGTGAATACGTTCGTTATCTCTGGCAACACTTCTNGTATTGTAATTNTTTATACCTAAATCAAGNANTATNTTAAACACAAATGAAAGGCTNAGCAGAGAAAAATAAGTTCCNTAAGTTCCTGGGTCTTGNAACTCNGTTACACGTAAAATTTCTGCGTCTATTCCAAGAATATAGAAGGGCTTAATGATTACATTAAGTAGGAGAACAAATATTAAGTTNGATACAAATTTTCTTTTCATTGATCTCTTTCATAAACTCTAACCACTCTGTGTGAAATGCTGCTTAAAATTTCATAAGGAATGGTATTAGCCTCTTTGGCTAAATTTTCTATTTTTCTATTAGATCCAAAAATTTCTACAACATCACCAATTTTCACATCCAAATCAGTAACATCAATAAATGTCATATCCATGCAAATGTTTCCAATAGTGGGGACTAATTTATTATTGACAATCATTTTTCCAACTCCATTTCCTAAAGACCTAGAAAATCCATCAGCATATCCAATGGGGACTATAGCTACCTTTGTTTTTTTAGTGACTTTGTTTGATATACCATAACCTATTTGATCTCCTTTACTTATGGTTCTAACTTTTGATATTATNGANGATANAGTTGCAATNGGTTTTAGGTCAATCATAGATGATATGCCATATAGGCCAATTCCAAGTCGAACCATATCAAAATTATAATTTGAGTACCTTTCAATTCCAGCACTATTTAGAATATGTTTTATAGCTATTATGTTTANGTGNGATTCTATTTTNTGACTTAANNTCTTNAAAATTTCAATTTGATTTTTTGTTTGTNTTTCTCCTTCTATATGATCACTTGCNGAAAGGTGGCTAAAGATNCCTTCTACCTTTATTTCAGGCTGGCTTTTTAAGAAAGTTAATAGTGTGTNAATTTCATTTTCATCAAAACCNAGTCTNTTCATNCCTGTNTTGATTTTCAAATGAATGGCAAATGCTTTGATGTTAAGTTCAATTAATTTACTTGTAAATTGGTTAAGTTGATTCAAGTCATGTATAGCAGGNGTTAATCTATGTTCAATTAAATTATTCATAGATAAAGCATCTACATTCATNACTAAAATAGGTNCTTCAATTCCATTTCTTCTTAGCTCAACNCCTTCATCAACATAAGCTACACCCAAAAAATCGACTTGGCAATTTTGCAGTTTTTTACCCATTTCTACAATNCCAGCTCCGTAACCTGCAGCCTTAATCATAGCCAGGATTTTCACCTCTTTTGACAGATGACTCTTGTATTTGTTNAAATTATATTCAACCTTGTTCAGATCAATTTCTAATTTAGTTTGATGCTTTTTAGCCTCAAGTTTATCAGAAATTAATTGAGTTAATTTATTGTTTTNCCCCTTTAATAAAATGTGGTGGTTGTAGAGATTAAGGTTAGTAAAATCATCTTCAAAAGAAGAGGTGTTTTTATAAAATAAGGCTGGAGTGTTAAACTTTATGGAGCTTGATTTTTCACCAACAACTATGAACTGTGATATTTTAAATTGTTGTAACCAGTTATTAATATTATTCCATCTCTCATNGTCAATATCATTATCATTATTGGAAACTACATAAATAAAGGTGGTTTTTGCTTTGCCTGNCTCAGCTTTAAGTGTTTCTAGTGCGTGAAAAATGGAACTGGAATCACTGCTGTATGTGTCATTAATTAAAGTGCAAGCATTAATTCCTTCTTTTTTTTCTAATCTTGATGTGATTCTTGGAAGTGTAGGAGATAATGTTTTGATCTTATTAANATCAAAATTTATCAGCTTAAGAATAGANACGCAACTTATAAAGTTATTGGCNGATATTTCATCTTTNTGTGGTATTTCAAAACTTATCTGTTTCGATTTGTTTTCTATAGTAATAAGCTGGCCATTTTCAGTTAAAACTCTTTGATATTTAGGCCAATTAATTTTATTGAAATAAACATTGTTCTCTTTTAGAAGAAGTTTTTCCTTTTCNTNAACTAATGCTGACTTATTTTTAAAATTCTCTATGTGTGCATCTGAAANATTGGTAATGATNGNATGNGTTGGTTNAACAATATCTTTTAAAACATCCATTTCTCCACCTTTTGATATACCTAATTCGATNATGGCTAATTCATGATGTGGCGCTACCATTAGAAGAGATAATGCTACTCCAAGCTGAGAATTAAAACTTTTTGGAGATCTAAATACATTAAATGTTGAATTGGTAAGATGATATATCCATTCTTTAACAATTGTTTTTCCATAACTTCCCGTAATAGCAATAATGGGAATATCATATTTTTGCCTATGAATTTTTGCCCAATNCTGTAATGATTCAAGGCTNTTATTAACCANTATGTAATTGGCNTCATTATGTNTTTTTGTTGGTAGTTTTTCTACTAAAAAACACTTAATTCCTTTGTTGTAAGCTTCATCTATAAAAGAATGACCATTATTTTTTTTTGTATTGAGTGCAATAAATAACCCATTAACTGTGTTAAAAATTAATCTTGTGTCATAAGATATGCTATTAATTTTTAGCTCATTATCGCCTACATGTTTACCTTTAACTATGTTGGCAATTTCTAAAGATGAGTATGAGTTATAAATTTGCAAGGGTTATGTTAATATGATTGTAACGCAAAAATTAATCAAAATGTTATGTTGAAAAAATCAATTATTAACGTGTAAATAATTTTTAAAAAAAATCAATCTTGCAAAGATAAGTTTAAATAATGGAAGAGATGAATGTTAAAAATTTAGAAATACTTTCAAATGAAATTCAAGAACAAATTTCTAAACTAAAGAAAGATGAAGGNGATATTGGNAAATTANTATCNCTTTCTTCTTCATTTCAAGAAGCATTAATCATTTTTAAATATCAACTCAGTCAAAATATTTCATTGAATGAAAATGAATTAGTTGAGGAAGTGGAGAAAAATCAAACTAATCTCATTGATGCTATAGAAAAGGAAGAATTTGATGAAATTGTTGAAACAAAAGCTGAAGAAATTCAACTNAAAAAAAAATCTGAGGAAGAGAAAAAGAGTATAAATGAAATGNTATCTCAATCTCAAACTACTTTGGCTGANAAGTTTGGNGANCAACAGATTTTTGATTTNACAAAAGAAATTGGNTTAAATGAACGTTTTTTACTTACAGAAAACTTATTTAGCGGGGATACCAATCTTTTTTCAAAAACATTAAATAGACTTAACAGTTGTAATTCAAAAGAAGAAGCATTGAGTTTTTTTAAAAATGATTTAGCTAAAAAATTNGACTGGAATCTTAAATCNACCATGGTTAAGAAATTTNTAAAATTGATTGAGAGGAGATATTTAAATCAATGAAAAAACAACTATTTGTTTTTTTAGCATGTTTAATTTGCGGAACAAATTTCTCACAAAAAGAAGAGTTTAAGATTTACGTTGACTCGCTTACTNCCGCTTATTTTTCTGGAAGAGGTTATGTAAATGATGGNCATCTTAAANCTGCAGCGTTTTTATCAAATGAATTTAAGAGGCTAAAATTAAGCCCTGTATCTAATTCATATTTTCAAGAATTTCCTATAAATGTGAATACTTTCCCATCAGTGTGNTTACTAAAGATNGGGGAAGTAAGCCTAATGCCTGGAGAAGATTTTGTAATCGATCCATCTTCAGGATCTTCNAAGGGTGCTTTTTCAGTTTTACCATTTGNATTAGGNGATTCATTANATAAANCAATTAANAAAAACATTGTTTTCTTATTAGATGTTACNGNAGTTATTGACTTAGACTCCATGGGTTTATACAAACAATTAAAATANTCATTGGCTAATTATGGTCCTGTAATTTGGTGTTCTAATGAAAAACTAAATTGGTCTATTTCAGATCATTCATANAATTATCCAATAATTAATNTAAACCNNAAAATAAATTTAAAANCTAAAGAAGNNTTATTCATGGANATTANGAACCACTTTGTNTCTAATTTAAATACTCAAAATGTTATAGGTAAAGTTTCTGGNAGAAAGAANAAAATTTTGGCAATTACAGCTCATTATGANCATTTGGGGATGATGGGAAATATCATGTATCCTGGAGCAAACGATAATGCAAGTGGAATAAGTTTATTATTAAACTTAGCCAAGTATTANACAGATAAAAAAAANAAGTACACCATGCTTTTCATGTGTTTTGGCGCAGAAGAAATAGGGCTTTTAGGCTCCAAATATTTCACTCAATATCCCAATATAAAATTAAAGAAAATTAAGTTTTTAGTNAATTTAGATTTAGTGGGTACTGGAGAAGATGGTATAGCTATTGTAAATGCTATAGAACAAAAAAAATATGTTAAAAGAATAACAAAAATNAATAGTAAAAACCATGATTTTAAAAGAGTTAAAATNAGAGGTCAAGCACCTAATTCAGATCATTATTGGTTTGCTAAAAACGATGTTCCATCAATTTTTATTTACACTCTAGGGGGTGTTGCGCATTATCATAATCCTTTAGATAAATCCGAAACATTACCACTTACAAAGACGGATAAACTATATGATTTAATTATTAATTTTTTTAACTCATTTTAAATCAATGTATTTAAAAAAATTAAATTTGCTCAATTCAAATTTTTTAGCGTGTATTGGTTAATTGCGTCCATAGCTTTTTTGATTATATTATTATTAACATTTGAAGCTGTTTTTGCCAAGAAGAGAAAAATAAGGATATACAATTTTTCAGACAGTTTTACCAACCTCTATTGCGGAGTTTTAGAGCGGGTTTTTGATCTTGTTTTTTCTATTTTNATTTTATTTCTATTTGATTACATCCATANGAACTTTGCTATTNTAGAATTTTCATTCTCAATTCCAATTTGGATTTTAGGACTTTTNGTTACTGACTTTATAGCCTATTGGTTTCATAGATTAAGTCATCAAGTGAATTTTTTATGGGCGGCCCATATTGTTCATCATCAAAGTGAAGAATTAAATATAACGACTGTTTTTAGGGTTTCTTTTTTTGCTGTCGTATTTAGAGCTTTATTTTTTGTTTGGATGGCTTTGGCTGGTTTTGATGTTTTTACTATTGTCACTACATCACTTTTTTTAGGTCTCTATCAATTATTCACTCACTCTAGGATAGTAGGTAAATTGGGAATTTTAGAATATTTTATGACTACCCCTTCTCATCACAGAGTACATCATGGNAGAAATGANAAATACATGGATAAAAATTATGCTCANATTTTTATTTTTTGGGATAGGTTNTTTGGAACTTTTAAAAACGAAGAGGAAGAGCCTGATTATGGTATAACTTCAGGGTTCATCAATTCTTCTGCCTATAATGCTACTTTTTCTTATTGGAAAAATTTATTTAAAAGAGCTAAAATGGCAAAAACACCAAAGGATAAGATTTTAATTTTTTTGAAGGGTCCTAGATGGACTCCAAATGATGTAGAACATTTAGACCCTGTTTTTACAACTGATAATAATGGGTTAAGAGAAAAGCCTGAATTCCCAATTTCTAAAGAAAGAAAATGGTACACTGTATTTAGTACACTTCCTACTTTTGCATCTTTTATTGGTTTAATANGTNTCAAATCAAGNATGGGTAATGANGTTGCATTTTTAGATCTCCTANTAAACCCTGNCGTCATAANACTTATCATTTTTGTTCTTATTTCAGTATTTGTTCATTCATCTACNCTTAATCATCATCCAAATGCTTTATTTTATGAATTAACAAGNCAATTTTTGATTCCTNTTTTTGTTTTTATTGGCTTTTTTGATTCGTCTTTATTTGTATTAATTTTTACTACNAGTTTTNTATATATGTTGGGTTTATTAGCTTGGACACTAATTTCAGTCTTTAAAATTAATGACCAACATGAGGATTTNTCCAATTACCAAATGAATAATAAATAATTTGAAAACAGATCATTTAAATCTAAACCCATCAATTTGGATTGGNGATTTTGAAATTTCTGAACCTATNACAGCATCAACTGACTTNCTGATAGGCCTGGTTAGTATAATTGGTTTTTTTATACTTAGTAGGATTAACAACACGGAACAAAAACCCATGTACAACTTGTTTAAAAATTACTTTTTATTTTTCTTTTTTGCTATGGTAATAGCNGGTTTATTTGGACATGCATTAAANCCACATATTCATCCAAACTTGAAGTTAATAGGTTGGGTTGTTAGTGTTCTTGCACACTTGTTTTTAGCTTTAGCATCTTTAATGTCAATAAAAGAAGTTGTGAAAAAACAGTGGTATAGACTATTGCAAATATGCCTATACGTTCAGGCTACATTGTTTACATTTTTTATCATCTTTTTTGTTAATTTTCAGCTTACTCAAATCGCATTAGTTGTCATGCTCATTGGTTTTGCATTGCCTGTGAATATTTATGGTTATATAAAATTGAAATCAACAGGTAATTTATGGATTGTTTTCGGGATTTTATCTGCTTTATTGCCTGCTTTAGTTTTTAACATGAAATTAAGTTTGAGTAGATGGTTCAACCATCATGATATAAGTCATGTTCTTATAGTTTTTGTTACTACACTTATATTTATAGGATCATATAAATTAATTAAGGTTAAGGCTAATTAGTTTTTGAAGAAGGTTGCCTTATTAAGTACACTCCAGTAAATATTACGCCACAAAATAATCCTTCAAGAAAAATAAAGTTTTCTCCGTCTGCAACACCCCAAACTATAGCAACGATAGGGATTAAGTAGGTAACAGAAGAAGCAAAAACTGAAGAAGTTTCTTTAATTAACAAATTAAAAATCCATACTGCTAAGCCAGTCCCTATAATTCCAAGTACATTAATGTAAATAAAGTTCAGGTAGTTCGTGTCATTTTGTAATAAATGGACAATAAAATCAGTTTTAGCCATTAAAAAATAAGATGAAATAGGCCCAATGATTAGAAATGAAATTCCAGTAATTAATAAGGCTGATATATGACTTAGATACAACTTAATAATATTAAGATTAAGGGCATAACATGCTGACCCTATTAATGGTAAAATTGAATATAAGAGTGCATTTGTATTTATATTATTATTTGCTACTAAGATTAAACCAACAGCTCCAACCAGGCCAATAATAACTCCAGTAATTGTTTTTAAGTTAAACTTTTGACTAAAAAAAACAGCCCCAAACAATATGGTAAAAAGAGGAGTAATGGAGTTTAGTATTCCATTTAAAGAACTATCAATGTAGGTTTGCGCTTTTATGAATAAAAAGTAAGGTATAGCACTACCAACTATGCCTGTTATGGAGATGATGAAAAAATCTTTTTTGGTTACTTTTTTTAGTTTGTTTATACAAAATGGTAAAAACACAATAAAAACAATAAGAACTCTATATAACGTAATTTCTATTGGAGTGTAACTGCGAAGCCCTTTCTTCATTAGGATAAATGAGCTACCCCAAATTAAGGCGAGAAAAACGAGGACAAATAGTTGATTAATTTTCTTTGATAAATCAAACATTAAGTCAAATGGTTTCAAAAAGCACGTTAGAAGCTTTTCTTACTTTTTTTTGATTTTGAGTTAAATCTTCATTTGATCTATATCCAACTGCTGCAATGACTGCAGTGTTCATGTGCCTTTCTTTAAGATTAAGTATAGTATTATATTGATCTGCATTAAATCCTTCAATTGGGCAGGAGTCAATTTGTAATGTTGCACAAGCTGTCATAAGGTGTGCTAGTGCAATATAAACTTGGTTAGTGGTCCATATACTAGTTTCAGTAGATTCTTTTTTTAAAAGATTATTTTTCAGAAATGAGCCATAACCTTGTAATTCATTTAATGGATGTTTATTAACTTTTGATTTTGTGTTAATATATAGGTCAATATCATTCTCGAAAACCTTTGTGTAGTTACAAAAAACAAAAAGATGAGAACAATCTACTACTTGATGCTGATTGAAAGAAGCTTTAAGCAGTTTTTTCTTGAGTGAAGTATCTTCTATTATGAGGACTTTAAATAACTGTAATCCATATGAAGATGGAGCTAGTCTAACGGCCTCTTTGATTAACTCTAAATCTGATGATGCAATTCTTTTTTTAGGATTAAATTTTTTGGTAGCGTATCTCCAATTATAATAATCAATAATATCCATAATTAATAAAACCCAAATAAAAACAAATTTTAGCTTTTAATTATTATTGTTTATTCTTTATACCATTAACTAGAACTAGTTCAATTATTTCTTGTGTTTCTATAGCTTTTGTAATTCGAAAAGTATGTTGGGTATATTTGGTAAGTGTTTGCAACATTTTTTGAAATATTTCTTCTTCAATTTCATAAATGCTCAAATAATTTAAAAAATCTCGAATTAAGTCGTGTTGACTTTGCTCAATATCATTTCTTAATTGTAATAGTTCTTCTGTTGGGTTTTTCATCTTTTATAGAATAATGTAGAATCATTAAATCCCTTGTTTTTAAAAAAATTTAGCCAATCCTCACTTTCTTTTTCAAGTAAGTAGTATGGTTCTTTTTGATTAATAATTTTTAAACCTTTTGTAAGTTTCTCATTAAACAAAGATGGATCACTTTCAGTGACGTAGAGCGTATCTTTTACAGCATTTAGTTTGATTACGTAAAAAAGATTTTCTTCTAAAGTTTCAAACAGTAATATTGAATTTTGAAATTCTAAACAAAATGAATTGGANTCACTTTTGTAGAATTGATCATATTGTTCTAAAAAAGCATATAGTGTATCATTTATAGATTTAAATGGTAACCCAACAGATGATTTAATCCCATGGATACTATCATTTTTAATTGACANGTTATTAGCCAATAAGTTTTTTTTTGGNATNGGAAAAATGACNGTATGTGATGTAGTAATGCTATCTGAAATAATTGTTAATTTAACAAGAGAGTCATGCTGCTTGAAATAGGNGCCATGGATGTTTTTAGGNATAAATTTCTGCTTGTTATATTTATCTCCTTCAGGAAAACGGAAATATATGGAATTAATATTTGTTTGANTGTAAATAGAATATGTACAGCAAATGATAAATTTAAAAATGAAAAGTAGTTTCATTATGTTGCAATTAAACTCATGGAGTTAAATTAGAAAATTATCTTTAAATAAAGTCATGCCATTAGAAAATAACATNTGGGAATTTAATGAAGTAAATCAAACNATTNTTGATGNATTAGTACAGCAACTAAATATTGAAGAGGTCATTGCTCAAATTTTGGTTTCAAGAAAAATCACCTCATTCAATGAGGCTAAACAATTTTTTAGACCTTCGGATAAGGATTTTCTAGATCCTTTATCNATGGATGGAATGTCTTTGGCAATTAGTAGGTTAAATAAAGCATTCGAACAAAAAGAAAATATTTTAATATATGGTGATTATGATGTTGATGGAACTTGTTCGGTTGCTTTGCTTCATCATTTTTCATCGCATTTTTCTGANAATATTTATTGTTATCAACCTCACAGAGAGAAGGAAGGTTATGGAATTTCATTGATGGCAATTGACTGGATGAAAGAAAAAAATATTCAATTGGTAATTGCATTAGACTGTGGTATTAAAGATTTTAAGGCAGCAAAGCTGATGCATGAAATGGGTATTAATTTAATTATTTGTGATCACCATAAGCCAGGTAACCAATTACCAATAGCTAAAGCCATACTTAATCCAAAAAAAGAAAATTGTAATTACAATTTCAAAGAACTCTGTGGCTGTGGTATAGGGTTTAAATTTATTCAAGCATATAAAAAACGATTTCAAGTAAAATATGATGAAAGTTTAGCTTTGCAGCTTACGGCAATAGCAACTACAGCAGATGTTGTCCCATTGATAGGCGAAAACAGATTAATTGTTTCAAAAGGAATAGCTGAAATTAATATTAACCCCATTGCACCATTAAAGAGAATTTTCAGTTTATATAAATACACTAAAGGAGTTAATGCTTCCGATTTGGTATTTAAGATTGCACCTAGAATAAATGCGGCCGGAAGATTAGCACATGCTAAAATTGCTGTTCAATTTTTATTGTCTAAAAATGATGAATTAGAAATGGTTTTTAATGAAATTGAAAGCTTAAATAGTTATAGAAGGGAGCTAGACGAAGAAATAACAAATGAAGCACTTTCTCAATTATCTATTATGCCTAGCTCAAGGTTTACTAATCTTGTACATTCCCCAAAATGGCATAAGGGAGTTATTGGTATTGTCGCCTCCAGAATCATGGAGCATTATTATAAGCCTACTATTGTTTTTTCAGGAAAAGGAGATGTTTTAACTGGTTCAGCTAGGTCAATTAAAGAATTTGATATATATGCTGTTTTAGAAGAATTGCAACACCATTTTGTAAGATTTGGGGGGCATAAGTATGCAGCTGGAATGTCATTAAAAAAGGAAAATAAAGAAAAGTTTTTTGAAGAGTTTGAAAACTTAGTGGCTTCAAAAATGACTGATGAATTAAAGTGTAAAAAATTGAAAATTGATTCAAAATTATCTTTGAATCAGCTTGCTCAAAATAAGAATGAAAGGGGTATTCCAAAAATAATGAGAATAATTAAGCAGATGGAACCATTTGGACCTTCAAATTCAAGGCCAGTATTTTGTTTTAAAGGTTTAGTCTTGTCTTGTGAGCCAAAGATTGTTGGACAAAAGCATTTGAAATTTCATTTTATAGATGAAGAGAATTCAATAATAACTGAAGGAATATGGTTTAACTCTGTTGAAGCAATTCAAATTCTTGAGGATGTCAAAAAATTAGATGTTGTAGCTACATTGATGGAAAACCACTTTAATAATCAAATTAGTATTCAGCTAAATATAAAGGATATTAAGCCTTATACCTCACCCTCGTGATTTTTTTTTCTGATGTCTGTAACAATATGTAGATCACGCTGAGGATAAGGAATTTTAATGTTGTTTTTTCTAAAGGCTTGGTCAATAGCGAATCGTATATCACTTTTAATATTTAATATTTCCCAAGTTTTCTTAGCCCAGAAAAAGACCTTAAAATTAAGGGAGTAATTTCCAAAATCTTCAAGAATTACTGCAATGTTTCTTCTTTTCTCTACCATGGGGTGTTTAAGGGCACATTGATAAAGGATGTCTTTTACTTTTTGGGTATCAGATCCATAAGCAACTCCTACAGAAATATAGAATCGGGTAACTTTGTCACTAATACTCCAGTTAATTACATTGTCTTTGGTTAAATTAGAATTGGGGACAATTATGGTCTTGCCGTCTAATGTTTTTAGTTGAGAGGTTCTTATGTATATATGGTCAACTTTACAAATTTCTTCATTTGGCATTTCGACAACGTCACCTACTTTTATACTTCCGTCAAATAGTAAAATTACTCCAGAAAAGACATCTCCTAATATGGACTGTAATCCAAAACCAATACCAACGAATAAGGCTGCAGAACCAGCAATAAGAAAGGTGATATTAATTCCTAAACCTTGTATAGCAATAACAAAGGCAATGGTGTAAATAAAGTACTTACTTAATTGAACAATAGTATACCTACCACCTTCATCTATCCATGATTTAGTTTTTGCAATTCTTTGAAGCGTAATTCTAATAATGGTAATTAGAATTCTAGAAATTATTATAATAAATATGATGAAAAATAGGCTTCCAATAGTTAGTTTAAAATTGGATGATGAACCGTCTTCACTTGTTCCAAACCAGGATGATGGGATAACTTCAAAGTTTTTAATGTTGCTAATGGAAAAGGCATCACTAAGAAGAGTTTCAAAAAATATAAGCAGTATACAGCAAATTATAAGTAAAATTTGCTTGGCTAATTTTTTAATGTTTTCTTCCCTACCAATTACAAGTAAATCTCTCTTTTTTAAGAAGGAAATTAACCTTTTGTTAATCCAGCGATTAGCTATTAACCAGAATAATAATGTTATACCTAGTAAGCTAAGAAACAGAAACCATTCAAAATTTAATTCTTGCATTTATTGTTTTATTGGGTTATGGTAATACCTAATTCACCAGCAAATATATTACGGACTTTGATTAATTCTTGAATTTCTTCAAGAATTCCTCGCTCTTCTCTTTTATTTTCTGTGTTTTTTAGTAATTCTTGTTTTTCTAAAATTAAGTTTTCTGTTACTCTAAGCTTATAAATAAATACAGATTCAACGGCTGCTTGCTTGAGTCGCTTAGATTCAGTTCTGGTTTGTATATGGTGCTTGTCTATCCAGTTATGACTTAAAATATTTTCAGAAGTGGTTAGATCTACAATTATACTTGTTAAATCTGGGTGCTGAATAAAATGTTGGTCATTTACTAAAAGTCCATTTTCTAAGCCATCTACATATTCATTAAATATTTGTTGAAATTTGGAATTGGTATAACTTAAATTGTCTGTTAAAATTTCTTCAATTATAAATTGAGCAAGCGGATATTCTTCTTCTGTTTTTTCACCATTTTCATTTTGAATTTCAATAGGAATAGATTTGGCTCCATAACTTACCATTAGTCTAATGAGGTCTTTTTCTTGGTTGTCTAGTTTGTGTTTAATGCCCTTTTCAAATCCCTTTTTAGGCACCAAAGTTTGAGGTTGACTTATGGGGGTATTAAAACTAGATGTATTTGATGAGAATTTACTTTTTAATTTTTTTTGTACTTCATTTATCAGTAGTTGCTCATCTAATTGAAATTTTTGTGATGTGCTTTTAATATAAACAGATCTTGAAACTGGGTCTGGAATTACGGCAATTGTAGTAATGATATCATTGATAGTGTTTGATATGCTTATTGGATCATTTTTTGATTTTTCTAAAAGTTGATTCGATTTAAATGTGATGAAGTCTTCTTGATTTTCGTTCAGAAATTTTTGAAATTCTTCTTGTTCTAACTTATGGGCATAGCTATCTGGATCTTCACCATCAGGGAATAAAATTATTTTAACATTTAGTCCTTCTTTCAATATCATATCAACCCCTCTAAATGAAGCGCTAATTCCAGCAGCATCTCCATCATATAGAATAACAATATTATTGGTAAACCTTTTGACAAGTCGAATCTGCCCCTCTGTTAATGATGTTCCGCTGGAAGCCACAACATTTTTAACGCCATTATGATGAAGTGAAATAACATCGGTATAACCTTCAACTAGATAGCACAGATCATCCTTTATAATTTGATTTTTTGACTGGTAAAGGCCATAAAGTACTTGACTTTTATTGTATATGCTACTTTCAGGAGAGTTGAAGTATTTGGCCACATTTTTATCAGTTCTTAGAGTCCTTGCTCCAAAACCTATTACTCTTCCTGTTAAGTTTTGAATTGGAAATATGACACGACCTCTAAAAAAATCATAGTATCCTTTTTCATTTTTTTTAACTATTCCAGCTTCAATAAGTGCATCAATGTTGTATTTTTCATTTCCCGCTTTTTCAGCTATTGCATTCCATTTTTCAGGAGAGTAACCTAAATTGAAGTTTTCAATGGTTTGCTTATGGTAGCCTCTCTTTTTGAAATAAGTTAAACCAATAGATTGACCCTCGTCAGTTTCGTGTAGCTGTTTTTTGAAGAAATCATTGGCAAATTGGTGAGCCAAGAAAAGACCTTCTCTTTTATTTTTTTCTTCTAATTGTTCATCACTAGGAGTCTCTTCTTGAATTTCAATATTGTACTTTTTAGCTAACCATTTTAATGCTTCAGGATAGGAGAGGTGTTCATGCTCCATNAAAAAAGTAACNACATTGCCTCCCTTTCCAGAACTAAAATCTTTGAAAATTCTTTTTCCAGGAGACACCATGAAAGAAGGGGTTTTTTCATTGCTAAAAGGGCTTAAACCTTTAAAATTTGCACCAGATTTTTTTAGATTAACAAAATCGCTGATAACTTCAACAATGTCAGAAGTATCAAAAATCTTAGCTATGGTATCTTGAGGAATCATTTTATTTGATAAATCAAAAATAGAACATAAGATAGCAAATGCACTTATTATTACAAATTAAATTCAATTGACTTTAATTCAAAATAAATTCTCAAAATTGACCAAACAGATGTTTGTATATGTTTAAATAACATCTACATTTGCCCCCAAAATACATCAAATGAGCAAAGATCAATTTCAATCTCACGACTATTATTTAATGGATGAATTACTTTCCGAAGAACACAAGTTAATTAGAGATTCTGC
This sequence comes from Crocinitomicaceae bacterium, assembly GCA_002727735.1. GTDB lineage: Bacteria > Bacteroidota > Bacteroidia > Flavobacteriales_D > Parvicellaceae. Next base: position 22,802 of record PBXW01000017.1, read on the forward strand.
TAGAGCATGGGTTAAAAAGGAAATGTCTCCAATTATTGAAGAACATTATGAAAAAGGAACTTTCCCAAATCATATTCTAAAAGGACTTGCTGAAATTGGTGGTTTTGGCCCCTACATTCCTACTGAATATGGTGGAGCAGGGCTGGATCAAATCGCCTATGGAATTATAATGCAAGAACTAGAACGCTGTGATTCAGGATTGAGATCTACATCTTCTGTACAAAGCTCTTTAGTGATGTATCCAATTTGGAAGTTTGGTTCAGAGGAACAATGTAAAAAATATTTACCAAAATTGGCTTCAGGAGACATGATTGGATGTTTTGGTTTGACAGAGCCAGATTTTGGTTCAAATCCTGGTGGAATGATTACCAATTTCAAAGATAATGGAGACCATTATATTTTGAATGGCGCTAAAATGTGGATATCTAACGCTCCATTTGCTGATATTGCTGTTGTTTGGGCAAAAGATGAAAACAACAGAATTAAAGGTTTGATTGTTGAACGTGGTATGGAGGGATTTGAGACACCAGAAATGCATGGTAAACATTCATTGAGAGCATCGGCTACTGGTGAATTAATTTTCAACAATGTCAAGGTTCCTAAAGAAAATTTATTACCTAAAAAAGATGGTTTAGGCGCTCCATTGATGTGTTTAGATTCTGCAAGATATGGAATTGCTTGGGGAGCTATAGGTGCAGCTTTAGACTGTTATGATTCAGCTTTAAGATATTCTAAAGAAAGAATTCAATTTGATAAACCCATCGCTAGTTTTCAATTGGTTCAAAAGAAATTAGCAGAAATGATAACAGAAATTACCAAAGCTCAACTATTAACTTTCAGATTAGGTCAATTAAGGGATGAGAATAGAGCTACCTCAGCTCAAATTTCAATGGCAAAAAGAAATAACGTAGAAATGGCCGTCAAAATAGCAAGAGAAGCCAGGCAAATTCATGGTGCCATGGGAATTATGAATGAATATTCAGTTATGCGACACATGGCTAATTTGGAATCAGTACTAACTTATGAAGGTACTCATGACATTCACTTGCTTATAACTGGAATGGATATTACAGGAATTCCTGCCTTTAATTAATCCAATTAAATGATTCAACAAGATTTTCAGCATCTTCAATGATGAATTTTATCATTGGAGAAAGAGAATCATAATTTGGTTTACTTTGGAATAGTAATTGGCCAACAAATACGTGATTGAGACTATCTGTTAAGAAAAAGCCATAATTGCAAGCTGTATTACCTTTTACTTCATAGGTTATACCATACACATNATTGCTATCATTAAACCATGATCGTTCTATAATAGCTGTAGATTTAAAACTATGGTCNTACATTTTATTTCGAAACACTTCTGATATTTCTGAAATATCATTATCAACATTAATGTAATCGCATAAAATTTCTGCTTTAAATTGAGGAAAAATAACAGCTTTACTGCAGTCNTTATTGTTTTTGAATCTTTTTTGCCAAGATGCATAATTTGGGATGTCAAATGCAAAAGGNCAAGTTGNGGAATTAANAGAATAGTATTCTTTTTTTGGGANGTCTATTCTTAAATAGCTTTTAGGNTTAGGATGAGGTTCTTCGNTGTTACAAGATGTAAATGATGCTATNAGTANTGTTAAACTAACTTTAAGCAGTTTCATTGATAGTTATTTTAACTTTTTTAATTCTTCTTTTATCTGCAGCTTCTACAGTTATGGTGTAGGTGTCAAAGTTAATTTTTTCATTTTTTAGCAGAATCTTTCCTGCTTGTTCAATGCAAAATCCAGCAATAGTGTCTGATTCACCTTTGGCATTTTCAAAAATTTCACCATCAATTTCAAGAAGTTTATAAACATCAATTAAAGAAGTTTTTCCATCAATAATATAATTNTGATCATCTATTTTTTTGTGGTTGATATCTTCCTCNTCAAACTCATCAGTAATNTCACCTACAATNTCTTCAAGAACATCCTCAAGGGATACAATTCCAGAAGATCCTCCATATTCATCAACAACTATGGCAATATGTGTCTTTTCTTCTTGAAATTCTTTTAGTAAGTCATCTAATTTTTTGTTTTCAGGAACAAACTTCGGTTCTCTTAATAGAGAAGTCCAATTGAAATTTTTCTTTTCATCCATTTTGCCCAACAGATCTTTGGCATACAAAATCCCCTTAATCTTATCAAATGATTCTTCAAACACAGGAATTCTNGAAAATTTAATATCCTTTAGNTCTTCCATTAAATCTATGTATTTAGTGGTGACATCAAAACTAATTACATCAGTTCTAGGGGTCATAATTTGTTTTACATCTGTATGGCCAAATTTCACAATACCCTCTAAAATTTTCTTTTCATCTTCATTNTCNACACTNTCTTTTGTNAGATTNAGCGCATGTTCTAATTCATCAGCCTTCAATGATTCTCTTTTCTTTTCAATTTTTCTATCAATGATATTGGTGCTATTAATTAAAGCTAAACTTACAGGNTAAAATATTTTTTTTAGTACTAATAAGGGTAATGACATAAATTTAGAGAATTGTATATTATAATTATTGGCATATACTTTTGGGATAACTTCACCAAATAATAGAATCAAGAAAGTAACTACAATAACCTGCAAAATAAAATTCATGGTTTCGCTAATACTTCCATCTATAAATAAGTTATTAAAAACGTAGTTTGAAGCCATTACTATAGATACGTTCACGAAATTATTTGCGATTAAAATGGTGGCCAATAACTTTTTTGGCTCTTCCAATAATTTTAATATCCTACCATTACTGTTATTGGTTGAATCTTTTAGTGTTTTTCGTTGTTCGGTGTTTATACTGAACATGGCTACTTCCGATCCTGAAAGTAAAGCAGATAAAACAACTAACAATACAACAGCAAGAAGAGATAGACTCATGTTAAAGTCTATTGGTTGAAAAATTTGAAGAATATTTGAGATTAAATAGCTACTCGGGGAAGGGTCCAATTCAGTACTTTTCGTTAAACATAGCGTTAAAAAGGAAGATCATCTGTATCATCTGGTCCAGAAAAATCATCATTAGTTTTGGCGTCAGAAGCAACAGTTGTTGTAGGGTTAGGATTTGAGTTTTCAGGTGCTTTTCCAAGCATAGTTAGGTTGTCCGCAATAACTTCAGTAGTATATCTATTGTTACCTTCTTGGTCTTGCCAAGATCTTGTCCTAAGTTTACCTTCAATATAAATTTTATCTCCTTTTTTAAGAAATCGCTCGGCAATGTCAGCAAGTCCTCTCCAAACAACAATGTTGTGCCATTCGGTTTGTGATACTTTCTCACCTGTTTTACGATCTTTATAATTTTCGGAAGTTGCAATAGGGAAATTGGCTACTGAAGCACCATTTTCAAGATGCCTAACGTCAGGGTCTTTACCTAAATTTCCAATTAAAATTACCTTATTTACACTTCCAGACATAAATTATATTTAATCCAAAATTAGTTAATCTTAATTAATTGTTAAATATTCTTTAGCATAATTTTCAACAATTTTCGGAACTGGATACTTATGAAGTTGAGATAAAGGAATTTTTAAATAGGATTTTTTTTCTGGTAATGTTTGGACACTCATGTGCCAAAATGAAGCCATAATCACTTGGTGTGTAAGTAAGTGTTTTACTTTTTTAAGGTTTATAATATTTCCTTTTAATTTTTTAAGATCTAAAGGGTCTTCAATCTCTTCTGAAGTTTCTATCAATGGAAATTGATATAAGTGTTGCCAAATATCCTTATCAGTTCTTTTTTCAACAACGATGTAATCATTTAATTGAAAGACTAGAAAATTAAAATATCTAGTTTTCGTTTTAACTTTTTTAATTTTTAGTGGCAGGGATAATTGCTTCCCTTTTTCTTTAGCATAACAAATGTCAGCAACAACACAAGTTTCACATTTTGGAGCTTTTGGCGTACAGATTAAAGCCCCAAATTCCATAATGGCCTGATTATAAGTTGCATGTTCATTCTTCGGCAATAAGCTATCGGCTAAGTTTTTAATTCTATTTTGTCCCTCTTTAGAGTTGATATCATTTAAAATGCCAAATACCCTACTTAAAACTCTATAAACATTACCATCAATAACTGCCTTTGGTTCGTTAAATGAAAAAGAAGCTATAGCACTAGCTGTATAATCGCCAATTCCTTTTAGTTTAATTAATTCTTTGTATTTATTTGGNAAAATTCCATCAAGATGATTAAATATATATTTAGCGGTGTAATGCATGTTTCGAGCCCTTGAATAGTATCCTAATCCTTGCCATTGGTTTAGTACTTCCTCTTCTGTTGATTTTGCTAAAGATGCTAAAGNTGGAAACCTCTCAATAAAGTTCTTAAAATAGGGTAAGCCTTGATCTACTCGTGTTTGTTGTAAAATTATTTCGCTTACCCAAATGATGTAGGGTTCATTTGTATTCCTCCATGGTAATTTNCGGTAATTTTTTTTGTACCANCTAATCAATGAAACAGCAAACATGGAGTCAAGACTTTGTTTTTGAAATTATTTTTAGTTGTTTTTTATCATTAGGTAAATATTCAATAAATAAATTTATATTTGCAACCCAATTAATGGAATATTCATAATTTATTATGACAAAAGCAGATTTAGTTGCAGATATATCAGAAAAAACAGGAATCGAGAAGGTTGCTGTACAAGCTACGATAGAATCCTTCATGACGTCAATTATTGACACTATGGAAAATGGTGAAAACGTCTATTTAAGAGGATTTGGAACTTTTGTAGTAAAGAAAAGAGCAGAAAAAACAGGAAGAAATATATCAAAGAATACNACTTTGATAATTCCTGAACATTATGTGCCTTCATTCAAGCCATCAAAATCATTTGTTAATGGNGTNAAGAAGAAGGTGAAAAAATAGAACTATTAATTATTAATTAAAAGATTAGTATGCCTAGCGGTAAAAAAAGAAAAAGACATAAGATGTCTACCCACAAACGAAAAAAACGTTTGAGAAAGAATAGACACAAAAAGAAGTAAGATACTTTTATCTTTCTTGCGCTTCTGTATTTTACAGCTGAGCATCACGATCAGATAGGAGGTTAAGGTGTCTTATGAATTAGTTATCAATTCTACACCAGATGAAGTTGTTACGGCTTTGTTACATGAAAACAAACTGATAGAGCTTCACAAAGAAGGTATAGACGACAGATTTAATGTTGGTGATGTTTATTTAGGAAAAGTAAAAAAAATTGTTCCTAGCCTAAACGCAGCTTTTGTTGATGTAGGTTATGAAAAAGATGCTTTTCTTCATTATTTAGATTTAGGGCCCCAGTTTAGGTCCATGAATAAATACGTTCAAGCATCTATCAAAGGAAAACAAACNACNCANAAACTTGGTTATAATAAAATTGAAGCAGACATTGCTAAAGATGGGAAAATTAAAGATCANATNTCATCTAATCAATTACTNGCCGTNCAAGTAACAAAGGAGCCAATTTCATCAAAAGGACCCAGGTTAAGTGCCGAAGTTACTATNCCTGGAAGGTATCTAGTACTTGTCCCTTTTTCAGATAAAATATCCGTTTCTCAAAAAATTAAAGACGCTAAAGAGAGGGATCGTTTAGTCCGCTTAATTAATAGCATAAAGCCGAGAAAGTTTGGAGTAATAATTAGAACTGTTGCTCAGAACAAAAAAGTAGCTGAGCTTGATCAAGATTTAAGAGATCTTGAGCAAAAATGGGCTAAAATGTACGGTGAAATGAAAAGTGCCTCACCACGTAAGAAATTACTTGGTGAAATGAATAGAGCAACTACTGTTCTACGTGATGAATTAAATAAAGAGTTCAGTAGTATTCATGTCGATGATGAAAGTTTATTTACCGATTTAAAAGATTATGTCAAGACAATTGCACCTGAAAAAGAAGATATTGTCAAGTTTTATAATGGTAAGGTTAGCTTGTTTGAGAATCGTGGTATACACAAGCAAATTAAGGCAACTTTTGGCAGAAAGGTAAATTTAAAATCAGGAGCATATTTGATTATTGATCATACTGAGGCAATGCATGTTATTGATGTAAATAGTGGCAACAGAAAAGCTACTAATACAGATCAAGAATTAAATGCTTTAGATACTAATTTAGAAGCTGCTGAGGAAATAGCTCGATTACTCAGGTTAAGAGATATGGGTGGTATTATAGCCATAGATTTCATTGACATGTATGATCGTGCCAATAATAAGAAACTGGTTGAAAATTTCAAGCAGTTTATGAAAGAAGACAAAGCCAAGCACAACATTCAAGCTCCTAGCAGATTTGGTGTGGTTGAATTAACTAGACAAAGAGTAAGACCGGAAACTGAAATTAAAACTACAGAAACATGTCCAACGTGTTTTGGAAAAGGGGAAGTTCAAGCTTCCATTTTAATTATAGATGAAATTGAATCAGTTCTTAATGCTGTATTGAGTGAAGGTAAGGCTAAAAGTATCAATCTAAACGTTCATCCATTTGTTGAAGCATTCCTAAAAAAAGGCATCAAAAATATTCAACGCTCCTGGTTTTTAAAACATAAAAAGTGGGTTAATATAAACCCAATTACTGATTATGGAATTTTAGAGTACCAGTTTTTAGATGAAAATGGAAAAGTCCTCTAAATGTGACTCCAACCTTGCGATGTTATTGGTATAGAAGTATCACCATGACCAATTAGGTTGTATCCACTTTCCTTTTTTGTAATATGGCCAATAATGGTGAGTTTGGCATTTTTCGAAATTTCTTCAAAATCTTTTTGTTTTACCGTGAACAATAATTCATAATCTTCTCCTCCATTTAATGCGCAAGTAGATGGATTTAAATTAAAATCCATAGCAGTTTGATAAGTTTGTTGATCAATAGGGAGTTTTTCTTCGTAAAGTTGGCAACCTACATTGCTTTGTTTGCACAAGTGAATTATTTCAGATGCTAAACCATCAGAAATGTCTATCATACTTGTCGGTTTAATTTGGCGATCTGCTAAGAATTCAATAATATCTTTTCTAGCTTCAGGTTTTAATTGTCTTTCTAAAACGTAATTAAAATTATCTAATTCTGGTTGCATATTAGGGTTGCTTTTCCAAACTTCTTTTTCTCTCTGTAAAACAGTTAAACCCATGTATGCTCCACCCAAATCACCAGATACTACTATTAAATCATTTTCCTCTGCACCATTTCTTTTCACCATATTATTCTCATTAATTTCTCCCAAAGCAGAAATTGAAATCACCAATCCACTTACAGATGAAGAGATGTCACCTCCAATAATATCTATTTTGTATTTTTCACATGCAAGCAAAATTCCATCATAAAATTCATCGATTGCTTCCAATGTGTATTTACTTGAAAAACCTAAACTAACAGTTATCTGTTTAGGAGTGCCATTCATAGCATAGATGTCACTCAAGTTTACAACAACTGCTTTGTATCCGAGGTGTTTTAGTGGGGTGAATGTCATATCAAAATGAATGCCCTCGATAAGTAAATCAGCACTTACTAGTGTTTTATTTTTATGACTTATTAGTGCTGCATCATCTTTTGGACCAAGTATAGTTGATTCGTGATATTGCTTAATTTTTTTGGTGATTCGTTCAATTAACCCAAACTCTCCAAGTTCTTCAAGGGTTGTAATCTTATTTTTTGCTGACATGACGGCAAATTTAATCGAATCATAAAACTCTTGCTAATGAAATTTGTTGAACATTTCAAATTAAGTAATACAGTAATCGTGTTTTCTTTTTTTTCTCTTCATTATTTGAGGTATATTTGCCTTGTTTATAACAATTCTAAATAAGGGTTTGATGATAAAAGTTACAGATAATGCAAAGTCTAAGGCATTACAGCTCATGCAAGAGGATGGTAAAAGTGGCTATTTTATAAGAGTTGGAGTTAAGGGTGGAGGTTGCTCAGGTTTAATGTATGAATTGGATTTTGATAATGTGATCAACGATAGTGATAAATCATTTGAAGACAATGGGATACAAGTAGTTGTGGATAAGAAAAGTTTCTTGTATTTAGTGGGCACAACACTTGATTTTTCAGGAGGATTAAATGGTAAGGGTTTTGTGTTTAGTAATCCCAATGCGGATAGAACCTGTGGTTGTGGTGAAAGCTTTTCTCTTTAATTAATCAACATGTCTTATACAGAAAAAGAGTTAAAAAAAGAATTAGAAGGCAAGTCCTATGAATTTGGGTTTGTTACTGAAATTGAATCAGAAAAGGTCCCAGTTGGCCTCAATGAAGATATCATAAAGTTAATTTCCAAAAAGAAGAATGAACCTAGTTGGCTATTAGAATATAGATTAAATGCTTTTGCTCTTTGGAAAAATATGCCAAAACCTAATTGGGCACATATTGATTATAAAGAACCTAATTATCAGGAGATTTGTTATTATGCTGCCCCAAAGCAAAAAAAGGAACTAGAAAGTTTAGATCAGGTTGATCCAGCNTTATTAAAAACAATGGAAAAATTAGGAATTTCTTTAGAAGAGCAAAAAAGGTTAACGGGTGTTGCAGTAGATTTTGTGATGGATTCAGTNTCTGTAGCTACNTCTTTTAAAGATAAATTAGCTGAATTAGGAATCATCTTTTGTTCTTTTTCTGAGGCTGTTCAAGATCATCCAGAATTAGTTAAAAAATACATGGGAACAGTAGTTCCTTCGTCTGATAATTTTTATGCTGCTTTAAATAGTGCTGTTTTCACTGATGGTTCATTTTGCTACATACCAAAAGGGGTGAAATGCCCTATGGAATTATCAACATATTTCAGAATTAATGAAGCTGGCACTGGTCAGTTTGAGCGTACTTTAGTTATTGCTGACGAATCAAGTTATGTAAGTTATTTAGAAGGTTGTACTGCTCCTCAGAGGGATGAAAACCAATTGCATGCAGCAGTTGTGGAATTAATTGCTTTGGATCAAGCTGAAATTAAATATTCTACTGTCCAGAATTGGTACCCTGGTGATGAAAATGGCAAAGGGGGAGTATTCAATTTTGTAACTAAGAGAGGCCTTTGTGGCTACAGGTCTAAAATATCTTGGACACAAGTTGAAACTGGATCTGCGGTAACATGGAAATATCCTTCATGTATTCTTAAAGGGGACTATTCAGTTGGTGAATTTTACTCTGTTGCTTTAACAAATAATTTACAACAGGCAGATACAGGTACTAAAATGATTCATGTTGGTAGAAACACAAAATCAACAATCATTTCAAAAGGAATTTCTGCTGGAAAAAGTCAAAACAGTTATAGAGGATTGGTTAAAATTGGAAAGGGTGCAAAAAATGCAAGAAATTTTTCTCAATGTGATTCGCTGTTAATGACAGATGTATGTGGTGCTCACACTTTTCCATATATAGAGTGTGAAAATCCAACTGCCATGGTAGAACATGAAGCTACTACTTCTAAAATTGGAGAAGATCAACTTTTTTATTGCATGCAAAGAGGTATCCCTGAAG
>PBXW01000018.1 GCA_002727735.1 Crocinitomicaceae bacterium
GTATAGTTACAACAATCACTTTGGGAAAATCCCAATTGAAATAAAAAAGAAAATAGAAGAATAAATTTAAATCGTTTCATGATAATTAATTTTGAATTACACCCTTAAAACGAAATAAAAGATGATGGTTGCCTTATTTTTTAATTAAAAATTTTAACAATAGGTAAAAAACAATAATATAATGAGATTATTCTTTGGAGTTAGCAAATGCTTTTTTCACAGTAAAATAACCTTTCTTGGGTCTTTGGTAATAATCAATAATACTCCATGATGGGCCAGGCCAGCAATCATTTAGCTGCCAAAATAAGGTGCCCATGCAGTGGGGTTGTTTGTTGATATGAGCATTCAAAGCGAAATTCAATGCCATAGATTGAACTTCTTGACTTTTTTCTACAAAATCTTCAAAGGAACGCGCTGGATACAAGAATTTATTGATTTGATCTTCAATCATGCCATTTCCTATATAGCTTTTTTGACGATTTATCATGATACTATCTGTAAGGCTAAAGTGTGAACTATCTGTAAAATGGAGTATAGTTTCCATGGATGGATACGATTGAAAACCATACTCAGCCATGAATCTTCCCACATTGTGCTTGAACGCATCTATATCTTTTTTTCCATGCCATACATCCCAATAATGCATGCAACCATGGTAGAAATTTTCTTTGGTCCCCCAGTTGCTTTGGGGTGAAGAGGGGATATATGGTCTATTGTCCAAGCCTTGAATGATGTCTGGAATTATATTTTCAAAAAGCTCTATATGCCCCTTCCATATGATTGTGGAGTCTTCAGAATTGTATCCAAATTGATGCTGCCAACCCCAGTTATGCCATGCTACATCTACTTCATTATTACCACACCAAAGGGCNATACATGGGTGTTTTTGTAGGCGTTTAATNTTTTGATTGATTTCTTCTTTTANAGAGTTNATGAAATCATCTTCAAGAGTAGGATAGAGGCTNCAAGCAAACATCATGTCTTGCCAAACCAATATNCCNAGNGANTCACAAAGGNTGTAAAATAAATCCTCTTCATANATTCCGCCTCCCCATACTCTGAGCATATTCATGTTGGCTTCTTTACTCATTTGTAGTAGGTTATGATATTTTTCAGCAGTTACGTCNGTTAAAAAACTACTTTGAGGAATGTAATTNGCTCCTTTTATAAATATGGGTTTNCCGTTAAGTTTAAAGTAAAAAGAGGTCCCTATGCTGTCAGTTTTATTAACTAATTCAACTTGTCTTATTCCAAACTTAATTATTTGATTATCAATTATTTGATTACTTTTAATTAAAGTAATATTTTCATTATATAAATGTGGGTTTCCATGATCGTGAGTCCACCATAATTTTGGATCATCAACCTTTATGGATGNTATAATATTATTAACNCCTTCTTTAAGTTTAATNGAAAATANNCTNTCNCCAATANTAAGGCTGTANTTATCTNNATNTAAAGCTGATTCAATNTCAATANNAAANTCNTGNATAGCATAATCCTTGTTTATCTCTTTTGTCTCTGTTAGTACATGATTTATTTTGGCTTCGTTGTAAAATTTCAAATAAACAGGCTTCCATATTCCCATNGTTACAAATCTTGGCCCCCAATCCCATCCAAAATGATAGGCAGCCTTTCTTGTAAAAGATCCNACTTTTAGAGAAGTTGTTTCGCTACCTGAAGGTAATTTATATGGGTAGTTTTTTACTCTATACCTGTTTTGCTTAATAGGCGATGTAAAATTGATTTCAAGCTTGTTTTCTCCTTTTATTAATAATGATTTTACTTCCTTTTCGTATGTAATAAACATGTTGTCACTTAACAAAATAGGTTGATTATTGAGTAATACCTCACTGTAGGTATCTAACCCCTCAAATACTAAATTGACAAATCCAGATGTTAATTCCTCCTTTGTTATNTGAAATGTGGTCGAATAGGTCCAGTTTTCTTCTTCTATCCATTGTAATTTTAGTTCATTGTTTTCCCAAAATGGATCTTCAATCAATTGGTGATGAAATAAATCTGAATGCACGTTACTGGGAATATTAACNGGGAAAGAAGTGTCTTTTTNAGCCATGTGTAATACCCAGTTTTCATCTATTTGNCTNNTAGAGTTNGATTTNTCNATTTTTTGTTTGCATTGAATACTAACAGACAAAATAAAACACCCTAAAATGATATGCCTAAGATTCCAAAGCATGTATAATGGATTTAATTTTTTCTTCATTTACTTCATCAAAAATTGGGGTGTTGTCTTTAATCTTATGTATACTAAAGTGAATAGCATCTAATCCAATTTGTTGTAGTAATGGTGCATTATATTGATTTACTCCTCCACCAGCCATTATTTCAACGCTATTTTGTGCTATTGATTTTAGCTTTTTTAGAGATTGCATTCCTTTTTCCACATCTGTTTTACTACCTGAACAAAGAATTCGGTTTATCCCTAAATTTCTGATGTCTTTGAGAGCTGNAATTGGATTTAAAAGGTGATCAAAAGCCCTGTGGAAGGTGGTNTNNAAATTNTATTTATGAGCAATTTCAACTAATGATGCTGTTGCTTTTAGNTTTATTTNATTNTTNTCATTGAGTATACCAAACACAACTCCGTTAATTCCCATTTCTGCAGATTGNAGAATACTATCTTGCATCTTTTTCAAAGTGTTATCATTACATATAAAANGACCATCTTCTGGCCTAATCATGATGTGTATTTCTCCAGTNTATGCTAATCTACATTGCTTGATTAAATTTAATGATGGTGTAAGTCCATCAAGATCAAGTCTACTGCATAGTTCTATTCTNTCTGCCTTAAATTGCTCAGCNGCAATTGCTCCTTCAACTGATGTGACACAAAATTCAATTTTCATCTTACTATAATTTCGTCAATAAACAACCAAGTTGAATTTCCTGCTGCTTCATGCCAATCTGGGATAACCTTCAGTGGGGTAGCCACTAAGTTGATGTATCGGTATGGTTTTTTTGAGCTATTATTAATTGATATTTTATCTATTAATTTTCCTCTTTTTAAAATGTTTTCTTCATTTTTTACGATTCCCAAATTCGTCCAATTTATACTGTCATTAGAAACATTAAAGCTTATTTCAATAGGGGAGAATATCCAAGAATTAATGTACTGATAAAAATGTACGTTTAAAGAATCAAATGGTATTTCCCTTTCTAAGTCAATCGTGAGATCTATTTTGGTGTCCCAAAAGCCTTGCCAATCACCATCTCTAAAGTCTAAGCTTCCTAATTGACCGTCAGTTAAGCTTGATTCTCCATTTGCCTGGTAATAACTTGAATAGTTTGATGAGTAGCTTACTTTATTAAATAAACCTTTATGAAGTTGTATTTCTTGTTGTACGGTTTCGCCATATAAGTTATTGTCTTTAGTAGCCTGTATTTTTAGAAGCCCACTTCTGTTTATTGGCATGTTAAGAGTAGAGTCTATGGGTAACATCGAACTATCCATGCCCCACTGATATTTAAATTGAAGATCTTTTCTTCCAGGATGAATGCTAATTTGTGCCTTATTAGAAGTGTCTTTGAAGGTTGAAATTTGACAGGGAAAGGCGTCTAACCCAACGTTTATTCCATAACTCCTTAAGAGATGAGTATGATTATCTGCTCTTGCTAAAAAGGCATTATAGTTTCTTTCTTTAGGATAGCTCCATAGTACTTCAGACATAGCAAGCATTCTTGGNAATACCATTTCGTCTAATTTTTTTTCATTTGGAATATGTTCGGACCANAGATTACATTCNCCACCTAAAACGAGTTGTTTTTGNATGGAATCAAGTTCTGTTGGAATTGGGTCAAAATGATAAACTTGTTTCATGTCTGTGGATTTGATAGAGTAATCAAAATAGGCATGTGAAGTAGGAGACATAATTACTTTATTTCCATGTTTGGCTGCCTCAATTCCGCCATTCATGCCTCTCCAAGATTGTACCACAGCATTTTTAGCNAATCCACCTTCNAGAATTTCATCCCAACCAATCAAAGTTTTNCCTCTGCTATTTAAATATTTTTCAATTCTTTTAATGAAATAGCTCTGTAGTTCATGTTCATCTTTTAAGTTTTCTTCAATCATTCTTTTTTGACATTTTGGGCAATTTTNCCATCTTGTTTTTGGTGCTTCATCACCACCAATATGAATAAATGAGCTTGGGAATAATTCAATAACTTCACCTAGAACATCTTCCATAAATGTAAAAACGCTGTCATTCCCCGCACAATATATATCCTTAAATACGCCCCATTCTGTGGCTACATCAATTGGTTTACCAGTACAAGAAAGCTGGGGGTAAGCGGCAATTGCTGCTTGCGAATGCCCAGGAAATTCAATTTCAGGTATTACTTCAATGTGTTTATTTTTGGCATAATCCACAATCTCTTTTATATCCTCTTTTGTATAATATCCTNCATATGATCCTGAGCTATCTTTTCTTTGGCTACCAATTGTTGTGAGTTTAGGGTATTTGTCTATTTCTATTCTCCACCCTTGATCTTCAGTTAAGTGCCAATGCAGTTTATTCATCTTATATTGTGCTAGAAGATCTATGTATTTCTTAATAACTTTTTTATCAAAGAAATGCCTACAGCAATCTAAAAGCATTCCTCTGTGTTTGAATGATGGTAAGTCGTTTATTTTGCAAGTCGGTAGCACAATATTATTTTCATGCTTATTGAGTTCCATTAGCTGAATTAAAGTTTGTATGCCATAAAATATTCCCTCTCTAGAAGAAGCTTCAATTAATACATCATTTCTATTTACTTTTAATTGATAGCCTTCTTTAATGTAGTTATTCACTTTTTTGAGTGATAAAACCTTACCATTTTGACCAGTATCAAGCTTAAATTGATCTGATAATATCCTTTCAAGAAATTCACCTTCCACTTCAAAAAGATCATCGTATTCTATTGAAATAGATTTGTTTAGTTCAAAGGTTCCATTTTCAATAATCATTTCTTTGGGAAGAGGTATAATGTTGGTATTACATTTTTTCAACTCATTATTACTGCAGCTAATAGAGATGAGTGCTAATAGGATAAGCGTATTAAAAATATTTATAGTTGCCAAAATGAATTTATTAATCATCTTAAGTTTAGTTCAGTATTTATGGTAAATTTATGATTATTATGAAAGACTTAAATAACAAAAGACACTTGATTTTTAATTTGCTGTTGATGTTAACTTTTATTGGTTTCCAATTATTTCATGATAGCAATCCACATAAAATATGTAATAAAACTCAAGCAGGTATGCTTTATACGAATGGTTCTCCAACAGGCAAGACAGGTGCTCCTGGTGAAAACAATTGTACTCAATGTCATTCTGGTACTGTAAATGATGGTTCTCTTTTTTCAAATCTTTCATTTTCAGGAGTTAATGANTATTCCCCTGGTTCAACCTATAATTTAACATTGAACATTCAAAATGGTGCTGTAAAAAATGGATTTCAATTGGTAGCTCTAGATTCATTAACTGCCTCTAATGCTGGAACTTTAATTGTAACGGATGCCATTAAAACACAATTGAGTAGTGGAAGTGGAAGAACTTATCTAAACCATAGGAATTCTGGGACTATATTTAGTTCATGGTCTTTTGATTGGACAGCTCCATCAACAAATGTTGGCCCAGTCACATTTTATTATGCATATAATGTGACCAACAATGCATGGAATACAGGAGGTGATCAAATATATTTAGCTGATTTTACAGTTTACCCAAGTTCATGTGGAAGTTTTTCTAGTTCAATTCAAACTACCGATATCACTTGTTATGGTGATAGAGATGGTATTATTTCTGTTACTCCAACCGGTGGTATTCCCCCATATTCCTACAGCTGGAACAATGGTTTGACTTCTTCTTATGTCGATACTTTAGGTAGTGGAACTTATTCAATTGTGGTAAGCGATGCCAATGGATGTTCAGATACCTTAACAGCTACTATTAATGAGCCGCCATTGCTTTCTAATACTAATACAGTAAATCATGTTACATGTTTTGGAGGTGTTGATGGAGCTATATACCCAAATGTTACTGGTGGAGTTCCTCCTTATATCTACATTTGGAGTAACGGTGTCCCATTTGCAGATAATGTAGGTATTCCTGCTTTTACATACCACTTATTGGTTTTTGATGCCAATGGATGTCTAGATAGTTCTGCTGTACAGGTAACTCAACCACCATTACTAACCTCTATAGATNCAGTAGTTAGTTGTGGTCCATTTACTTGGATTGATGGTCAGACATATTATTCTTCAACAACTCTTGCTACTCACTCTTTAATTGCCTCTAACGGATGTGATAGCATTGTCGCATTAGATTTAACTGTAAATGATATAGATTTAACTGTAACTAATAATTCTCCTAATCTATTGTCTAATCAGTCAAATGCACAATATCAGTGGCTTGATTGTGATAATTCATTTTCAACATTAGCCGGTCAAACCAATCAAAATTTCACNGCAACAAGCAATGGGAATTATGCAGTTCAGATNTCTTNTAATAACTGTGTAGATACAACATCTTGTATTGCTGTAANTAATGTAGCACTATGTCAAGATTGTGAGGAAGAAATTTCTTATTACCCAAATCCAGTTANTGACTTTTTATATATAAAGAATATCCAAAAACAGAATGATTTTAATATTCAGNTTCTGG
Organism: Crocinitomicaceae bacterium; assembly: GCA_002727735.1. GTDB lineage: Bacteria > Bacteroidota > Bacteroidia > Flavobacteriales_D > Parvicellaceae. The sequence continues at coordinate 6,674 of PBXW01000018.1, forward strand.
ATTTGTCCAGTAAAATATTAGTAACCTCTAAAGATTCTAGATTAGATTTAACATCATTAGCTTCCGGAGTTTACATAGTTAAAATATATAACAATAGTCAAGAACNTAAGTTCAAGATTTTAAAAGACTAACTTTTNATAATTNTAATGTATTTTAACATTTGATAATTAATATTTGATATAATTAATTATCTTAGTGTCAAATTAACACTATTTAATTTTTGATTCATGATTCAATACGTTAATAATAAGAAAACTTCATTTTTCATAGTGTTGTTTTCATTATCACANTTTATAAATGCGCAAGTTGTAAATATTAGTGGAACAATTACTGATGAAAACAATGAAGGCATGCCAGGAGTAACCATTAAAGAAGTCAATGGTGAATCTGCCACTACAACCAATTTAGAAGGCTACTATAAAATTTCAGTAGCAAGTGATACATCTAAGTTGGAGTATTCATTTATCGGTTATGAAAAACAAGTTGTTTTAGTTGGTGGACGGGGAGTAATAGATGTTAATTTGAANGTGAAGTCAGAAGCATTAGATGAAGTTGTTGTTGTGGGATATGGTAAATCTTCGATTAAAGAACTTACGGGTGCTACTGTTCAGGTAAAAGGTGAGAGTGTAGAGCGATTAAACATTCCAAGAATGGACCAAGCATTACAGGGGCAAGTATCCGGTGTTACTATAAATACCAATTCAGGATCTCCTGGTGGTTCATCAAGTATAAGGATTAGAGGCTTATCCACATTTGGAGATAATGATCCTTTAATTTTAGTTGACGGAGTTGTTTACGATTCTGAAGGTTTAAATGCCTTAAATCCTGGTGATATTGAATCAATTAATGTTTTAAAAGATGCCACTGCTGGAATTTACGGAGTAAGAGCAGCTAATGGTGTTATTATTATAGAGACAAAAAAAGGTAGAGTTGGTTCAAAACCAAAATTTGAAGTTGGCTCTTATTATGGGGTTCAAGAAACGGCCAACAGATTAGACTTATTAAATGCTGCTGAATATGCTTTAATTAAGAATGAAATGTTTATTAGAGGTACTGGTCAACCAATCTTTAATAATACTGATCTTAAAATGGGTACCAATTGGCAAGATTCCATATTCGGAACAGCTCCAATTGAAAGTTTTAATATGAGTATAACTGGAGGTACTAAAAATTCTTCTTATTCTATTGGTGGAAACTATTTTTCTCAAGATGGTATTGTTGGTGGAGATAAATCAAGTTTTGACAGATATAATGCAAGAGTTAATTTAGTTAATACATTATCAGAAAAATTAAATTTAAGTAGTGTTTTCTTATTTACNCACGAACAAAGAAAANCACTTCCCGAAAACGGAATTGGTTCAGTTTTATATAATACTATAAATGCATTCCCAGACAGACCTATAATTGGTCCTGATGGTAATTATGAGTATTTGGTTGAAGTAAGTGACATCATAAATCCTGTAGCTCAAATAGAGAACACCCACAATCAATCATTGGTAAATAAATTAGTAGGAAAACAAGAATTTGCTTACAAATTCAATGAAAATTTAACATTCACTAACAGGTTAAATTACAATTATGCCATTGTAGATAATAAGTCATTTAGCCCATTAGCATGGTACGGGCCTGGTAAATATGCCAACAATGCTATTAATGAAGATCTAGATCCAGTAATGGTTGAAATTGCTGACAGTGTTTTTTTAGAAAGAGGTGCTAGTGTTTTTGAACAAAGAGCAACCTATTTAGATTTAAATTTTGAGAGTTATTTGAATTACAACAAAAAAATAGATGATCATAATATCAAAGGTACTTTTGGTACATCTGTCTTCAGAAGAAAAGGAGATGTACTAAATGGGACAGCTTTTAATATTCCAAACAACTCCATTGATTTTGCTGATATTTCTGCTAACATGGCTCAAAATGGCTATTTAAATAATACTGGTTCATATGAATTTGAAGAACGTTTACTTTCTACATTTTTAAGAGGAGAGTATAGTTACAAATACAAATACATTATATCAGGTATTTTGAGAAGAGATGGTTCTAGTAAATTTGGACCTAACAATCGATATGGTGTTTTTCCAACCATATCAGCGGCCTATGTAATGTCGGAAGAAGAAAATTTCTCAAAAAATAATCCAGATGTTAACCTTCTTAAATATAGAGTTAGCTACGGTGTTTCAGGTAATGATCAAATTTCCAACTTTGCTTACCGGGCATTATTAAATGGTGAGGGAGTTTATGTTTTTGACGATATCATAACACCAGGTGTTGCAATTGGAACTGCTGCAAATCCAGATTTAAAATGGGAAACAACAACTCAATTTAATATTGGAATGGATGTAAGGTTTTATGATAATTTTGACTTTACTGCCAACTATTTTGTTAAAAACACCAATGATTTATTGTTTAATCCAGATGTATCGGCCATCATAGGCTCTTATGGTCCTGGTGGTTATCCTCCAATTATTAATGCAGGAGATGTAAGTAACAGAGGTTTAGAACTGGAATTGGGATATTCATCAGATAGAACAAAGCCAGTTGGAGCAAATTTTAATTTCAATTTCACCTATCTTAAGAATGAGGTCAAATCAGTTCCTGAAGGTGTTGAATATCTTCCAGGTGCAGGCTTTGGAGTAGGAGGTAATGTAGCTACTAGATTCGAAGTTGGATTCCCTATTGGTTATTTCTTTGGTTATGAAACCAATGGAATTTTTCAAACACAAGATGAAATCGATAATGCTGAAGTTACTCAGCAAGGTGCAGAAGTTGGAGATTTACGCTTTGTAGATCAAAATNNAGATGGTGTNATTAATTTCAGNGANGANACNGANAAAAAAATGTTAGGTTCTCCAATTCCTAANTTNACNATTGGATCTATTNTTGGTTTCAGATATCNNGGCTTAGATNTTTCTGCAAATCTTTATGCGGCANTAGGTCAAAAAATTATTAGAAATTTTGANCGTCAGCAACCATANGCTAANCAAATGAGCTATGTTCTNGATAGATGGANTNTNGANAANCCTGATGCAGAAGTTCCNNGNGTTACNACATCTCCAAATAGAAATGGTGTTTTNTCNGACTTTTATGTAGAGGATGGATCTTTCCTCAGANTTAGAAATATTCAGATAGGNTATNTTTTACCTAAAAAATGGACAGAAANGTTCAGNTCTGATTATGTTCGATTNTANNTATCAGCAAACAACTTTTTCACTTTTACCAATTATATGGGCTATGANCCAGATATTGGAGCTACTCAAGGCACATTGTCTGGAGGAGTTGATTATGGTTTCTATCCACAAGCAAGAACAATTATGGGTGGTGTAAATATTAAATTTTAAATTATGAAAAGATTAATTAAAATTGTTTCGTTACTTCTACTAGTCATTGGTATATCAATGGGTTGTAGCAAGTTTTTAGATCTTGATCCTCCTTACACGCAAGATGCTGAGAATTTTTTCAATAATGAAGACGAATATCTTAGGGCATTAACTGGTGCTTACGACCTTCTTGCTGGAATATATGTATCTTATTGGATAGGAGACATTGCATCCGATAATTGCATAGCTGGTGGTGAAAGTGTAACTGACACCGAGGGTCTACATCAAATAGAATATATGACTCATGGTGCTGTCAATGAAGAGTGCAGAAGTGTAATGAGGTACAACTANTGTGGTATTGCTAGATGTAACTTTATTTTAGAACCNAAGCAAAACAATGTAGAATTTGCAGGTAAAGATGTCATTCTTGCAGAGGCAAAGTTTNTACGTGCATTTTACTATTTTGAATTAGTCAAGTTTTTTGGAGATATTCCTTTAGTTATAGATGAGCGACTTGGTGTTCAACAAGTTTCTGAGTTAAGTAGAACTCCAAAAGACCAGGTATATGCTCAAATTGAATCTGATTTNCAGGATGCTGTAGCTACGCTTTCNTGGAAGTCAGAGTCATCACATTCAGGAATTAAAGGTAGGGTTGATAAAGGAGCAGCCTTAGGNCTATTAGGTAAGGTATACTTATATCAAGAAAAGTGGTCTCTAGCAGCAGGTGCTCTTGATCAAATAATTAATAGTAATTATTATGCNCTAACNNCAGATTANACTNATATTTTCCTCAAGGAAAATGAAAACAATGCAGAAACGNTTTTTGATATTGAATTTTCTGCAGATGAAGGTGGATCCTATGGATGTTTGATTTGTTTNGAAGGTAATTTAACTCCTGGATATCAAGGTATTAGACAATATGATGGTCCNGAATATGGNGATGGAAATAGCTATAATTTACCAACACAGGACTTATTCGATTCCTTCGANTATCAGGATCCAAGAAGAGAAGCTACNTGCTTACATATAGATAACTACATAGCAGCCAATGCACCTGGAACTACTTATGGCGTAGGTGCAGGTGGACACACTGGATTCTACAACAANAAATACATTAANTCAAGGGACGAAATGTTAAATGGTATTCCTGATAATGATTTAACTAGTGGAGTTAATTACAGAGTAATTCGTTATGCAGATGTTTTATTGATGGCAGCTGAAGCACACAATCAATCAGGAAATGATGTGGATGCAGTTGATTATTTAAATCAGGTTAGGCAAAGAGTNGGAATGCCTGCAAGAACATCTACTGGTAATGATTTGTATGAACACATTTTGAAAGAAAGAAGATCGGAATTATCTTGTGAAGGTCATCGTTTTTTTGATTTAGTCAGGACAGGAAAGGCGGCTGATGTAATTACCGATTTTCAAACTGGAAAACATGAATTATTTCCAATACCACAAGTTGAAATAGATTTAGCTGGTGGAAATTGGCCACAAAACCCTGGATATTAAAATAACTAGTATGAAATTAAAAAGTATTNTCTTATTATTACCTCTAGTGTTAGTTTGGAGTTGTGCAAAAAAAGGATGCACTGATCCAACTGCACATAATTTTGATCCATCTGCGACTAAAGATGATGGAAGTTGTTTTTATGGATTAGATGCCTCTTCAGCAACNTTTACTNACCAGCCTTCATCAGGNAGTGACAATATTATAATCTTTACAGCANACAATCCAGATGTAGAATGTTCATGGGATTTTGGAAATGGTACTTCTGGTAGTGGTCCAGTTGATACGGCCAAGTATCCTTTTGCTGGCTCATTTGATGTAACNCTTTCTGTTTTCAACTCTCAAGGGAATGCACAAAACACACAAACTATTACTATAGATTCCAATGATATAAGTTTATTTGATAATCCTTTACACCTTATCTTAACTGGTGGTATCAATGGACCCGGTTACAGAACATGGCATGTTGATTCAGCTTGTCAAACTCATTTTGGTGTAGGTCCACCAACNGGNAATACGCCTGATTGGTGGAGTGCAGGAGCATATGAAAANCCTGGTTGTGGATTATATGATGACAGATATACATTTCATCTTGTTGGTTATGAATATGATCAAGTAACTAATGGAGATATTTATGTTCACAATGCTATAGCTGGACAGTTTCCAGGTTCTTTTGAAAACCTGTATGATTATACAGCTCCATTTGATAATCAGCTAGACGAAAGTTGGGACCTTACTCAAGATTCAATGTTATCTTTTTCGAATATAGCTTCCATTGGTTTTTATACTGGTGTAAATGAGTACAAAGTAGAATTATTAAATGATACAGCGATGTGGTTGAAATATGGACATGCTGATGGTCAAACAAATTGGTATTTAAGATTAGTTCCGGAAGGATTTGTTACAACTTGCCCCTAAATGAAAAAACATTTAAAATTATTTTTAACTATCACAGCNTCTGTTGCTTTGTTTTATTCATGTAAAAAGGGTTGCACCGATCCTAATGCGGCCAATTACAATCCATCAGCCAATAGAGACAATGGTTCTTGTTATTACATCAATCTTCCAACAAATCTTGTTGTCACATTAATAAATACTCCCAATAGCGGATTAGTTGAAATTGAAGCAACTGCACTTAATGAAAACTACTTTACTATTTGCTTTTTTGATGGTAATGATTCAACAATTATTACAAGTGCAACTGGTGAAGCTTCTTATAATTATTCTGATTCTGGTTCTCACAATATTCGAGTAAGAGCCCATTTAGACCACCAGAACTATACCGAATGGAATGGTGTTGCTGAAATAAGCATCAACTCATCTGGTATTTCAAATGTAGGATATACCACACCACTGTCTTATCCTAACTATAGTCTAGTTTGGCAAGATGAATTCAATGGCACTTCCTTATCATCTGATTGGATCTATGAAATAGGTACAGGAAGTTGGGGGTGGGGTAATAATGAATTACAATATTACAGACAGGATAATACGTCTGTTGAAAATGGTTATTTGATCATAACTGCTAAACAACAAAATTTTGGTGGTTCAAATTATACTTCATCAAGGTTAAAAACTCAGGGTTTAAACTTTTTTAAGTATGGTAGAATTGACATCAGAGCAAAGCTGCCTTATGGTAAAGGTATTTGGCCTGCGCTTTGGATGTTAGGAGAGAGTTTTTCTTCNGTAGGGTGGCCATCTTGTGGGGAGATTGACATTATGGAGTTGATTGGGGGAAATGGATATAATGATAGAACAGTCCATGGAACAGTCCATTGGAATGAAAATGGTCATGCTATGTATGGAGGAAGTAATTCGCTTCCGTCAGGAAAATTTCATGATGAATTTCATGTCTTCTCAATTATATGGGATCAGAATACTATTAGATGGTTAAGAGATGATATTCAGTATCATACTATTAACATAACTGGAAATAATTTATCTGCATTCCACGAAAACTTCTTTTTCATTTTTAATGTAGCTGTCGGTGGTAACTGGCCAGGAAGCCCTGATAATACTACAGTTTTTCCCCAAATGATGGTTGTAGATTACGTAAGAGTATTTCAATAATTAGTAATAATATGAAAAAAATAATTTCACATTTCGCAGCTATAAATATGATAGTTGTCTTTATTATTTCATGTAGTCAAAATCAATTAACGAAGCCAAGTGTTTCTACTGTTGATAATAAAATTGATTCGATATTAAGTCAGATGACTTTAAAAGAGAAAGTAGGTCAAATGACTCAAATTAATTTAACAGTTATTGCAAAAGGCCCAAATAAGTGGGGATCTTCTTTTCCTTTAGAAATTGATCATGATAGGGCAATTAAAGCTCTTGTAGACTACAAAGTAGGATCTGTACTTAATACCATCAATAATACTGCTCAAACACCAGAGACTTGGTATAATACTATTTCAGTAATACAACAGTATGCTATGGACAGTAATAGACTAAAGATCCCTTTAATATATGGTATAGATGCTATTCATGGTACAACTTATACTGATGGAGGCACTATGTTCCCTCAACAAATAACCACTGCTGCTTCTTGGAATCCAGCAAATGCCTATAATATGGCTATGGTTTGTGCTTATGAAACAAGAGCATCATCCATACCTTGGAATTTTTCACCAGTGTTGGATCTGGGGTTAGACCCCAGGTTTCCTCGCCAATTNGAGTCTTTTGGAGAAGATCCTTTAATAGTTAAAACATTTGGTGAGGCTATGATTAAAGGTTATCAAGGAGACAATAATGATGTTTCAAATAAAACTAAAATTGCTGCTTGTATGAAACATTTTTTAGGTTACCATGCTACAATTTCAGGAAAAGATAGAACACCNTCATANATTCCAAATCATGTATTAAGTGAATATCATATACCTTCATTTAAGGCAGCTATTGATGCAGGTGCCAAAACNATCATGATTAACTCTGGNTTAATCAATGGAATACCAGTTCACTCTAGTTATGAGTTATTGACTGATCTTTTGAGAAATAAATTGGGTTTTGAAGGNGTTNTTTTAACNGATTGGGAAGATATCAATAAATTACATGATAGAGATAAAATTGTTTCTTCAAAAAAAGAAGCTATAAAAGTAGCTATAAACGCAGGAATAGATATGTCAATGGTNCCTTATGAATACGAAGAATNTATNGATAATTTAATGGCATTAGTTGACGAAGGTCAGGTGAGCATGAGNAGAATTGATGATGCGGTCTCTAAAATACTTAAACTAAAAATAGAATTAGGGCTTTTTGAAAATCCTGTTACAAACCCAATGGATTACGATAAATTTGGTTCAGATGAGTTTAAAAATATGGCTTATCAATCTGCAGCTGAATCTATTACATTGCTAAAAAATCAAAATGATATTCTTCCCATNCAAAAAGGGATGAAAATATTGGTTTGTGGACCTAATGCCAATAACATGAGGTGTTTAAATGGAGCGTGGAGTTATTCTTGGCAAGGAGAATTGACNGATCAATTTGCATCAGAGTACAATACCATATTNGAGGCGATGCAAAACAGATTTGGAAAGGAAAATATAGATTTTNTTGAAGGAGTCAAATATAAAGAAGGAGGGCAATATTATGATATGTTAGAAAAAAACATAGGAGATGCGGTAAAAGCAGCCAGTAAATCTGATATTGTATTGCTATGTTTAGGAGAAACATCTTACACTGAAAAACCNGGTGATATCAATGATATTACTTTGCATGAACTTCAACTAAAATTAGCTAAGGAATTAGTTAAGTCTGGAAAACCTATAGTGCTTGTATTAAATCAAGGAAGACCAAGATTGATTACATCAATTGAACAACAAATGGAGGCTATAGTTAATATTTATTTACCCGGAAATTANGGNGCTGATGCGTTGGNTGATATTCTTATTGGAAATGTTAATCCATCTGGTAAATTGCCTTTTACTTATCCTGCTTATGCTAACTCACTTAACCCCTATAATTACAAGCCNTCTGAAGTTCAGAATAATGCTCAAGGGGCATACAACTATGTAGGAGAAGTAAATAACTTATTCGATTTTGGTTTTGGATTAAGTTATTCCAAATTTGAATATGCGGATTTCACTCTTAACAAGGATACTTTTGTAGATCGCGATGAATTGATTANAGCAAAAGTCAAGTTGAAAAATATAACTGGTATAGACGGATACGAAGTTATTCAATTGTATTCAACGGATTCTTATGCTAGCATTACTCCTGATGTTAAACGTCTAAGAGCCTTTAAAAAAGTTCTTGTTCCAGCAAATGAGGAGGTTGAAGTGAATTTGTCATTCCCAGCTGGTGATCTATCATTTTATAACTATGATAATGTGTCTGTTTTAGAGCAAGGAGATTTTCAAATACATGTTGGTTCAAGTTCCAGTAATGTTTCAACTAAATCAATCTACGTTGAATAAACTTTACTTTTTACTTTTCTCTTTATTTTTTTTACAATCATGTAATGAAAGTCAGGAGGACAAAAACCTTCCAGTATATAAAGAATGGATTTATGATTTTAATGCCGAANCTTTAGATACAAACNTTTGGAATATAGTTAAGGGTAATGGATGTCCTCAATTGTGTGGGTTTGGTAACAATGAGTTGCAACATTACACTAANTCTGAAGAAAACTTACATATTAAGAACGGTCAACTGGTCATTTCCGCTACTTATGATTCTGTATTTAAATCAGCAAAATTAACATCTGAAAATTATATAGATTTTCAAACTGGNAGTGTAGAAGTTTCAGCTAAGCTACCCANTGCAAGAGGAACATGGCCAGCNATTTGGTTANTGCCATCTTTAGAAAGGTCTTTAAACTGGCCATTAGATGGTGAAATAGACATCATGGAAAATGTGGGATACAATCCTAATTATATTTTTGGCACAATTCANACTGCTGCTTATAATCATACCAAAGGAACCCATTTAACAGATAGTATATTTATAGATGATCTTNATCAAAATTTCCATTCNTATAAGTTAGTATGGACTGATAGCACTTTNGCTTGGTTTGTAGATGATATTCAGTTTCACTTTTTATCCAAATCTAAACATGACACTGAAAATGAATGGCCTTTTGANAAGCCGTTTCATTTAATTTTAAATTTAGCAGTAGGTGGAGATTGGGGTGGTAAAATGGGAGTTGANACTAATGCATTTCCACAAGACTTTTTCATTGATTATATAAAAATAAAAAGCCCCTCATAAATGAAGGGCTTTAAGATTTAATGAAAATGNAATTTANTTTCTNCTAANTTCNAGNTTCATATTNNANNNNTAATCTATTAGCACACCCATATCAGAATCGCTTTCACTTCCACCTGTAATTAATCTCATGAATGTTCCATCAACAGAGTCGATATACATATTAAAGATAGTATCCATCATGTTCATTGTTAGGCTATCACCAGTTCTTACCCAACTACCAGTATCACTAGGTTCGTCATAGTAATGAACGTAAAGGTCTCCATCTGGAATAAAATCAAGTCCAGCAGGGTCTATTGAATCTGGATGAGTAGTTTCAGTAAAAGTTGTGTCCCAAAGCGGAAATCCTCCCATAGACATTGTTACATTCGCTGTAACCTCTAAATGTGTACTGGTCCAAGAACCAACTTGGTCATATATACATGTGCTACTTATTGTTGCTAATGGGTCGTAATTTGCCGCATTTGGATCTGTACATCCTTCATAGGTGCAAGAACCATCGTCTGTGTCAGCATCAGCATTATAATTATATGCATTTGGATCTGTACATCCTTCTTTTTGACAAGATATAGCCGCTAAAGACATGGCAGCNATAAAAAATAATTTNATTGTTTTTNTCATTGAAATTTTAATTTNTGCAAACATAATATTTTAATTTAATATCCAATTTGAATAGAATAGATGAATGGATAAAGAACTTTCAATTATAATCTTAAACCCAACTATTGATCTACTTAGCAATGAATTAAAATCTGCTATTTATAATTTAAATCAGGCAAATATACCTGCTTTGGGGGCCGTTAATGATCTTGAACATGTGCAGCAACTTTATGATTTTTGTACTTATTGTTACCTGGCGTTGAAAAAGGAACAATTAATAGCATTTGTATTTGTGATGGACGAAAATAGTNTATACCAATCTCCAAATTATCAATATTTTAAACTTAATTATGATTCTTTTCTNTATGTAGATAGGGTAGCTGTTTCNAATATATATCAACGNAAAGGAGTAGGAGCTGAGTTGTATAATCAAATTTTTCTTAANTGCATTGAAGCTAAAATTCCATTATGTTGTGAAGTNAATACTANNCCTAGAAATGATATTTCATTAAATTTTCATTTAAAATTAAATTTTAAAATAATGGANGAAAGACCATTTGGCAAAAAAAAGGTAGCTATGTTAATTAAAGAATAGTTATTTTAAAAGTTCAATTTTTTTGAACAAACGGTAACTATCATTTTGNATTTTNAACTGATAAATTCCAGCATTAAGCTGTTCCAAATTAATNTGATTATACCTCTCTTGGCTTTTTAGTTGATAAACTAAATTNCCTANAAGATCATAAACTTCTAAATTATATAAACCAATATTTTGAGGTAAAACAAGGTTGAAAGCTCCATTACTGGGGTTGGGGAAGCATAGCATNTCCAATTTGTTTTCCTCTCCTAAATTTGTAACAAGTGAAGCTTCAGTAGATTGCAAGACATATTTAGATTCAACGTCTTGTAACCAAACTGCTACGCCAAGGTTATTAAAACTTTCAACTGTGTGAGAGGTGCTGTGATCTACAGGACTGTCAGCATCTGGNGGTAATACATATTGTCCATTAAAGGTGTAAGATAAGTTAATGGTTTGTGGATTGTTAGGGCCTGCAAGATTGGTTACAGAAGTTCCACTAATGTCTGGAACCATTTTTTTCATGACATTATAAAACTCAAATTCACCATTTGTTGCTGCATTATTATAGGTGGTGTACTCAAAAATAGCGGCATGTAATACAAGATTATTCCATACNCCAATTGCGTCTATAAGAGGATCAATCTGTACATTGATATCTACAACTTGTCCACCAACGGAATAATCTGCACTTAAATCTATAAAAGAATATAGATTTGCACTTTCATCAAATTCACCTTGAGTAAAGCCTATTGGGTTGTTTTGTGCAACTCCATTCATGACTAATCTTGGAACTGTATTAATTCCGTAATAAGATCTCCTTTGCCCTCCTTCTACAGTATAATATGGGTCACCAGGATTTGGCCAACTCATTTGATATTTTAGCAAAGTGTAATTACCTGTATTAGAAGANAATATATTNTGTAAATCCACATTGCCTGTCACTGAGTATTGACTTGTTGAGCTAACAAATGTNTCAAGCATAGGTTTTCTTTGTGTAGTGTTAGAGAAAACATGTAAAAACTTATGAGTTGTATCATTAGAATTGTCTAAATCAGTACTGCCATTAATGTTTGAAGCCCAAATGGCGATATCATAATTTCCATCTACTGTTGGATTCCAGAGAGTTGCAAAACTAAATGTATCTGTTGCGTAAGTNTCCATTGATAAGTTTGAAATTGTTTCAGTTACCACATTACCATTATTGGCAGAGTAATTTATGTCCATGCTTGTAACAGTNTCAATTCCTAAGTTGTCAAAAATCCCAGTAATAACATATGGCGCGTCATTAATGTATAAGTAAGGGTAGGTTAAATTATTNGTAGCACTCATGTCTACGCTGTTCTGAGAGCCATAAATGAATTCGTAGTAGTGATTATCTGCAGGAGATGCGTTTGTTCCAGCAACATTGGCTAACTGAGGCGANCCAGTAACCATAATTGCGTTTGAATTGTCAATTTGTATACCAGCAGTAATTTGCGGAGTAGCATTATTACTATGGCGCTGATCTACAATATATATTTTATCTGTTCCCTCCTCGAAAACGATGGACCAATAGGTCCAACTTCCTGCAGTATATGAACTAAAGAAAACCCAATATTGTTGCCCTCCAGGNTTTCCAAATGTTTTGGTAACAATTTCATCATTAGAGCCAGTTCCTTCAATTCCCCANACCATGATGGAGTTATTNGGTATTCCTGGATCTGGGATNCTTGCATTNGCATAAATAGGCGCAATTCCAGCATTNGTTGTAAATGTAAGCACTCCTGATGAAGACACTTTAAATGTAGACACAGGTGAACCATTAAAATTAAAGTTAAATGGAATNGTNTCTATAGGTGACCAAGTTGGAGAGCTATTACCACCTGGTAATAAAGATGTCCATGAAGCATCAAGTCCAGAGCCATTGGGATATTCATTGTCATTATTTAATCCACCAGGATTTCCTTGAGTTGTGCTAGGTAAATAAAAATACTGCGCATGAAAAGTACTCAATACGAATATTGAGAAAAATATGCAGAATATCTTTCTCAATTTAACGTAGAATTTGAAGTTTCTTAGTTGATTTTGTTGACTTAGATGTAACAACAACATTGTAAATNCCATTGCTTAATGCAGTGTTATCCAAGTTATATACTGTCATATCACTAGAAACAATAATGTTATCTATCATAACTATTTCTCCAAGAGTGTTAATCAACATGATCTCAAAATCACCTCTTTCAGGAGTTTCTATAACCAAATTGGTATTGTTTTCCACAGATGGATTAGGGAATAGCATCAATTTAGATGTAGGTATATTTTCTTTAATATCAGCAACAATGCTAGCAGTAGTGGATTGAAGTACTTCTTTTGTTACATCATCTTGTATCCATACTGCAACACCTAAATTATCGAAATCTTCAACTGAATGACTAGTCATATGATTAATAGGTGAGTTAGCATCAGGAGGTAGAGTGTATTGTCCTTGAAAGTTGTATGAAAAGTTGTAAGTTTCTTGAACTCCAGATTGTAATGCTTGTATGGCATAACCGTTAGAGTTTGGAACCATCTTTTTCATAACATGTAGGAATTCAGTTTCTCCATTAGATCCAACATTATTATAAGTGGCAAATTCAAAAATACCTACAAAAAGTCTTAAGTTATTACTATTGAAATCTTCAATGGGATCAATGGTTATACCCATGTCAACAATTGCAGTAGATAAGTCATGGTAAATGCTATAATTAGCGCTTATTGTTGAAAAAGATGGTATTCCAGCGAATTCATCAAATTCTTGAGTTGTAAATCCTGAAGGGTTTCCATCATATCCACCATCTACTTCCATTCTGGGGACGGAGTTTACACCATAAAATGTCCTTCTGTCACCGGCTTCTTGTGTATAATATGGATCACCAGAACCTGGCCAGCTCATTTGATACTTTAAAAGCGTATAATCAGATTGAGAATAATTAGAAAGAACAGTTTTAAGGTTAACATTTCCTTGAACACATGGTCCACAAGTTGAACTTGTAAACACCTCTAACATAGGAACACGTTGAACAAAGTTGTCAAATACATTCAATACCGCATAAGCCGTATCATTATTTAAGTTCATATCTGCTGAACCATTGATGTTAGATGCCCAAATAGCGATTAAATAAGAGCCAGAAGAAGCAGGAGTCCATAAAGTGCCATGATCAAATGTGTAATTGTCATAGCTGTTTATAGTTACGCCAGTGATGTTTTCCGTAACAGTTGGTCCTAAATCAACAGAGTAATTAAGGTCAAATGAATTAACAGCATTTGTACCAAAGTTAGTTAGTTCTCCAGAGATGGTAAATGGTGCATTTCCAAGAATTAAGTATGGAAAAGTACTTACTTCAACTCCAGCCATATCAGTAGCATTTTGAGTTCCATAAGTAAATTCGTAATAGTGGTTATCAGCTGGAGATGCATCAGCACCTGCCACATTGGACAGTGTAGGTGAGCCAGCTACCATTGTTGCTGTAGATCCATCTATTTGTATTCCTGCTGTAATTTGTGGATTAGCTGCAGTGCTGTGTCTTTGATCTACAATGTAAATCTTATCAGAACCTTCTTCAAGAACTATGGACCAATAAGACCAACTGCCAGCGGTATATGAACTAAAGAAAATCCAGTGTTGTTGGCTACCAGAGTTTCCAAAAGTTTTGGTAACTATATTATCATTACTACCTGTACCTTGTATACCCCATACCATAACTGAGCTATTTGGGATTCCAGGATCTGGAAGAACAGCATTTGTAGCTCCTGGTACGGTGACAGTGTTAGTTGTAAATGTTAATACACCAGTTGAGGAAACTTTATATTGAGTAACAGGGTTGCCGTTAAAATTAAAGGCAAAAGGGATAGTTTCAACAGATGACCAGGTAGGGCTGGAATTGCTTGGCCCTAGTATTACGGTCCACCCTGCAGGAAGTCCTGATCCATTAGGATATTCATTATCTGTGTTTAAACCTCCTGGGTTGCCTGGAACAGAGGCAGGAATGTAGAAATATTGACTAAAGTTAAATTGTGTAAATCCAAGAAGACAAACAAGAATGGTAATAAGTTTTTTCATTTTAGTTTTTTTGAATAAGTAAGCTATAAATATAATAAATCAGAATTAAGCATCTCTCTAAAACGCTTTGTATTTTAAATAAATTTTGATTCATTTTAAATAATTTGAAAATAAATTGACTATATATTTACAGAAATAAAGCCTTTGATTCTGTCATGATAGAAAGTATTTTAAAAAAAGAAAAATATAACATTCTTGATGTAAGAACTAAAATGGAATGTTTTATTGATAATATAGAAGCATCAGTTAATATTCCTTTGAATCAAATTCCACATCATATTGAAGATGTCAGGGCTATGCAGCCAGTGGTCATTTATTGTGCAGCAGGAGTAAGAAGTGCTCAAGCTGTTTCTTTTCTAAAACAAGAAGGCCTAACAGAAGTTTATGATGGTGGTGGAATTGATGATTTAAGACAAAAATTAAATAAGTGAAAAGATTATTGATTTATATAATTACACTTTGTTTTTTGAATTCTTGCCTGTCTTCAAATGAAAAAAAAGTATTAGATATTTCTATAGTTGATTTTTCGAGTAAAATCAACACCAATGCAGGTATTATTCTTGATGTTAGAACAATTGATGAAATTAATAATGGCCACATAGAAAATGCAAGCTTTATAGATTTTTATGATGAAAATTTTAAAGAAAAAGCAACTTGGATTAATAAAGACCTCCCTGTTTATGTGTATTGTCATGCTGGTGGTAGGAGTAAGAAGGCTGCTGAAATTTTAATTGATCTAGGGCAAAAGGAGGTGTATAATATTGTTGGTGGATACAGTGATTGGATTGAAAAAGGCTATAAAGTTGTAAATCAAGGTAAAGAATTAAGTTTTGCATCAAAAACATATTCTAATGACGAAATTGAAAATGTGATTAACCAAAATAAAAGAGTTTTATTAGTATTTAAAACACCATGGTGTTTACCATGTAAAAAGTTAAAACCAGTATTAGATACATTGTTAATACAATATCCTGATTTGAATTTTATTGATATTAATATGGACGTAAATAAGTCTTTAGCCAGTCATTTTAGTGTTTTATCAGTGCCTACAATGTTTTATTATCATGATAAATCTTTAGAATTTACCCATACTGGTTTTATTCAATTTAAAGATTTGACAACTCAATTAAAGTGACAAATTGACATATCAAACTTACAC
>PBXW01000019.1 GCA_002727735.1 Crocinitomicaceae bacterium
ATTTAAATACCAATTCAAAGCAAGAACAAAGTCAATTCCTTCTATACATCGTAAAATGCAAGATAAAGGGGTTGATTTTGAAGAGGTGTTTGATGTTTTTGCCATCAGAATTATTCTAGACTCTACAGATGAAAAAGCAGATTGTTGGAAGGTTTACAGTGTGGTTACTGATTATTATATACCAAACCCTGAAAGATTAAGAGATTGGATTTCTTACCCCAAACAAAATGGTTATGAGTCATTACATACTACAGTAATGAGTCCAACAGGTAAATGGGTAGAGGTACAAATTCGATCTAAAAGAATGGATGATATTGCTGAAAAAGGATTAGCAGCACACTGGAGATATAAACAAGGCTCTAATAAAAATACTGGTTTTGATAAATGGATAGCTGAGATTAGAGAAATCATGGAAAATAAAGAATCGAATACTTCTGATTTCCTAGATGATTTTAAAACTAACCTTTACAGTGATGAAATTTATGTATTCACTCCAAAAGGAGATTTATTTACCCTCCCTAAAAATGCAACTGCTTTAGATTTTGCTTTTTCTGTTCATACAGATATAGGAGTTTATTGTATTGGNGCNAAAGTNAACAGTAAATTAGTTCCTTTAAGTCATGTATTAAAAAGTGGGGATCAAATTGAAATACTAACTTCTAACAAACAAATTCCAAAAGAAGCTTGGCTTGACTTTGTAATTACGTCAAAAGCCAAATCTAAAATTAAGCAAACATTAAAAGAGGAGAAGAANAAATTAGCTGCAAATGGAAAAGAAATTCTGGAAAGNAAGTTAAATAACTTAAAGGTTGATTTTTCAGAAAATAATTTAAAAGTTATTCTAAAATATTACCATTTTAAAGAACACACTGAATTTTATTATCAAATTGCTCAAGGGTCTGTAGATATAAGTAGAATTAAAGAAATTGACACTAAAGCTGGACANCTCTACATTGGATCTTCCATTACAAAAAGNATTAAAAACACTTTTGAAACTCTTGTACAACGTGTTAGAGGNACTGAAAATGAAATAATCATTGGTGAAGGAGCTGATCCTAACTTAGACTACAAATTATCTCCCTGCTGCAATCCATTGCCNGGGGATCAAGTTTTTGGATTTATAACCATCAATGATGGGATTAAGATTCATAGAAATAATTGCCCTAATGCAAAACAACTTAGAGCAAATTATGCATACAGAATTCTAACAGCAAATTGGAAGAAAAACAAGGGTGATGCTTTTATTACAGGNNTAAAGTTTATTGGAATAGATNATGTGGGNTTAGTNAATGAATTAACTACCATAATTTCTGACTTGGAAAAAGTNAACATGAAGTCACTGAATTTCGATTCAAAAGATGGTGTATTTGAAGGAAATATCATGCTATATGTTTATGACAAAAATCACTTAGAAAATTTAATTCGAAAACTCAGAAATATTGATGGAATTGAAAAAGTAGTTAGAATGGAGTAGTATGCAATTAAATTCTATTTTTGTCAAAATTAATTTTGGAAAACATTTCAGACATACAAGAACGGGTAAGAGAAGTTTTTTTAGCTTATTTAACTAACAAAGGACATCGTAAAACNCCTGAAAGATTTGCCATTTTAGCNGAGATATACGCTATTAATGGTCACTTTGACATAGAAGAACTATATGTTAAAATGAAAGAAAAAAATTACCGAGTTAGTAGAGCAACATTATACAACACTATAGATTTACTTCTTGATTGTGAGTTGATAAAAAAACACCAATTTGGCCATAACAGTTCTAACTTTGAGAAATCATTTGAGTTTAAACAACATGACCATCTTATTTTAAATGATGGAGAAGTAATTGAATTTTGTGACCCAAGAATACAAAATATTAGAAAAACAATAGAAGAAATTTATAACGTAGAAATAAATGATCATAAACTATACTTTTACGGCAAAAAGAAAACTTAATGTTTGAGTTTATTACAGAGGAAGAACCACCATTCTTATGGACTAGTCTAGAAGGTAAATTAATCAGTGATGATGATGCTAAAAATCTAATGGATAAAACAAGCCAATTCATTTCTAAAAAAACCAATACCATTGTAGTCGATATGAAAAACTTAAACTACATGAATAGTTCAGGTTTTAATCAATTACTTAAGCTGCTATCCATGACAAGAAACAATGGTGGAGATATATATTTGTGCAACATTAATAGCAGTGTTGACACATTACTNATAACAACTAAATTAAATACCATATTTAAAATCAAAAAAAATATTAAAAATTTAGAAGATTTTAAAAAACANATTAACTATGGGAGCTGATGTATTATTAGGCCTTCAATGGGGAGATGAAGGAAAGGGGAAAATTGTTGATGTATTAACCCCAAAATACGATATAATTGCGAGNTTTCAAGGAGGNCCNAACGCTGGTCACACTTTAGAATTTGAAGGGATTAAACATGTACTTCATACTATACCATCAGGGATATTTAGAGAAAATGTTATCAANATNATAGGAAATGGAGTAGTTATAGATCCNATTATTTTAAAGCATGAAATNGAGGANTTAGAAAAACTNAATGTTGATGTCACNAAAAAACTATTGATATCAAAAAAAGCTCATTTAATATTACCTACTCATAAATTACTTGACAAGGCTTCTGAAAAAGCAAAAGGAAAATTAAAAATAGGCTCAACTCTAAAAGGAATTGGCCCTACTTATATGGACAAAACAGGTAGAAATGGACTGCGTGTTGGTGATATNTTAAGTAGAAATTTTTCAGAGAAATTTTTAAGATTAAAGGATAAGCACTTTCAATTGTTAAATGACATTGAAGACGATTATTCAATAATGGAAAAAGAGTTTTTAGAAAGCATTGAATTTCTTAAAAGATTCNAACACATTGACAGCGAACATTATTTAAACAACGCCATTAAAAACGGCAAAAAGGTACTTGCAGAAGGAGCACAAGGCACATTATTAGATATAGATTTTGGAACCTATCCATTCGTAACATCAAGCAATACTATTTCTGCAGGAACCTGTACAGGTATGGGAGTTGCTCCAAATAAAATTAATAACATCATTGGCATATTCAAGGCATATTGTACGAGAGTTGGAAGTGGCCCATTCCCTACCGAGTTAAAGGATGATACTGGACAAAAAATGAGAGATATTGGCCATGAGTATGGTGCTACAACTGGTAGAGAAAGAAGATGTGGATGGATTGATTTGCCTGCATTAAAATATGCCATAATGATAAATGGAGTGACTGAATTGTGTATGATGAAGGCAGATGTTTTGGACAGTTTTGAAGAAATTAAAGTTTGTACTCACTACAAAATTAATGGTGAAGAATTTGACTATTTCCCTTTCGAAATTGGAAAAGACACCATTCCAGTTTACAAGTCTTTAAAAGGTTGGAATACTGATATAACTAATATAATAGATCAAAACAACTTACCAAAAGAGCTACTGGATTACATCCATTTTTTAGAAGCTGAATTAGAAGTTCCTATTAAAATAGTTTCGGTAGGCCCAAATAGGTCTGCAACTATTAAAAGGTAATTTCGTAATTTTTATACAAAGCTTGCGTTACTTATTAATGAGGACAACTCTTTTCACAATATTAATCTATGTTCTCCTACCATTAACAATTAATGGTCAAACAAAAAAGATAAGCTTTAGCTCAAAACATAGTAAGGGAATAACACAAAAGAATAAAAGCTTATTAATACTTTGGAAAAAAGTGGTTTTTAAGCACCATAATTCTATCATGAATTGTGATAGTGCTTCATACGATAGAGCAAACAATTCATTTATAGCCTATAAGAACATCAAAATAAATGAAAATGATAGTTTGCACCTTTTTGGAGATAGTTTACACTATTACGGAAATGAGCAAAAAGCGTATTTATATGGAAATGTTAAACTGATTACTAATGACATCGTCTTAAAGTCAACCTCTTTAATATATGACCAAACCTATAATTTAGCTTATTATTATGATGGTGGTGAAATCAAACACCATAGTAAAAACTATACCATTAAAAGTAAAATAGGCAAATTCAACACAAACAATAATACATTATACTTTAAAAAAAATGTAGCCCTAAAACACCCAGATTATCAAATTATTTCTGACACTTTAATTTATCAAACAGATAATGAAAAGACCAACATAATTGGAAAAACTAAAATAGAAACTAAAAGTTCAAAAATTGATTGTAGTAAAGGTTGGTTTGATAATGTAAAACAAACTTCTTCACTTAAGGGAAATGTTTGCATAGAAACTAATAAATATCAATTTTTTGCTGATAGTGTTTTCTATAATGAAAAAATTGGTGAAGCCTTTGCTAAAGGCGATGTTAAAATAATTGATGATAGTAGTAGTTCTATTATTATAGGGCAGCATGGGTACCATAATGAAATTAAAGACTCTGTAAGAGTGTGGGAAAGTGCATTAATGATTCAATATGATTCTATAGATACCATGTCTGTATATGCTGATCAATTTATACATGTAAATGATAGTCTTGAAATAAAAACTTTATGTTTTAACAATGTTGTAATTGAAGGCACACAATTAAATGGTGATTGCGACTCGATATTTATAAACGAAAAAGATTCCATCATGAAATGTATAACCGCCCCTATTATATGGGTAGATAGTAATCAAATTACGGGAGAAGAAATAATCTTTAAAACATATAAAGGGATAGTTTATAATATGTACATTGAAAGTGATGGAATGGTAATAACAAAAAAGGACAGCAATCACTTTGATCAGATTAAAGGCGAACAACTAAAGGGGTATTTTAAAAACAACAAGTTACATCAACTGAACATCAATGAAAATGGAGAAGTAATCTACTATACTCAGGACGAGGAAACCAATCAGATAAAAGAATCTAATGAAGTCAGTTGTGAAAAAATGAACATTTATGTTGATGAAAATAAAATAAAACAAATTTCATTTATGAGTAAACCAAATGGGGTAACTCAACCTGTTGAGCTATTGGATAAGGAAGGGAATTTTTTAGATGGTTTTAAAATTCATACTAAAAGATCATATCAGGAAAAGACAGCTGTTCCAAAAGGAGAATGAGATAAAGAAACAAATAATTCTTGATCATTTGTTTGTATAAAATTATTAGTAATCAATGTGTTGTTATTGATTTTCCCATCCTTTGCTAATAATTCAATTTGATTAAAATGAAAAGTACTGAGAGTACCATCAACAAGATAACCTAATCTATTACGATTGAGCAAATCTAACTGAACATTTTCATCAAGTTCTCGAACAAATCTCATCAATCCATCTACAGATCTTCCGCATAAGTTTTGTTGCTTAACACCAATAATAATGAGTTTATCATATGCAATTTTTAATACCCCATTTAATTTTTCTCCATGAGATTTCCAATCATTTGAAAAATTTAAAAAATTATGTTGAATCTCTAATTTCTTTTCATTTTCAATTGGAGATTCTGAGATGAAAAGCCAAATTCTAGAATGTGGTAGAAAATCTTTAAAAATCATAAATCTGCAGCATTAGCAATTAGCTCTGCTATATCTTGAACCTTAATTTCTTTTTCTTTTTCAAAGAATTTAACGCCATCTGTCATCATGGTATTACAAAAAGGGCATCCTGTAGCAATAACATCAGGCTTAACTGCTAACGCATCTTCAGTTCTTTCCACATTTACTTCTTTGTTTCCCTTTTCTGCTTCTTTAAACATTTGTGCGCCACCAGCACCACAACATAGACCCTTTGCTTTTGATCTTTTCATTTCATGTAGCTCAGCATCTAATTTTTTCAAAACATCTCTAGGTATTTCATAAATTCCATTGGCCCTTCCGAGATAACAAGGGTCATGAAAAGTGATTTTCTTTCCCTTAAAAGTTCCACCATCTTTCAACAGTAATTTACCTTCTTTTATCAACTGATTTATTAATTGTGTGTGATGAATGACCTCAAAATCAGCTCCTAAATCTGGGTATTCATTTTTAAGCGTATTAAAACAATGAGGACATCCAGTTACAATTTTTTTTATGTTGTATCCTTTTAGCAATTCAATATTTTGAATAGCCTGCATCATAAAAGAAAATTCATTTCCTGCTCGTTTAGCTGGATCACCAGTACATGATTCTTCCGCACCAAGTACTGCAAACTTTACATTACAATAGTTTAATATCTTAACTATAGCCTTTGTGATTTTTTTTGCCCTGTCATCAAAACTTCCAGAACATCCAACCCAAAATAAAATATCAGGTTGTTCATTTTTAGCTATTAATTCAGCTACTGTTGGTATATTTAATTGTGACATAGCTTATTGTTCCTCTGCCCATTTAAAACGATCTGCTTGCGCAAATTGCCATGGGGCACCATTATTTTCAATATTTGTTAACATACCTGCCAATTCTGAGGGAACTTTAGATTCCTCCATAACTGCATATCTCCTTAAGTCAATTATGATAGATAATGGATCAATATTAACTGGACATTCCTGAACACATGCATTGCAAGAAGTACATGCCCAAATTTCTTCTTCAGAAATATAATCCCCTAACAAAGCTTTTCCATCTTGATAATCCTTTCCATTCTTTCTCTTACCTCTTCCCACCTCTTCTAATCTATCTCGGGTATCCATCATTATTTTTCTTGGACTTAATTTTTTTCCAGTTTGATTTGCTGGACATGCAGATGTACATCTACCACACTCAGTACACGAATACGCATCCATTAAATTCTTCCAAGTTAAATCTTCTACATCCTTAGCTCCAAAACGATCGGGAACTGCTTGCTCCGTCTCAGCAGGGGCTGCATAAGGATCAAAATTAGGATCAAACATTTTAGTAACTTCATCTTTAACAGCAGATAAATTAGTTAATCCACCTTTAGATTTAAGATTACTGAAATAGGTGTTGGGGAAAGCCATTATAATATGAAAATGCTTGGAAATTGGTAAATAATTTAAAAAGCCAAATACAACTAATATATGACCCCACCAACCAACTCGTTCTAAAACATGTAAAGTTTCAATATCAAAGGAACTAAACAACCATGGACCAATGTATGAAGAAACCAAGAAACCAAAGGAACCCTGTCCAGCCACATGTGATTCACCCTTTAAATATAATGCTTCATCGGCACCATTCATAGTGAAAACACATACCAATAAAATGATTTCTAGATATA
>PBXW01000020.1 GCA_002727735.1 Crocinitomicaceae bacterium
CAAAAAAAGCCATGAATAAATCTTTTGGAGAATGAATAACATCAGAATCTAAACCAAAACCAAGTAAAATTGTTTTTAAACCCAAGACTTCTTCAAACATAGGCACAATAGGAATACTACCTCCACTTCTAACAGGAATTGGATCAACTCCAAAAGATTTATTCATGGCTTTTTTTGCTGCTAAATAGCCCTTAAAATCAGTTGGGATAACTACTCCTTCTCCACCATGATGTGGGGTAACCTTAACTTTTACAGATGAAGGAGCAATTTTTTTAAAATGATTTTCAAATAATGATGTGATATCAGCTGAAGTTTGATTAGGGACCAATCTCATTGAAATTTTAGCATAAGCTTTTGAAGGAAGAACTGTTTTAGCCCCCTCTCCAATGTAGCCTCCCCAAATTCCATTAACATCTAAAGATGGTCTAATTGATGTTCTTTCATTTGTAGAATATCCAAATTCCCCATGTACTGTATCTACAGCTAAATCCTGTTGATAATTTTCTAGGTTGAATGGAGCTTTAGCCATTTCATTTCTTTCGTCATCACTAACTTGCAATACCTCATCATAAAAACCAGGAATGTTAATTTTTCCTTTATCGTCATGTAGTGAAGCAATCATAGAAGAAAGTATATTAATGGGATTAGCTACACCACCTCCATATAAACCAGAATGTAAATCTCTATTTGGTCCAGTGACCTCAACCTCTAGATAACTTAGACCTCTTAATCCAACACAAATTGAAGGAGTATGATTGTTTATAATTCCTGTATCTGAAACTAAAACAACATCTGCACTAAGCATATCTTTATGTTCACGTACAAATTTTTCTAAATTTTCTGAACCAACTTCCTCTTCGCCTTCAAGCATGAATTTAACATTACAAGGTAGATTGTTTGTGCTATTCATAGCTTCAAATGCCTTTAAATGCATAAACATTTGCCCCTTATCATCACAAGCTCCTCTTGCAAAAATAGCTCCATCAGGATGAATATCTGTTTTTCTAATTTCTGGTTTAAAAGGATCGCTATCCCATAATTCATATGGATCTGCTGGTTGAACATCATAATGCCCATATACTAAAACTGTGGGAGCATCTGATGAAATAATTTTTTCACCATAAACAATGGGATGCCCACTAGTTGGGTATATCTCCACATTTTCAACACCGATTTGTTCTAGGTTTTTTGATAAAAATTGTGCTGCTTTTAAAACATCATTCTTGAATGATAAATCTGCACTTACTGAGGGAATGGTTAATAAATCCATTAACTCTTTTAAAAATCTTTTTTTGTTTTCCTCAATATAATTCTGGGTCATGATATTATTATTTTGTTGAATCTATTATTTCCTTTACTTTTTCTGCTGCGTCTTGCTCCATCTTTTTCGCTTTTTCATCTGCCTCTACTCTAATTTTTTCTGCTTGTTTGAAGGCTAATTTTTCTACGTTTTCTGATGTTTTATTTAGTCTATTTTCAAGAGCTTTCGCTTTTTCATCAGTTTCTTTTTTCATTTTATAAGCTACTTTTTTGGCTGCGATTTTAGCTACTGGCGATTTAGCTTCACCCATTACTTTTTTTGCTGCTTTATACCCCTCTTTTTTAAATTTATCTACCTCTTCTTTGGTCTTTTCATCTGCAATTTCACGATTTTTTTTAGCTTCCAGCTCTATTTTATTTGCTTTTTCATTTGCCTCATCTCTTAATTTCTGAGCATTTTCTTTAGCTATTCTTATTATTTCTTCTGCCTTTTGTTCTGCAAGTTGAATTGCATTGTCTTTTATATCAGTAATTTTATTCTCTAACTTTTCTTTTACATTTTCACTAACTTGCTTATTAAGTTCATTTAAACTAGTGGAAATTACAGGGCTTTTGATGTCTCCCGAAATATTAATTGCCAAAGGAACATGATCTGAAATACTGGTAACTCCCTTTGTTTTAGAAAGTAGGGTGTTAATGGTTTTATTTGAATTATTCAAAAAAGAAACTGGAATTTTTGATGATAAATCATAGTTGATTTTTTGATCTAGTGAGGTATATCCACTTAAGGTTAAATCGTAATTATTTAATTTTACTGCTGTACTATCTAGAATAAACTTCCCATCCTTAAATTCATAAGATAAATTCAAATTTTCAACTTTTTTATTTTCTTTAAATAAACCTGCAGCATATGATTTTAATTGATCAAATATTGGATTAGCTAAAATTTCAACTTCATCTGATGTTAATTTACCACTACTAGAAATATCACTATAAACTGGGTAATAATGCTCATTTAAAACTAAATCTGCTTCTAATAGAGTAGAAAAATTACCTTCAAAATAATTGACTATTGGAGTATACTTTTTAATGGTATTAAAATAAGTATAGGCATCATCAAAAGATATATTTTTTACATCCATATTAGTTAAGAATTTTGCTCTTTTTGTAGCTGTACTATAATATGTTGCATCCATATTTACTTCTCCATTAAATATATTCATAGCAAAGTTGTTAAAATGGACTTTTCCATGATTTGCAACTATAGTTCCATTGAAGTTATTTATAGGTAGACTATCATAAATTAATTTCGAGACGTTTGAATTAAAAAAGAAATAAATGTTTTCTGGAACAGAAAAAACGGATAAATCATCTGGATTAGTTAATGAATCTACTGATAAAGAGTCCGCTGAAGCGTATATTGATGTTGTATCATAATTACCCATTAATTCGTCAAGATTTATTTGATTACTGTTTAATATAAATGAACCTTCCAGATTTTGATTTCTTAAAATATATGGCCAGTAATTTTCCAATGTCCCTGTCAAGCTAAAATCACTTTCTCCAAATTGTGCATTCATTTTAGTGAGTTCCAAAATATTAGGCTTTACATCAAACATGAGTCCNCTTATNCTTAAAGTTTGATCGAAATCTTTTGAAGCAAAATGAAATTGACTCAATTCAAATAAACCGGAAGCATTAAATTGGTCATATTCTTCTTTTTCAATGGATGANTATTGCCCATCAACTTTAAGATTTGTATTGAGCATACCACTTATTTCACTAGAATCAATGGGTATAACCTTTTTAATATCGTCAAATTTTAATTCAGCATTTAAATTTGCCTTGATTTTTGGATCACTTTCTAATTCACGTNCTCTTAGAGACATAGCCAAAGTAGAATTCAAGAATGATAGGTTTAATTGTTCTAAATTAACATCTAATAAATCAAAATTAGATCCTCCTGGATAACTGGTTTTTAANGAGAGATTAACATCGTCAATGGCATGATTATATCCTGGATATTGTACAAATGCATCNGAGGTNATTAAATTAAANTGAAACGATGGGAAAATTTCATCATTATACACTCCTTTCAAATGACCATCAAAACCAAAATTTCCTTTGGCTTCTAATTGATCAAAATCTTGACGATATGCCCCTGGAATAATGCTGTAAAAATCCTTAAAAGATTGGTTGGGGGTTGTTAATGTGAAATCCATATCATAATCATCAGNTAACATTTTAAAACTNCCCTCAAGACCAAAGTTGAATCTATTTAGCTTAATTTGATTTTCTATTATTTCTAATACCAATTCATCTCCAATAAATTCAATTACACCATTAAATTTAAGATCCAAATTAGTCTTATTGAGGTATTTTATTTCATCATAAGAGAAGGTAAGGTCAAGCGCATTGGTATTTGTTTTGAATTCATACGAATCTCCATTTAAAACAAAAGATCCATAATGATTTAAAGAATCCATTATAAGCTGAATTGAATATGATTTGTCTATGTAGTTAAGATTAGCATTTTCAATACTATATGTCTTGATTTTAAATTCAAACGGTGATGCTTCTTAAACTGTATTAGAAGATTGATTTTCATCATCTGTTATATAAATATCATAATTAACACTTCCATCTTGAAGCGTAATTAAGTTAACAATAGGCCTTTTTACGTTAAGCTTATTTAGTTGATATTTATTGTGAATCAAAATATCCAACAAGTCCACTTCAACGGCAACTTGTTGTACGTTAATTAGTTCAACTCCTTTGAATTTATTTTTCCCAATCAACTTTAGCGCATCTAACTCAACCGTTAATTTTGGAAAAGATTTTAAAGCGAATANATCAATACCATCAAACACTAAATCNGCATCAATATAATTTGAAGACTCATTTTTAATGTNCTCNGCAATATTATCCTTATAAAAATAAGGCAAACACATAAGTGATAACAGCAATAAAACAAAAATGACCAGTATTGCTTTAACTATTTTTTTNACCCATGATTTCATAATCACAAAATTTCAAAAGGAATGTGAAATTAGGAATTATCTACTTCCAAAAGTAAAAAATGAAGTTATTATTATTTGATATCTTTAACCTATGAAAATTAGGGTTATTGCTGTATTATTAAACTTGAGCTTGATATTCCATTATTTTGCACAAATCACTGTAACCAATAGTGCTCCATATAACACTGCAAATCAACTTATTAATAATGTATTATTGGGTGGTGGTGTTAGCGCTAATAATACCTCCATGTTTGGAGACGCCATTCAAATTGGTTTTTTTAATGGTATAAATACCAATTTAGGATTAGATAGTGGAATTGTTATGTCAACAGGTGATATTGCTGACTTAGACCCTAGTAGTTTTGGAGGTGGGAATAGCCCCATAAATACAAATACTGATCCCGATCTACTCAATGTAGCTAACAGTGTACCGCCATTAATTAATCAACCTTTTTTTGTTTCTGGTATTTTTGATGTGGCTACCATTGAATTTGATTTTATCCCTACTTCAGATACTGTTTCTTTTAATTATGTATTTGGTTCCAATGAATATCTGACTTGGGTAAATTCTGAATACAACGATGTGTTTGGCTTTTTTATTTCTGGCCCAGGCATTACAGGTCCCTATTCCTCTCCGGCTGGATTCCCAAACGGTTCTATAAATATTGCNACTGTGCCCAATTCCATTCCTCCTTTGCCAATTACTATAAGTTCAGTAAATAATGTTTTAAACANTCAATATTATATNGACAACCAATTTACATTCCCGCAAACTGTTTCTTGTAATGGATTTACNACTTTATTCAATGCAACTACCNTAGTACAATGCGGTGAAACATACCACATTAGATTAGCTTTAGCNGATGGATCTGATAGCAGCTTAGATTCTTGGGTNTTTTTAGAAGCAGGTAGTTTTTCATCCAATGGCAGTGTAAGTGTATCAAGCGGTATAGCTGAAGGAGANACCTTGCTTTATGAAGGTTGTAATGCTGCTTTTTTCACATTTGANAGGCCAGACGCTAGCAATGATTTTACGGTATATTTTGATATTCAAGGTACTGCAACACCATCTTTAGATTTCCCCTTAATCAATGATAGCTTAGTCATTCCAGCTGGTCAATTTACAGATACTGTTTTCGTATATCCAATTCTTGACACCATTACAGAACCAACTGAAACAGTTATTCTAAATGTAATATATGAGCGTTGTAACGGTAACCTTGACACGTCTACTGCAACCATTTATATTAGTGATTATACTCCTTTATATCTTGACCTTCCTGATAGTTTAAACATTTGTAGTGANCTNTTTGAATCTGCAACGCTACAAAGTGATTGGGGAGGTGGAATAGACCCTATAGCTTTAAATTGGTCTAACGGNTCTGATCAAGATGTTATNATTGTAAGNCCTGACTCTACTCANTATTTTTCACTNAGNATNTACGATGGTTGTNATCAAGAAATTCACGATAGTGTTTTAGTNTGGAATCAATGCNCTGTAGAAAATATNAATGTATTTACTCCTAATAATGATGGAATAAATGACTTTTTTGTNCCTATAAATTTAGATGATTATCCNAATCCTTCCGTTTTAGTATACAATCGCTGGGGNAAGTTAGTTTATGCCAANGAAAACTATCAATACGATTGGNATGGNACACATTTTAAATCTGGAAACGAATTAAACGATGGGCTATATTATTACATTGTAGACCCANAATCNAATAAATATGACTACNCTACAAACCTAATTAATGGGTATGTTCATTTGATAAGAAATTGATATTATTTAATAAGTGAATTNCCTGTCATTTCCTCAGGCTTTTCCATATCCAATAAATCTAAAATTGTTGGAGCAATATCTGCTAAAACTCCATTTTTNAAACTAAACTTTTCGTTACTAACTAAAGTAACAGGAACAGGATTTACCGTATGAGCTGTATGTTGAGAACCATCTTCATTAAACATTTTATCAGCATTACCATGGTCAGCAATTATAAGTGATGCGTAATTTTTTTCTTTTAGAAAAGAGACTAAATTCATTAGGCATTGATCAACTGTTTCGCAAGCTTTAATGATGGCTGAACTCATTCCTGTATGGCCAACCATATCAGGATTAGCGTAATTTAAACATATAAAATTTGGTTCTTTTTCAGTAATGAAATTCATGGCTTTTTCAGTAATTTCATAAGCACTCATCTCAGGTTTTAAGTCATAAGTAGCTACCTTTGGAGAGTCTGCCATTATACGATGTTCACCCGAGAACTCTTTCTCTCTTCCTCCACTGAAAAAATAAGTAACATGAGGATATTTTTCTGTTTCTGCAATTCTTAATTGAGTACCATTATGGTTACTAACT
The DNA here is from genome assembly GCA_002727735.1 of Crocinitomicaceae bacterium. GTDB lineage: Bacteria > Bacteroidota > Bacteroidia > Flavobacteriales_D > Parvicellaceae. Next base: position 6,640 of record PBXW01000020.1, read on the forward strand.
ACTTCACCAAGAGTATTAGAAATATTTTTTTTATCATAAACTACATCAACACTCTTAAATTTTTTATCATAATTTGTCATAGTAAGATATTTCAACCTTAACTTCTTCATNTCAAAATCNTCCTTATTTTCTTGTGTTAANGCTGTNGTTATCTGNCTGCATCTATCTGTNCTAAAATTGAAACAAATTACTACATCATTNTCTTTAATNTTACTATCAAGNCCAAATGAAATAGGAGGTAAAAANTCATCCGTAACATCATTATTNTAATTCTCCTTAAATGCAGACTCAACATTTTCAAATCGTTCTCCTTTATTTTCAACCAATAAATCATAAGCCTGCTTTATTCTTTCCCATCGTTGGTCTCTATCCATAGCATAATATCGACCAATTAAAGTAGCTAACTTAATATTGGACCCTTTTATAAAATGCATTAGTTGCTCAAAAAACTTAATGCCTGAAACAGGGCTGCAATCTCTGCCATCACTAAATCCATGAATATAAACTTTTAAGGTAGGGTGATTTTTAAGTATAGTGCAAAGAGCCAATAAATGCGCTAAAGAAGAGTGAACTCCTCCTTCAGAAACTAAACCCATCAAATGAATGGGTTTTTTATTATTTAAGGCATAATCAATAGCCTCTTTAATTACAGGATGTTGATGAAAACTACTGTCTTCTATAGCTCTATCAATCTTAAGCAAATCTTGGTATACAATTCTTCCTGCGCCAATATTTAAATGTCCAACTTCTGAATTACCCATTTGACCATTTGGCAACCCTACGTGTTCACCATATGTTTTTAATGTTGCATTGGGATGGTTAGCAATTAGACTATCAAAAAAAGGTGTTTTAGCCAAGAAAACTCCATCAGATTCATCCTGATTTCCTATACCCCAGCCATCCAAAATAATCAGCGCTGTTTTTTTATTCATGATATTAAATTAAATCTTATGTCGAAAATTGTTCCCTTTGGTGAATTGTCTTTACAAGATATTTGAGCACCATGCAGTTTCACAATTTCTTTTACTAAAAACAGACCCAATCCTGTTCCTTTTGTAGATCGTGTTTCTTCATCTCCAATTCTAAAGAATCTTTCATAAATTTTTTGTTTAAACTCATCTTTAATTCCTATACCTTCATCCGCAATGCTGATAATTACATTTTCATTTATTTTTTTACTTGTAAATGTGATAGAAGTTAATTTTTCAGAATATTTTTTTGCATTCTCAATTAAGTTATGAAATAGCGAGATAAGATAAAATTCATCCCCATTAATAATGATATCTTCTCCAATTTCATTAATAAATTGATGTGATTTTGCGTGTTGCGCTATAATATTATCTAATAGTTTTTTTAATGGGACTGGAGATTTTGAAAGTATTAAAGCTTCATCATTAATTGAACTCGCCATTAGTATTTTTTCAACCAAGTCATTTAATCTATTTTGTTCATCAATGATTTTACTTAAACTCTCTTTTTGTTGATCTATATTTAAGTCCTTTCGTTCCAATAGAGTTTGAGCAAACAACTTTGATGAGGCAATTGGAGTTTTTAATTCATGGGTGACTGATAATGCAAAATTTTTCTCTTTTTTAGCCAAAGCCATTTCTTTAAAGTAGGAGCGTATAACATAAAAAGCACCAGTAAAAATGATAAGAAAGAAAACAGCAGCTTCGCCAACAATCATACTTATTGTGTTTCTTAAATCTCCATCATTTGATTCAATTTGTTCTGACAAATCAATGATATGAAATCCCCACCACAGAAACTGCAAGATTACGTAGGCAATTAAAAAATAGAAAATGATTAAGGTCCGGTTATTTTTAAGACTTCTTTTCAAGATTATGTAAAGTTAGTGGTAATTTATAAGTATGAAAAAAAAAGCCCTCAAATTTGAGGGCTTTAAAAAGTGGTGCCTCCAGGAATCGAACCAGGGACACACGGATTTTCAGTCCGTTGCTCTACCAACTGAGCTAAGGCACCAACTTAAGGAGCGTCAAAAGTATAAAAATTTTATTTGCCTCAATATATTTTTAATTATAAGTTTATGTCTTCCTATAAGGAATTTTAGCTTGGATGTTTGTTATCCGAGAAAAGCACTTATTTTTACCGTTTTTAAAACAAGATTTTTAATGAAAATTTCATATAACTGGATTAAAGAAATAGTGGATTTCAATTTAAGTCCTGAAGAAACCAGTGAATTACTTACTGATATAGGATTAGAAGTGGAGAAAAGTGAAATTTATGAAAGCATTAAGGGAGGACTAAATGGGATAATTGTCGGTGAAGTAAAAAAAGTAGTACAACACCCAAATGCAGATAGGCTCAAAATAACTCATGTTGATATNGGTGAAGAGAACTGGCAACAAATTATCTGTGGAGCGCCAAATGTTGCGCTAAACCAAAAAGTACTTGTTGCTACTCCTGGAACAACNATATTTCCTATTGGAAATGAACCATTAAAAATTAAAAAAGCTAAAATCAGAGGAGTTGAATCACATGGGATGATATGTGCTGAAGATGAAATTGGCCTAAGTANTAACCANGATGGNATTGTCGTTTTNCCNNAGAAAACTGNAGTTGGAGAAGNAGCATCAACGNTATATAATGTTAGTTCTGACACCATATATGAAATTGGATTAACCCCAAACAGAGCAGATGCAATGTCACATTATGGGGTAGCAAGAGATATATTAGCTGCATTGAAATTCCAACAAAAAATTAACCCCAAACAATCTCTTAAACCTATTGATAACAATATTGAAATAAAGCCAAAAGAAAAAACATCTTTTAGTGTTGAAATTCTGGAACCCAAAAAATGCACTAGGTATACTGGAATTATCATTAAAAATGTGACTGTAAAAGAAAGTCCATTATGGGTTAAATTAAAATTGGAATCTATTGGTGTTAAAAGTATCAATAACATTGTTGATGTAACCAATCTTGTTCTTCATGATCTTGGTCAACCTCTGCATGCTTTTGATTTAGATAAAATAACAAATGATCATATAAAAGTTCGTTGTCCAAAGCCCAAAACTCGCTTCATAACACTCGATGAAACTGAAAGAACATTAGATC
>PBXW01000021.1 GCA_002727735.1 Crocinitomicaceae bacterium
AAAAAATAATTGTTCTAACTAGAAGTGTATCTGCTGTCCACAAGCTTCTATGCACAACAACTTCTATATGACCTGCAAAAGAAATATACTTAAAATATAAAACACCAAAAAAGCCCCACCAGAAAGATCCAACTGCACTTAAAAACAAACCTTGGTTAAAACTTTTTTTATTCATAATGAGTTTTTTACTAAAAAGATTTTGACTAACATCTTATCTATTTTATTGATAAAATATATATTAATACTTATAAAGACTTCTTTACGGAGGGATGACTGTGTTAATGAAGAACTGACATTGAAAGCCAAGTTTAATTTGCTTCTTTAAGACAATTTACATACTAATTAAGACAATACTAAATTTTTGAAATTTACCTTTTACTAAAGACACATCACTATTACTTGCCTAGTCTTCAAAACTCTAACTAAACTGTAACGTAGAATGATTATCTAAAATTGATTAAAACTTTATCTGGATCACCAGATAACATTGGTTCTTGCTGTCTGTTATTAATAAATGCTTCCTCTGAAACATTTTGTTTCAAGTAAGCAATTAATTCACCGTTTGTTATTTGATTATCTGAATTTTTATCTGCATTCCCCTCTAAACCTTTCATTAAATAATAAGAAAATATACCGTGCTTTGCCTGCTCGATACTTCCAGATGTTTGAGTTAAATTTGATGCAGAAAATATTGTAAAATTATTTGGAACTTCCTGTTCATCAACAACTAATCTTACTGGACGCAATCCAGCAATTAGAGTTTCCTCAGAACGTGTTTGCCCACTGTAACAAGTATCAAAAAATATAGTAACTGAATTAGGATTTAATTTCGATATTTGTTTAAACATATCTGATCTTGATAAAGCTGTGTCTTCTAATAATAAAGAGTCACCATCTTGTGGTAATAAAAATAGATTTTCACCATCATCAGAAGCAAGACCATGACCTGCAAAGAAAATATATATATCTTTTCCTCCACCTTTTGCTAATTGTGGTAGCCAGAGTTTTGTTGCTTTAATTATATCTGATCTTGAAGCTTCTTTATCAATTAAAACTTTAATATTTTCTAATGGAACTCCAAATGCTCTATTAGCATAGGCTCTAAAAGCTTTGGCATCCCTATTTGCATATATAGCATCTAAATTGTTTAAATTTTCATACTTCTCCACACCAATTACAAGTGCAACTTTGTTTTCATCTTGTTTAGCTTTAATCTTACTTGGAAGTAATTTTTCGTAAGTTTTCACAACCTGAGCCTCTTTCATCTCGACATTAATTTTTACATTTTTTTCTGAACTATTATTCCATCTATCGATTGCAACTAATGTTAATTCCTCACCTTCATCTGTATCGATTATAAATCCTTCAAAAATAAAATCTCCGTCGTTGTTAATTTTTACTGGTTGTCCATCGATTTCTAAAAAAAATTCGCTTTTATCTTTTACTTTACCAGTTAGTTTATAAACTTGGCTTGAAACTGTTACTACCTCAGCAACAAGAATTTCTGGCGATTCTTTATCAACATCTAATTTTTTCTTCTTTTTTTCAAATTCTTCCTCAGCCTCTTTCTGGGCTACCTCAAGTTTTTTTAATGCTTCCTCTTCTTCAGCTTTAAGTTTCGCTAATAACTCTTCTTTCTTTTTCTTTTCTTCAGCTAATATTTTTTGTTTTTTTTCATCCTCTATTGCTTTTTTCTTTGCGATTTCCTCTTGTTTTTTTCTTTCTTCTTCAGCTTTTTGTTGTGCAATTAATTCTTTCTTTTTTCTCTCTTCTTCAGCTTTTTTTTCTGCTAAAAGTTTTTCTTGTTTTTTTAATTCCTCTTCAGCTTTTTTTTGAGCTAAAAGAAGTTCCTTAACCTTTTTGTCTTCTTCAGATTTTAATTGTTTTTTCTCAAGTTCTTTTCTCTCCTCTTCCTCAATTTTTGCTAATTTATTTAAATCTTCTCTTTGTTCTTTTGCAATACTTTTATATACAAAATCTAAAGCAAATCTTTTATATCCTTTATAAGGATAAAATTTGGATTTTATGTCAATAACTCCATCTCTAACAGATAACTTCCAAAAAAATTTGTCTTTATTTTCTTTTAAAGTTATTTCTCCGGACTTTGAAATTTTATATTCCCCCTCAGATATAAATTTTCCATTTCTCTGAATTCTTAAATATTTATTTTTTTCAAACTGATAATATACCTTACCATCACCCCTTAAATCATCTAATGCAATTTCATTAGTATCTAAGAAAGCTACAAGCATCTTTTTTTCTAAATATCTCGCTTTATCTTTAATAACTTTTTTCTCATTAGCTTTTATTTGAGCAAGAATAAGTGCATTCTTTTTTTCTTCTTCTTGTTTCTTTTTAACTAATAATATTTCCTCTTGCTTCTTTCTTTCTTCCTCAGCTTTTTTTTGTGCTATTAAAAGTTGTTTTTTCTTTTCTTCAGCGTCTTTTTTTTGTTTAGCAAGTAACTCTTGTTGCTTTTTCTTCTCTTTTTCTAACTGTTCTTTAGTTTTAGTGGAGTCTTCTAATTTTTTAGCAATTAGTAATTTATTTTCTCTTACTTTATATAAATAGTTTTCTGCCGCTACTGGATAAGACCAATCATCAAGTATTCTTCTGAAGTCTACTACAATACATTCACCGTCTGAATAATGTAACTTTCTTTTTTTTACGTGTGCGTAACACTTCTGAATAGCTTTCCATCCTGTAAATTCTTGTTTATCTTCATAAGAATACTCCCATCCCCATGCGAAGGGGGATATCTCCTTTAAATAAATATCATCAGTTAATTTTGATAATTCTTTTTCATAATTTATAAAAACTGCAAGACCCATTGTTTTAATTGTCTTACCGTTATACCGACCTTTTTTTGAATATTTTAAATACTTATTTTTTTTTAAAAAATATTTATCCTCCATTATTAATTTGTATAATCTATTTAAATTATCATCTGAGTCATCAAACCCAGCAAATTGATTTTTAACAATATCTTTTACTTTATCCCTTTTCAATTTGTCTGGACTTGCAATCGTATACCGCTTAAAACCTTTGTAAGCATAATAATCAGACTTAATATCTACGATTTTATCTTTAAGTGATATTCTCCATGAAAATTTTTGATCTTCCTCAGTAAGTTCAAATGTAGTATTTTTTTTATAAACATTTTTAACATTATATTTTCCATTTGATAAAATTTTGAAATCCTTACTAACTCTATGATACTGATCTATATTGAAAAAATAATAAACAGGCCCATCCCCTCTTAAATCATTAATTAGCAAAACATAAGAACTGAATGCTGGTGGATTCATATTTAAAAAAAATATTTCTTTACTTTTATCAATCTGTAGTGCGGATTTAAGAATGTTTTCATTGATGTTTTTAGAAACTTTTATATTTTTTGATTGATCTTGCTTATCATCAGCGTCTTTGCTTTTTTCGAATGCTATTTTCATAGTTTCAATTTGACTATCAGTAACCACTGGTATCAAAAATCTATTTTTATCATTAGGAAAATTTTCCCACGCTAAGTTATCTTCAGGCGCAATTATATATTCCTGATCTTTTTTTTTAATGTTAAATCCAAATGAAGAATACTTTCCTCTTTTGCCTGAGAAACCTATAACTTCTCCCTTTTTAACTATTTTTTTGATTGGTCCACCACATACGTGATCAAATCTTTTCTTTAAATATTTTGTAATATTATTTTGTTCATCGAAATTTCTATCTCGCATGTATGGGATTTTACATTTATCTTTTCCAAATCCAGGAACAAGTGGAGTAGATTTAAGACCAGAATAATAAATAATATCACCTGTTAATATATCTTTGAACGTAATGTCTACATTATCATATGGTGTTTTACATTTTCTTTTTTGTGATGGATCCATTGGATCTGGTAATTTAATATTCGTTTCACCGATATCATGATCTTTGTGTTCTTGGCAAAAATTTTTAGAGCTGATATCACTGGCAAAGAAAAATTCCATATCACGTACTGCAACTATTGGAGTATTTCTTGGAACATTTATATCAGTTACCTCTTTTCCATTTCTTCCAAATGATCTTAAATTTTTTGGTTTTGTTACAGATTTCGTGCACCTATTAATTTTGTAGCTATAGGACTTATCTCTCTCTACTCTCGGATAAGCAGAATCACCAACTTTTGCACCGTTAAAATTACATGGTAATTTATCATACTGTTTGTATTCTGTCTGAGTATTTGAATATACAAGATTACTTTTAAAAATAAAAATTAATGAAAAAAACAGTATTTTTAATATTATACTCACACAAAATATTAATTCAAATTAAGTGAAATCTCAAATATGTTGTTAAGTAATTAACTTTAAAACTATATTATGAGGTTTTTTATCAAATTTTTACTTATTTTTTTTATTGTAACAACCAATTTAAATGCAAATAATTTTTCCAAAAAATTTTTAGAAAAAGTATTTCAAGTCAGATCTGAGATTAATAAAAATAATTTAGATAAAGCAGTAAAATTACTTGGAAAAATTTCAATTCAAAATGAAAATGAAGAAGAACAAATTAACCTTCTTTTTGGAGACATATATTTAAAAATAAACCAACCATCAAAGGCAGAGGAATTTTATGAAAAATCCTTCATGACAACTGATGAAAATATTGAATCTTTAAGTTTTATAGGTTTGGCAGAGGTAAAACTTGCCCAAGGAAATCTGTCAGGGGCAATTGATTATTCTGAAAAATCTATTTTTATTAACCCAGATAGAATTAGACCTAAGCTTATTCTGGCAACAGCCAAGTATCGTATAGGAGATGTGGATGAATCTAATAAGATTTTAAACGAATTATACGAATCAAATAAAAATAATTCTCAGGTTAATTTAACATTATCTGATTACTATCTTTCAATAGGTAAAACTTTTAAGTCAATATCTATACTGGAGGAATATCTAAGATTTAATCCAACAAATTTCCAAGTTATGGATCAGATTGGAAGTTTGTATTGGATAGATAAAAATAAAGAAAAAGCTTTAGAGTATAAATTTAAAGTTTTTAAATATTATCAAAAAATAAGAAACAGAAAAAAATCTAAAGAGATTAAAAAGTGGATTGAATCAATTGAACCTGATTATTTTAATATAAAATCAAAAAGAGCCAAACTTTCCAAAGATAATGAAGAAAAGGACAACAAAGACGAAGAAGAAAATATTATAGAGAATGAAAAACTAAATAAAAAAGAAGAAGAAGATATAAAAAAACACGAAGAAGAGGAAATTAAAAATTATAATCAAAAAAAAATAATTCCTAATTATGAAGAATTTGAATTTGCAATCAATGGAAATGGGAGTGGATTTATTGTAGGAAATGGAAAGTACGTAATTACAAATAATCATGTAATTGAAAAAGCAAATAAAGTTGCAGTAAGAAATGGAATAGGAAAAGTTTCAAATGCAAAAGTTTTAAAAACTTCTGAGAAATATGATTTAGCAATTTTAGAATTAGAAACACCTTATCCAGAACAATTTTCAATCAAAGCATCTAATTTTGAAATACCAAAATCTGGAGATGATGTAATTAGTATTGGTTATCCAGGAATTGGTATGACCTACGATAAACCAACAATTACTCAAGGAATAATCAGTAAAGTTTTTAACGATGAAGTTGGAATTTTTATGACTACTGCAGCTATAAATTCAGGAAATAGTGGAGGACCTATATTTAATTTAAAAGGAAATTTAGTAGGTGTTACTTTTGCAAAATTAGATAAGCTAAAATATTTAATTTCTGATGGAGATGTGCCGACTGATATGGGATATGCAATAAAAAGTAATTTAATTACAAAAGTTTTTGAACATGGAGAAAACCCAGAAATTAAGAAAGCATCTTTTGATAAAGTTGAAATTTATGAAAAAATGCTACCATCTGTAGTTTTAGTTGGTGTGCAAATATCAAAATGAAAAAAGTTTACTTAATTTTGCTTTTGTTTATTTTTTCATTTGCGAATGCAGAAATGGTTGAAGTGGAAGGAGTGTATAGAAATACTGGCGATATTGCTCCAAACGAAACTTGTAGATTGGCCAAAGAAAGAGCTAAACTAAAAGCACTAGAGCGAGTGACCGGACAAGTTATTTCCTCAGAGGAAATAGAAAAATGTTCCGAGATTGATGGAAAAAGTAATTGTGAAAGAAATCAATTTTTCTTAAGCAGTTTTAATGGTGATATTACTGAAATTGAAGAGATTGATAAACAACTTGATACCGAACAACTTAATAGTGGTGAATTGATTTTTGTTTGCAAAATAAAAATCAGAGCAAATGTTGTAGCAATTGAGCAGGAAAAAGATCCAAATTTCGATTTTAATGTAAAGTTAAACAATTATAATTTTCGAGATGGGGACAATTTAGTAATTGATATAGATGTGAGCCAAAACATGTATCTAACCATATTTCAATTTCTACCTTACGAAGATAAGAATTACCAAGTTTATAAATTATTTCCCTTAGGTGGTGAAAAAAATTTTATACAAGTTGACACTTTAAAATTACCAAAAAAAAATAAATATGAGATTTATTTCCCTGAAAATGTAAGAAAAAAAAGCATAGATGAGTACTTATTTTTCATAGGTTCTAAAAAAAATATAAATTGGTTAAATAAATATTCAAAATTTGAAGACTTAAAAAAACAGTTTTTAAAATCAAAAAGTATAGTAAAGTCGAAATATAAACAATACACGATAATAAAATAATGAAAAAAAATCTCAAAAATTTAATTTTAGTTTTAATTTTTATAAATTTTTCAAGCCTATCATTTTCAGATGACCATTTGTCAGATAAAGATCTAATCAAAAATTTAAAAGAAGAAATTTCAGAATTTAATGTAAAGCCTTTAAAGAAAAAGAGCATATTTCAAAAAAATGATGAGTATATAAAATTATTAAGATCTCAACTTTCAGACTTGGAAAAGGAGAAAGAAAAAAAAGACAAAATAAGAGCTGCTAAAGCAGAACTCGAGAGAGAAATTATTGCACTTGGTGGAAGGCCTTTAACTGAAGGGAAAGATCCAGTAGAGGCCGATGAAGTTGTTTTAGCTTTAAGAAAACAACTGGAAGAGATTAAAGCGCTAAAAGCAGAGGAGAAAAAATCCAAAGAAGCAGCTGCAGCCTTAGAACTTGAAAAAAAACAGATTAAAAAAGCTAAGAATGAATTAATAAAGGAAATTGAGGCTTTAGGAGAAAAACCAATTACAGAAACCAACCCAGTTGATGAAAATGAAGAAATAATTGCATTAAGAAAGCAATTAGATGAAATAAAAAAAACTAAAGATAAATTAAAAGCAGATGCAGAGAAAGAGGAACGGATAGATGATGCCAAAAANGAGTTAATAAAAGAAATTGAAGCTTTAGGCGAAAAACCAATTACCTCTACTCAGGATATTAATCAAGATGAAGAAATTATTGCTTTAAAAAAACAACTTGATGAAATTAGAGCTTACAAAGAAAATAAAAAATCAGAACAAGAATTTCAGGAAAATAGAAATGAACTCATAAATAAAGTTAAAAATGAAATTATTGAACTTGGAGGAACTCCAGTTTTAGAATTTGAGGTTACTAATCAAGATCAATATGTAGATGCTCTAAAAAAACAGATTGAGGAAATAAAAGCCATTAAAGCAAAAGAGGAAAAAGAAATACAACAATCCATACCCGAATGGTTTATAATGCTACCGTCAGGCTCAGANGAAGTAATGTTTGTAAGAGGAACTGCAATATCAGATGATTTACAATTATCAATTGATGCCGCAACTAACGCTGGACTTAGAGAGTTGGGNAAAAAAATGAATACAAGACTAGCATCAAAAACAAAAGAAACTGTTAGACAAGCTAATATTGGTGAGAAAGTGACNTCAAAGACTGAAATGAATAGAATTTCTACAATTGTTGTCAAAGAGGTAACAGTGAAAGGTTATGAGGTTGTAGAGACAAAAATGGTTTCATTGGATAATGGAAATTATCGAACTTTTATACTCCTTAAGTATCCAATAGGTCTTGCATACAAAAACTACATTGATCAATTGAAAGAAAGCGATGTATTAAAAGCTGACTTTAAAAAAATTGAAAATACAAAAGCTTTTAAAGAATTAGAACTTTATGTTTCAGAATTTTCTGGAGCATAATTTTACGAGCTATATTTGAAACTTAAAAATAAAACTAATAGATAGGTATAANTAGTTTCATCTCAAATAAGATAGTTATAGCTAATTTTAGTTAGACCAATTTAGTGTATGGTAATGAGTATTTGTANATATACGGTCATACATTTAGTTATATTTATTGCATCTCTTGGAATATTACATTTAATCTTTTCCTTCTTAACTTATTTTATATTGAAGAAGTATTATTTTAAATGGTTATAAAAAAAATTAATTAATATTTAATTAAATCGGACTAATACTCTATCAGGNTCACCTGTGAGTGAAGGATTTTGTTCTCNACCTAAAGTAGAAGCTTGAACAGATATTTTTTCATCCATANAACTTANCAATTCACCNTTNGTAATCTTNTTATCTTTATTAAGATCTGCATAACCTTCCAAACCCTTCATTAAATAATAAGAAAAAATACCATGCTTAGCCTCCTTTATACCAGATGAAATTTGATCTAGTTGNGATGCNGANAAAATTGAGAAGTTTTTTGGCAACGAACTTTCATCNTCATTGGCAACTACTCTAACTGGTCTTGCAGATGCTAAAAGAGTTTTNTCATCTCTCGATATTCCACTAAAACAAGTGTCAAAAAACATTGTTACAGATTTAGGATTATATTTTAATATAGTGTTAAATAATTCACTTCTTGATAAAGCAGTTCTGCTTAATAAATCAGGATCACTATCTTGAGAAAGCAAATATAAATCTTTACCATCAGGTGAGGCCAATCCATGTCCAGCAAAGAAAATTACTAGATCTGTTTTATTTTTTTTTATTTTTGCTGGAAGCCACTTATTAACGGTCCCTAGAGACTCTATCAAATTAGCCTTCTCATCTATTAAAAGTTCTATATTTTTCTCAGGCACCCCAAAAACTTTTTTTGCATATTCATAAAAGAATTGAGCATCTTTATTTGCATAAGATGCTATCGGTGTTTTATTGTATTTTTCAATACCAAATATTAAGGCTACCTTATTTTCGTCTATTTTTACATCTACTTTAGTAGGGTCTAATTTTTCAAGTTTTTCTGTAATTATTTTTTGCTCTTGATTCACTTTAACATTTACAAAAACTGGTTCAGACTTGTTACCCCATTGATCTATAGCTATTAGTTTTACTGTTTCATCAATTGGGCTAAATCTCTCTATTACAAAATTTCCGTTCTTTGCCTCAACTGTCATACCATCGATTTCAATATAAAGATTATCAGAACCGGCATCTTCTAAAATACCAATTATTTTATAAGACGAAGACTTTACTATAACATTCTCGGCTGTAATAATTGTAGGAGGAATAGTGTCCACCTCGGTTTTAATTTCAATTTTTTTTTGAGCTAGTAATTCTTTTTTCTTTTTTTCATCTTCAGCTTTTTTTTGAGCTAGTAATTCTTTTTTCTTTTTTTCATCTTCAGCTTTTTTTTGAGCTAGTAATTCTTTTTTCTTTTTTTCATCTTCAGCT
>PBXW01000022.1 GCA_002727735.1 Crocinitomicaceae bacterium
CCCTCTATGTAAACAGATTTTATTTTTACTTGACCATTTTTATAGTATGTAAAACATTCCCCATTTTCTTTCCCTAAAACAAAATTGATGCTTCTTTCTAGTTGTTTGTTATCAAAATAAGACACACATGTACCCGTATATGGTTTTCTAGATCTTTTATGAAAAACAACTGTACTGCCCTCTTCCCATTCTAATTCTTTATTACAATCAACCGCTTTTCTTTTAGAGACATAACCTAAATCATCTACAGACTTTGCTCCTTTTATAGTGAATTTTTGATCATTTTGGGCAAAAGATGTTACACCACAAAAAAAAATCAATATAAAATTAGCCATTTTCACTGCAATAAAATTAGTAGTTTATCCATAACTAGACATAAAAAGACACATATATTTGTAGAATGTTACATTCGGATAGTATTAATGACAATATTTGTGCCATATCGACTCCACCTGGATTTGGTGGTATAGCAGTAGTTAGGGTTTCTGGTCCTGATGCTATTCAAATTGTAAATACTATTTTTTCTAAAGAAATATCTAAGGCAAAAGGTTATTCTTTACACTATGGAGAGATTATCAAAAACAACCATGATATTGACCAAGTAGTTGTATCTATATTCAAATCTCCCAAGTCTTTTACAGGAGAGGATGTTGTTGAAATTTCCTGTCATGGTTCAACTTACATTCAACAAGAAATCCTACTTCTTCTTATTGAAAATGGTGCACGTATAGCTAAACCAGGTGAGTTTTCTCAAAAAGCATTTTTCAACGGTAAAATGGATTTAACTCAAACTGAAGCCATTGCAGATTTAATTCATGCCAAATCAAAATCTGCTCACGACATTGCATTAAACCAAATGAAAGGTGGGTTCGCTAATGAATTATCAACCCTTAGAACAAAATTAATTGAGTTAGCCTCTTTAGTAGAACTGGAGTTAGATTTTTCAGAAGAAGATGTGGAATTTGCAGATAGAGATCAGCTACAATCTTTGATAGAAACCATTATCCAAAACTTAGAAAAACTAAAACAATCATTTAACTACGGTAATGCCATAAAAAATGGGGTTCCAGTTGTTATTCTAGGTAGACCTAATGCTGGTAAATCCACTTTGCTAAATAATTTAATTGATGATGATAGAGCTTTAGTTTCAGACATCCCCGGAACAACAAGAGACACTATTGAAGAGTCATCTATCATCAATGGAATTGAATTTAAATTTATAGATACGGCAGGTATTAGAGAAACTAAAGATAAAGTAGAAAAAATGGGAGTTGAAAGAACGCTTTCAATGGTTGAAAAAGCATCAATTCTTGTCTATGTGTACGATGCTTCAACTACTACTTTAGAGGAAGTAGAACTAGATTTATTGGCATTTCAAAAAGTGGCTATTCCAAAGCTTATAATCGCCAATAAAATCGATTTAGTTAATAATGTCGAATTTAAGCAACACCTTAACATTAGTGCAACTAATAAGCAAGACACTGAAAAAGTCAAGAGCAAAGTTTTAGATTTATTTTCTTCTTTAGCTGAAAATCATGAGGGCGTTATTCTTACTAACGCCAGACACCTTGAAGCCATTCAGCTAAGTCTAGCTGATTTATCCAAGGTAAGAGATGGATTAAATAACAATGCAAGTGGTGAATTTATTGCCATGGATATACGTCAATCACTACACCACATTGGCACCATAACAGGTGAGATATCATCTGACGAATTATTAGGAAATATTTTTGCTAATTTCTGTATTGGCAAATAATCCTACGAACCGCAACCAATACAATCAAAATGTGAATCTTCTGGTTTGACTCCATTCATGGTCATTTGAAGATTATGGATTTGATCTCTTATTTCCATATCTTTCATCATATCACCTGATAATTTTGATTTTAAATCATCAATTTTAGATTGTATTTCTGCTGTGCTCATGGTATTGAATTTTCTGAAAAATACATTTAATTAAAGTAAAAAAAACAGCTTCAATTTTAGATTTTTTAAAACACTTTTCAACAATTAGTCATATCAATTGTTAACAGCATAAGTCTCAAGTGTTTACTAATTATCATTTTTTTAAATATATTGCCTGCACAATAAAATTAATATGCTGCTTAACTATTTAAAAAGAAGAGAAATAACTAAAGAAATTGAACAATTAGACCCTGTTAAAGATCACGAACGTATTGTTTATCTAATCGCATGTCATTGTTTTCCATATGATGTGGAAAGAGCATTAGAATTTGGATTTTTTAGAACATTTGCAGTGCCAAGTATATCTAGACTTTTAGCAAGCACAGGAGAATTCAAAAATAGAACAAGAAAAAGATATGATGACACTGAACTAATCATGTATGAAATTATTGAGAATGGTTATAATAGTGAAAGAGCTCAAAAGGCTTTTAAAAGAATGAACTCTATGCATGGAGCCTATTCCATAGACAATGATGATTTTTTATATGTTTTGAGCACATTTGTTTTTATTCCAATTTTTTGGCTGGATAGATTTGCGTGGAGAAAACCAACAAGAAAAGAAAAAAGAGCCATTTTTTATTTCTTTAGAGAGGTAGGCAAAAACATGGGCATAAAAAATATTCCTGAAGATTACAGAGAATTCAAGGCCTTTCATTTGAAGTACGAAAAAGATAATTTTAAATACGCAAAAAGTAACAGAGAAGTAGCNAACTATACCAGAGATTTNTTAATNAGTTTTTTTGTNCCNAAACAATTGGCTTTTTTNGGTAGACCAATNACCAATTGTCTAATGGATGACACTTTGCTTAATGCTATGGGCTTCAAACAGCCAAACCCCATTTTAAAAGCATTTGTTATGATTTTGTTACAACTTAGGATGTGGTTTATGAGTTTAATCGGTGACAAAAAGAAACCAGTCTATGGTACCACCAAAAAAAGACCTACTTATCCCAAAGGCTACAAAATTGAGGAAATTGGGACATTTCCAAATAAAGTACTTTCACCAGTAGCGTAAATAAAAAACTACCATTTGTGTTTATCGCAAAATAAAAACTTATCATAATTTATTTTTGTGAAATAAAACTCTTTAAATAAATTTGGAGTTGAATTTATGTTTTTTACCAATCTAAAGTATCTCTNTATAACCGTTNTNCTGGTTTGTTTTATACCATTTCATTCGATTTGTTGTAACCTAAGTTCTATNACTTTGAATAGTCAGACATTNAACCCNGATGGAAGTATTACATATAATCTTGATTTTAATATTGAATTAGGNNCATTAGANCTTACTTTTTATGGCTTTACTCTATCATTTTTATCCTCNTCAAATACCCCNCAAGTTATTCTTGGTGGCACTTANAATACNACTAGTAGCTTAAGTAANGCTAACATAAATAATGGATTTATAACAGGGACTCTACAAGGTCTGACTGGNAACAACATAAACTCAGTTGTACAAGATGGCGATTGGGTACCTTATCAAAACATGAGTAATGTATTGAGTTTTGAGAGCAATGAACTTTTTGGGGCAGCATCTAATGACATATCTGCAACAATTGATGTTACTGTCACGGGTTGTGTTGAACAAATCATGTTTGACGCAAGTGTTAATAGNGGAAGCTCACAATGTGAATTCTACTTAAACCTTAATAACAATCCACATATTGTTGTATCTNACGATGTAAATCTATGTGCAGGAACTACAACAGAACTAACTATTGACACAGCATATGGCGGAATTCTTGCAGAAGAATTTGACATGACATTTAATAGTGCATTTTCACACACTACAACAAANACTANTTTACCTGGTGTTTACTACATTATAGTTTCTGGGACGTTTTATGGATCAACAAATGAAACTAGAGATGCTTTCTTTGGTAGTGGGTGGTATAATAATTATGTATGGTCTCCTGGAGTTGTATGGAAATGGAACAATGTACATCCACAAAATTATGCGCAAATCCCAACGCAATTAAATTTAGCAAACCACACCTATCAAATGATATTTAATGGGGGATCGAACTATACATTTAGCTTTACAGACTCTCAATATGGTGACAATGGAGGATTGTTGAATTTCAAAATTTATTACCTAGGAAACATTTCATGGAGTAATGGNGTAACTACTTATAACAATTCAGTATCTCCAAATAGCTCTACTAGCTATACGGCAACTATTGACAATGGTGGTTGTACAGACTCTGATAATGTTTTGGTTAGCGTAAATACAGGTGGAACATCAACTGATATAATTACCAGTTGNAACAACTACACTTGGATTGATGGCGTGACCTATACTACATCCAATAATTCTGCTAGTATTACAATACCATCCTCAAGTGGATGTGACAGTGTTGTTTACCTAGATTTAACCATAAACTANGATAGTTATCAAACAGATNTTCAAACAANTTGCAATAGCTANACTTGGATTGATGGTGTAACCTACACCTCATCAACTAACACACCTACATTTACNTTGACAAATCAAAATGGATGTGATAGTATCATTTCCTTAAATCTTACTATTNACNGTTCATCAAATTCAACTGATTTCCAAAATGCTTGTGACTCATTAAGTTGGATAAATGGCCAAACCTACTATGCTTCCAATAACTCAGCACAATTTGTAACTCAAAATATATTTGGATGTGATTCCATAATTAATTTAGACCTTACAGTATACCCATCTTACTTTAATTATCAATTTGACACCATTTGCTCTTCTGAATTACCATATACCTGGAATGGTTTAACATATAATTTTGGGGGGAACCAAATGGAAATTTTAACCTCAATAAATAATTGTGATTCCATAACAAGTTATGTACTTACTGTAAATAATAATCCTAATGTCAGCATAAACATTGGNGATACTTCAATTTGCCAAGACAGCTCTATTTTAATCTATGGTATTGGAGCAACAACATACATTTGGAGTGACAACATAATTGACAGCNCTTATTTCACACCAACTTATAATGCAACCTACACGGTTATCGGAACCGATTTTAATAATTGTGAAGATTCTAGCCAAGTGACAATAACTTTAGACACTTGCATAACAGAACCATTTACAATTAACATACCTAACGTTTTCACACCAAATAATGATGGTAATAATGACGGGTTTTATATTTCNGGNACTAGTTTTATATTNAATAGTACTACCATTTTCAATAGATGGGGTGAAGTAGTTTTCAAAACCAACTTTAGCAATGCATGGGACGGAAGATTGAGCTCTGGACAACTAGCACCAGATGGCACCTACTACTATTTTATTGATATTAATGCTTATGACAACGGCATTTTCANCCAAAAAATCTACAAGGGAAATTTATCTTTATTTAGATAAACTTCTACATTTGCGTAATAATTAAGTATCTTCTACAGAGCAAATTAGATTTAATGAAAGCGATATTTATTCCTCTTTTTTTTCTTTTGAGTGTTGCCTATCATGCTCAAAATGATAATATTAAGTTAGTTTTTCCCAATACATCAGATGAGGCTAAAAGTGAAATCAGAACATTTTTATCATCAAATCCTGAATTTGTTGATGAATTCCGACAAATAGAACAATCAAACTACATCTTCCTATCCACAACTCAGTATAAAAAAATTCAAGATTACGTAACAAACTTCAAGAACAACGACTCTGATAAGTATGCTGAATTTTTACAGTATAAACAAACATGGTTTAATAGATATAAATCTACAGATCAACTTTTTAATGACTTTAAACAATAATTATTATGAAAAGACTAACTCAAAGCATAATTTTTCTTGTTGCATTTTTTTCAGTTTCTAGTAATTACAGTCAATGTAACAATGGAACAAATTTTTACCCTACCTCAGCTTACACTCCTATTACAGGCTTATGGACTTCCGCAACTATGGTTAACTGGGCTGGAGAAGTAATTAAAGTTAATGTGATTTCTGGAGATGTCTATGAATTTTCTACTTGTTCATCCTATGGTGGTGTTGGTGCAACGTATGATACCGAACTAACTTTAAGAGATGATGTAGGAACCCTATTAGCATACAACAATAACTATACCGGATGTGGTAATAATTCTTACATCAATTGGACTTCTACAATAACTGGTGAGGTACATCTCCACATTAATGAATTTCCTTGTGCTACTAATTCCTCTGCTACTGAAGTAATGATCTACAGAACTCTTGGAGGTGGTGGAGGTGGTGGAACTAACTATTGCTCTGGCGCAAATGCACCTGCAGACTTTCCTTGTAGTGCGCCAAGTATTGATTTAACTCAAGCATATTATGGTTCAACGGATTGTAACTATACTGTTGATGCAGGTGGTACCGATAATGGTCCAGATGATTTTTGTGGATCATCAAATAATGATTCATGGCTTCAATTTACTGCTGCAGATGACACTATTGTCTTGGATTGGACCGTAGAAAACTGTGCAAATAACCAGGGAGTTCAATTTGCTGTTTTTGATGGAAATTGTTGGGATCAAGATAATATGGTAGAAATTGCTTGTGAAAATCCAGCATTAGGTAGCGGCACATTCACCATTCCAGACGGAACATTCGGTAGCTATCCNTTAACAATTGGACAAGATTACTTTGTTTATATAGATGGCTGGGCTGGTGACTTATGCGATTACTTTTGGGAGGCACAATCAGGAATTGCTATAAATCCAGATAATGACTCTTGTGATAATGCAATAATTTTAAATTGTGGAGACATTGATACATCAAATAACATCTTAGCCACTGGTAATGATGCACCACCAAGTTGTGGTGGGTTAACTACTGGAGCAGGAGTTTGGTACAAGTATATTGGAGACGGCTCCGATGTTACTTTGAGCACATCAAACAACGGAACTAATTTTGACACTGAAATCTTTGTATACTCAGGATCTTGTAGTAACCTAAATTGCATAGGAAGNGANAACAATAGCGGAANTGGNACAACATCAGAAATCACATTTACATCNANNATNGGNGTAGAATATTTTATTTATGTTGATGGAAATGGATCGNCAACTGGTCAATTTGAACTTTCAATTTCTTGCACCAANNCATGCAATGCNAATGCAGGTAGTTGGAATTAAAAAGCTGAGATGAAAAGAATACTATTTTTACTTTTCTTATTTCATGTCCATTTTTTACAAGGGCAAATCACNATATGTTCTGGCACTACAATAAATGTTAGTACCACTGGTTATGAGNCAGGTGCTGGATACNCTCAAAATTATGTATTGGTAAATGGAGCTGGCACAATCATCACACATAACACTTCAGGAAGTTTTTCATCCATAGATTATGGACNAACCTATTTTGGTTCATTATCAATTTATGCTGTTAACACCAATGATGTTTCTTTAATGTCTTCAGCTACAGGTAATTTATGGGCTAATTTCACAACATCCATAAATGCTACTTGTGCTGANCTNATTGGCCCATTAAACTATNTGGTAGATAATTGTCAAGCTATTACTATTTGCTCTGGGGATGATATTGTAGTTTCANCAACAGGATATACTTCATCAATTGGGTACCAACAATTNTATGTTATGGTAGATTCAACCACAAATGCNATAATAAGTTTTAATTCAACTGGAAATTTCACACCATCAGACTACGGATCTAATACTGGTACTTTTTCAATTTATGCTTTAAACACCAATGACAACAATCTCATTTCTCAGCTAAATNCTCAAACATGGACTACNATTGAATCTAATGCAATAGGACTNTGNGCTGATATAATTGGNCCAAAGTATTACCACATAGACATTTGTTGTGATTTAACTGCTTCAACGATTACTAACCATGANAGCTGCGAAAATGAAAATGATGGAGAAATAATCCTCACCATCAACGGAACAAGTAATTACAATGTATCTGTCAATGGTACGCTAAATTTAAATGCAGTAAGTCAGGGNAATTATAATATTCAAAATTTGAGTGATGGAGCATATGCTTTATACATCACTGACAATGCCTTCAACAATTGCGATACAAGCATTAATAATTCAATAAATGCAGGAAACCCAANACATAATATAATCTTAGACACTTCAATTTGCAATGGTTCAACTATAGTAATAAATGGCTTTGCATATGGAGGATTTAATCCGACTGGAACCCAAAACCTAACAACTATTTATGGATGTGATTCTATTTTGAATATTACCGTTTCTCAAAACCCTCCAATTTCATCGTTTTTAGGCACAACTATATGTAGCAATGACACCNTACTTGTAAATGGNACTNTCTATGACATTAANAATNCAAATGGACAAGAAATNTTCACTGCTTCAAATGGATGTGANTCAACTGTTAANGTTAATCTNAGTTTTAANACAGCTCCAACNGTATNTAGNAATTNTACNGACACNACNGTNTGTGANGATGATACCATCACACTTTATGGTATTGGNGCTAATTCTTATGTATGGAANAATAATATTATTGACAATGTNCCTGTAATTGCTCCTGAGGCTGGATTATATATAGTAACTGGAACTGATTCAGTCAACTGTTCTAATTCTTATCAATTCCAACTTAACACTGTTTTTTGTCCAAGGGAACCATACTCCATTTTAATACCAAATATATTTACACCTAATAGTGATGGAGAGAATGATTTATTCAAGGTTAAAGGAACCTCTTTTGAACTTATTACAATGAAAATATTTAACCGATGGGGACAAATATTATTTGAAGATGAAATTGGAACTGGATGGGATGGCAGGCTTTCCTCTGGATTAAAAGCTAGTGCTGGTACTTACTTATATTTTATATCCATTCAACCGCTTACTANNCCNCCTTCTGACGTAGAAAACTANGAGGGATTTNTACAATTAATTGATCAATAAATTTGTTTAAGTAAAAAATTATGCATTAGATTTGCACCTTCATGAAAATTAGAAAAAACATAATCATCATTATTAGCAATATTATTATCAATGATAGTAACTAACTGATGGTATATAGATATTTAAAAGGCCATCAAATGATGGCCTTTTTTTTTACCCAATTTTTATGAGAAAATAATAAGTATGAATAAGAATTATAAAAAATATAGTTATAGTGTTACNAACGACAGTTCTCAACCTGCTGCACAAGCTATGCTACATGCTATAGGNTTAACCCGAAANGAATTAGATCAGCCTTTTATAGGAATTGCAAGCACTGGATATGAAGGAAACCCATGTAATATGCATCTTAATGATCTTGCAAAAGACATCAAANTATCNATAAAAAAAGAAAATCTTACTCCTCTTATTTTCAACACAATAGGAGTAAGTGATGGTATTTCAATGGGAACCGCTGGAATGAGATATTCATTACCATCAAGAGATATAATTGCAGATTCTATGGAAACTGTTGTGGGCGGCATGAGCTATGATGGACTTGTAACTGTGGTTGGCTGTGATAAAAATATGCCAGGTGCATTAATGGCCATGCTTNGACTAGACAGACCAAGCATTNTGGTTTATGGNGGAACCATTGCTTCTGGAAATCATAATGGAAAAAAATTAGATGTTGTATCAGCCTTTGAAGCATGGGGGCAAAAAGTGGCGGGTAAAATAGANCAAAAAGAATTNCAATGTGTTATTGAAAACGCATGTCCTGGAGCTGGNGCATGTGGNGNAATGTATACGGCTAANACGATGGCCTCAGCCATAGAAGCTATGGGNTTTTGNNTACCNAANAATTCATCAACTCCTGCANTTTCAAATGGAAAATNCGATGATGTNNATAGAATTGGAAATTCNATGAAATATTTAATNGAAAACAACATTAAACCAAATGATATTATTTCCAGAACTTCACTTGAAAATGCCATGACCTTAATTACTGTATTGGGAGGTTCGACAAATGCAGTTCTTCATCTACTAGCTATTGCACACACAGCTGGAATTTCTTTTAGCTTAGATGATTTTCAATCAATAAGCAACAAGACTCCTTATCTCGCTGATTTAAAACCAAGTGGCAAGCATCTTATGGAAGATTTACATCATGTTGGTGGAACAGCAGCAGTTCTAAAATACTTGTTAGAAATTAAAATGATAGATGGAAATTGCTTAACAGTTACTGGTAAATCATTAGCTGAAAACCTTAAAGATTATCCAGCATTAACTAAGGAACAAAACATTTTGAATTCTATAGATAGTCCAATAAAAGAAAGTGGACACATTAGAATTTTAAAAGGAAATTTAGCTAAAGATGGTGCTGTTGCAAAAATCACAGGAAAAGAAGGTGTTTTCTTCAGAGGAAGAGCAAGAGTGTTTAACAG
>PBXW01000023.1 GCA_002727735.1 Crocinitomicaceae bacterium
ATAGGTGGAAATCAAAACCCAGACAGAGAAGAACTAAAAATAGATTTTGATTTAGGTACATCATATGCCGTTTCTGACACTTTTCAACGCACATCTCAAGTATTGGCAGGCCAGTTTAAAAAAAATAAATATACTGGGACACACACTTTTTCTTCTCCAGGCACACACATTATAACGGTTGAAGACCCTAATCGAAATGCTGGAATTATAAATATTAATTCAAGCGACCAAATTGTATTTGCACTAAAGACAGTAATAAATATATCCGCTTTTTTAGGCCCCAACAGTTCTATTCAGTTTGACGAATGTCCTTGTCCAGAAATAGCCTGTGTCAATAAGCCATACACGTATAACCCCATGGGATATGACCCTGACGGTGATTCTTTGTCGTATGAATTAGTTTCACCATTAGGTCAAGGAGCTATTCCTTTGGCAAACACCGTGTATACCATACCCAATTTAACGCCTCAAAATTCAAGTTCAGCTTTTGGTATAGACCCATCTTCTGGAACGGTATTTTGGAATAACCCCATGATGCAAGGGGAATATAATTTTACCATCAAAATTAAAGAGTGGAGGAACGGGTTTGAGGTTGGATATGTTATTAGGGATATACAACTTTCGGTTTCTGCACAATGTCCAAACAATCCACCATCAATAACTCCAGTAGCTGATAAATGTGTTAATGTTAATGACACATTAAATTTTATTATTTATGGGAATGATCCAAATCAAGATTTTCTAGAAATTTCTGAAAGTGGACTTCCATTTAACTTACCTATTTCTCCAGCTACATTTTCTTTTACAAATGGCAATGGATATGCTAATGCAATTGTGAATTGGAAAACACAATGTAGTCATATTCAATTAGCTCCCTATTTAATTAATATTCAATTAACAGATGATGGCACTCCGTCCTTATCTGATTTTGAATCATTTAATATCAAGGTAAGGCCACCAAAACTAGAAGGACTTAGCATAAATGCTGTTGGTAATTCGGTGTATTTATCNTGGAANAAACCAATATGTAATAACGNAACTGGGTANAAAATTTACCGCAAATCTGGNACATCNTCNTCTTTNGTTAATTGTTGNGANAACCCTAATATAACAGGNAATTTAGGNATGACACTNATCCATCAAATTAATTCNATAAATGACACGACTTATATTGATAATAACAATATAGCTATTGATCAAAAGTATTGTTATGTGGTGTCTGCNATGTATGANTATGATCAAGTAGAGAGTTGNCCTACAGACACATCATGNGTNACTATTAAAAATGAGATTCCAATTTTGAANAATATTACTGTTGTTGAAACAGATAATACCAATGGNNTAGATTCCATAGTTTGGTATCATCCTTTTGATTTAGATACANNTGTATATGCCCCGCCATATTTTTANAAAGTNTTTAATAGTCAAGGTCAAGCAATATATCAAGGTAATTCTTCAAGTGTTATACAAAATTTAGACTCCTCCATCTCTTATATCACTAATACTACAGATACCAATCGTTTTTACAGCGTGGGTATTTACTATCAATTTAATGGGTTGGATACTTTATTAGGGACAACCAANCTTGCAAGTAGCATCCATTTATATTCTGTTCCAAATGACAATCAAATAGAGTTATTTTGGACATATGATGTGCCTTGGCAAAATAGTTTGTATTACATATTTAGATCTGACAGCATCAATGGAAATTACACATTAATTGACTCAACAGTTACCGCTTATTATTTAGACTCTGGACTTATTAATTTAAAAGAGTATTGCTATTATGTTAAGAGCTCAGGTAACCCCATTTATGTTACGCTTAATAGTCCAATTATTAATTTATCACAAAAGGTTTGTGATGTGCCTTTTGACTTCACACCACCACCACCACCAGATATTAGCACTAATTTAGATAGCAATAGTATGATTGATATTAATGGAAANTTAGTTTTTCAAAGCATAGAAAATTGTGAATCAGGAATTAATTCTTTTCAATGGACAAACCCCAATAATCATGGTGCTGATGATGCNGTTTCCTACCGNCTTTATTTNCANCCATTNTTAGANAGTNNTTTTTCTTTATTACAAACATTTAATGCTATTACTGACACCACATTTGANCATCAATACANNTANAACGGTCAACTTTCTGTTGCAGGATGTTATTATGTAACGGCTATTGATTCGGCTCAATACAATAATGANAGTNCNCCAAGTGATACAATATGNTTTGANAATTGTCCNGAATTTGTNCTTCCNAATGTATTTACTCCNAANAANGATGGNAATAANGATGCTTTTCAAGCANTGATGCCNATNAGATATATTAATGCNATTGATATGCANATNTTTAACAGATGGGGGCTNGANGTTTTTAANACNACTAATCCATNATTTTCGTGGGACGGNATTAATTTAGAAAGNGGANTANCNAGNCCTTCNGGTGTTTATTATTACAATTGCACTATTGAGGCNTTAAGACTTCAAGGTATTGTGAAAAACGANATGAATGGTTTTTTACATTTATTTAAAGANTACGAAAATCAANANTAATGTTTACTGGAATAATTGAAACNATTGGAAAAGTAATTGAANTAANNCAAGANGATGGNAATNTACATATTGTTGTAGAGTCNNCCATTTCAAANGAGTTGAAAATTGATCAAAGTNTTTCCCATAATGGAGTATGTCTGACGGTTGTTGAGCAAAANGACAATTGGCATAAAGTTACNGCTATTGCAGAAACATTATCTATTTCNAATTTGAANCAANTAAANNTAGGAAGCTTAGTTAATTTGGAAAGGTGTTTAAAAGTAGGTGGAAGATTGGATGGGCATATGGTTCAAGGACANGTTGATGATNTAGCTAAATGCANAAAAATAACTNAGGAANAGGGNAGCTGGAGGTTTTTATTTTTGGGCACTGANGAAGTAGANAGATTAGTTGTTCATAAAGGATCCATATGTATAAATGGAGTAAGTCTTACCGTAACTAAAACAGAGGATAANCATGTNGAGGTAGCCATNATNCCATNTACTTTTTCTCATACCAACTTTAAANAAATTAAAGCAGGGGATTATGTNAATATTGAATATGATATACTTGGAAAGTATATTATTAAAAATATAGATAAACTATAACGCTGCTATTACTGTAATNTCTACATCTGGCCAAAGTTTATTTACNCCATCTGGCCCTGTATGCTGTTCTAAACAAACTTCATTNAGCGCGTTGAGCGCAGCTTCAGCACCCCAATCAAGTACATTAATAGAAGTTTTAATATAAATTTCATAGCTATTTTCATCCAATTCCCAACTAAAGTCTTTTTCAATGGATTGGTCATTCATATTTAATGAAAGTAACCCNGAACCATTGTCTTTTAAATCTATTATGGTTCCAGTTATATCTTTTGTATTGGACATGGTATTGAAAAAAGAGGTAATTATTTTATAATCTCTTGTCTTATCACCAGTGCTTGTTGTTGAGGTAGGAATTGCAAAAGAAAGTCCATTGATGGCTTCAGAAAGATTGGTACTTGGGTTAAACCCTGATACTTTAATGGAATCAGAATTAAANTTACCACCAACTTGAGCTTTAGCNGCATGTTTAAACGCTGTCCATTTTACCATGACTTCGCCAAGTTTATACTCGTGATCTTCAATAACAGTTTGTTTTTCAGGTACTGNTACTATAACAGNTTCTGCTTCGGGAGACGAACATCCAATTAAGAAAAATACGATTGGAAATATTAAAATTCTTTTCATGCTTTAAATTTAATAAGGACACTATTTTTTTCAACAGTTTGTTTAGGAGTTACAACTATTTCTTCAATTATACCATCAACAGGAGAACAAAGCACATTTTCCATTTTCATAGCTTCTAAAATCATTAATGGTTCATCTTTTTTAACTTCGCTTCCAACAGTAGTTTGAATCTCCAATATAAGTCCGGGCATTGGTGAAAGCAACTGGTTGACTTTCTGGTCGCTTTTAGTGTATTTACTAATCTTTGAAACAGCATCATCATAATGGTATTTCTTTTCTAATGCAATAAGTTTTCCATTAACTTTAATAAANTAGGTATTGTCTTCAGGGTATTTTTTTAAGATNCTNCANTGGTATTTATTTCCATTTACTCTTAAAGACACACTTTTTTCATCAATATTTATACTTTCTACATGAAAATTTGAGAACTCTTCTGAAGATAGTTGAACATTTATGTTTTTATTGAAGACAGCTTTAATCATTAGTTTTAATTTGTCGTAAAATTACGATATTAATTTTCAATATTAGTTAAAATAGTTTTGTCGGGTATTTATATTCATATTCCTTTTTGTACAAAAGCATGTCATTATTGTGACTTTCACTTTTCTACAAATTTGTCAAATAAATCAACTTTAACGAACGCAATTTGTGAAGAAATTAAACTGAGAAAAAAAGAGTTTTCGGGAGCATTTAATAGTATATATTTTGGAGGAGGGACTCCTTCGTTGTTAACGCTTGCTGAATTAGAAAAAATCATGAATCAAATTTTTATCTATGTAGATTCATCACAAATTCAAGAAGTTACCATTGAAGTTAACCCTGAGGATATTACAGTAGAACTACTAAGAGGATATCAAAAGTTAGGCATCAATAGATTAAGCATAGGCGTACAATCATTAGATGATAAAATATTGAGCTGGATGAATAGAAATCATTCAAGTGAAAAAGCAATAAAAGCGATTAATCAAGCTCAAAAATTAGGAATTGAAAACATTAGCGTAGATTTTATATATGGTGTGCCGAATTTTCCAAATAGAAATATTTCTAACGAACTTTACCAACTTTTAAATAATTCTCCCTTTCACATTTCATGCTATCATTTCACCATTGAAGAAAAAACCTATTTTGGATGGTTAAAGAAACAAGAAAAATTAGCAGAACTTAATGACTTGAAAAGTGAGGAAGAATTCAAATTAATTACCCAAACTTTAGAGCAGAAAGGGTATGATCATTATGAGATTTCCAATTTTTCTTTAAGTGGAAAAGCTTCCAAACACAATACTAATTATTGGAAAAAGCAGCAATATGTGGGTTTAGGCCCATCGGCTCACTCTTATACATATCCAATAAGAAAATGGAACATCTCGAATAATGCAGCATATATTAAACAAATGCAACAAGGTAAATTAAATCAAGAAAAAGAAAAACTATCCAAGACTGATCATTTTAACGAATTAATTATGCTTGGTTTACGTACTAAAGAAGGGGTAAACATAGAAGAAGCTTTACTTTTAATTGAGACCAATCAGCAGGATCAAATAAAACTTAAAATACAAGAATTTATAGAGGATAAACTTTTAGCTAAAGAGGGCCCTATAATTTCTTTGAGAAAAGAAAAATGGCTTTTGTCAGAGTATGTTTCAAGAGAATTATTTATTTTGAATTGATGATTGTTAATTTTAAAGTAGGTCAAAAAAATGCAAAGGCTGATTTAAGCAACCCAATTGATATATCACTTATTACTAGAGAAGAGACAAGTTTCAAGGCTTGGTATGCCTCTGAAATGAAAACCAATATTATAAGAGGTGAAGGTTTTGTTGGAAGTGTGGCAGAAGGGGGAGCTGTAAATTTCAAAGAACTTAATATTAACCCTCATGCCAACATGACTCACACGGAGTCTGTTGGACATATTTCAAAAGAAGCGGTACCAGTAATTTCAGTGTTAAATCAATTTCATTTTTTAGCACAGCTCATAACAATTGAACCAATTCGCCTTAAAACATCAATTAAAAAACCTTATTTAGAAGGTGACTTGTGTATTTTAAAATCACAAATTGAAGGAAAAATTAATCCATTAGCAGAAGCAATAGTAATTAAAACACAACATCATTATAAATCCTTAAACACTAAAAATTACGACAATACAAATTGGCCATACTTGCATGAAGAAACGACAGCTTATCTTAGAAAGATCGGAATAAAACATTTATTAATCGATCAACCATCTGTAGATAAAGAATTTGATGAGGGCTTGTTATTAGCACATAAGGCTTTTTGGGATTATCCTTCTTCGATTGACATGGAAAGAACTATAACTGAATTTATTGGAGTACCAGATGACGTAACAGATGACCTTTATCTTCTAAACTTATCTATTTCTAATCTAAAAAATGACGCTTCTCCATCGAGGCCAGTATTATTTTCAATTTTTTATTGAAATATTATTTTGTAAAACCCGTATAAAGCGTATTTTTATTCCGAAATTCACAAAGAATGAAATTAGATATTATAGATTTAAAAATTTTAAGGGCTTTACAAGAAAACAGTAAGATAACCAATATAGAGCTTAGTAAAATTGTTGGTTTATCAGCAGCGCCAACACTGGGTAGAGTTCAAAAATTAGAAAAGTTAGGTATAATTTCCAGCTACCATGCAAAAGTAAATAATGGCAAACTAGGACTGGGTTTTATGGCATTAGTACAATTATCTTTAATTAGACAAAAAAGTACTGCAGTTGTGAATTTTATGGATCGAATTAACCAGATTGATGAAGTTGTAGAATGTTTACAATTAACAGGAAATTTTGATTATCAGCTGCGAATTATTACCAAGGACATTCCTTCTTTTGATATTGTTTTAGAGGAAAAATTGGGTCAAATAGAAGAAATCGGTCAAATGCAAACATCTGTTGTTTTAGCGGTAAAAAAGGATTGTCCAATTACACCTCTAAACTATAAGTCAGAGATTAACTTAGTGGATTAATCTCAAAGTCAAACAGTAGTTTCTTCCCGGAGCACTAATACCAGAAGCAAATGTTTTGTAATGGACATCTAATAGGTTATTTATACTCATAGCTAATCTAATTTGTGTATTTATTTTTAAAGAAAATTTAGCATTTAAGGTGTACCATGAAGGATATCCTTCTGGTGTAGCTTCCAAAGGATTATCTACATTTCCAGTTCCAAAATCAGCTATTTTTTTTGTTCCATTGAAAAAAGAAAATAACGAAAATGAATATTTACGTTTATGGTACTTTAAGTATATATTTCCTGTTAATGGTGGAATATGACCAATAGGATTTAAGTTTGATGTTATAAACCCCTTTGTATAGTTTAAGGCATATTGGAATTGAAATGATTTTACAGAAATAGCTAAGGCATGATTAAATCCATAAACTAGCCCACTTTCTTCATTTTGGTTCGCAATTACAACATAATTTTCTCCATTCCAATTTA
>PBXW01000024.1 GCA_002727735.1 Crocinitomicaceae bacterium
TATAAAGAAACGTTTTTCATCTATTGACTTGAATACAACTCTAAAGAAAAACTACTTAATCACCCAGAATTAGAAAAATTTATAATTTGGGTTAGATCACAAACCAAAAAAGTTAAATAATTAAAGTGTTAAACTTAAAATTTATAAGTTGTTCTAATTAGCATTAAATAAGATTAATTCATTTATAATTATTACATTCGACAAAATTTCTTCATTGTATTATCAGTGAAGGCTTTTAAATTATGGCAAGATCACAAGAAACATTCAATAAAAAGCAGCGTGAAAAGAAGCGAATGGAAAAGAAGAAATTGAAGAAAGAGAAACGTGAGAATAGAAAAAACGATGAAAAAAGTGGAGTTGAGATAGATTGGTCAAGTGCCCCAGAAAATAAAACACTAAGTTCTAATGAACTTGAATCTAGAAAAAAACAAAAAGAAAATAATTCTAATAAAAATCAATGAAAACAGGAAAAGTAAAATTTTATAATTCAGAAAAAGGTTTTGGATTTATAAAAGATAATGAGACTCAAAAAGATGTATTTGTTCACAGAACAGGCTTAATTGACTCAATTAATGAAAATGATGATGTTACATTTAGTGTAAAAGAAGGTCAAAAGGGACCAAATGCAGTAGATGTAAGATTAGCAGAATAGAATTTATTTCTTTTGTAGTTAGATGANAATTTTCATCTAATCTAAATAGTTAACTTGAAATGTTACANCTATTGTATTTCAAGTGGATAAATAGTTTTTATAATGTGAATATTGCATATTCATTATGCTATTTTTTCTTTTTCAAAATCGTTTAATTAACTATATTTGCCGACTTAAATGGTGGTTGTAGCTCAGCTGGTAGAGCGCCAGATTGTGGTTCTGGATGTCGCGGGTTCGAGCCCCGTCTTCCACCCTTAAATTTTAAGGCTTTACATCTGTAAAGCCTTTTTTATTCTTTAAAATGGGTTGGTTTAGTACAAATAATAAATCTTCGTTTAATTGGTTAGTAATTCAAGATGATCTTTCTTATGGAGAGGCTATTCAAAAATCATATGAAGAGAAAGTACTTATTTTTAAACATTCAACTAGATGTTCTATTAGTAGTATGGCGTTAAATAGAATTGAATCTAATGAACCTGCTCAAATCAAGGCATGTTATTATTTAGATTTAATAAAATATAGATCTATTTCTAATAAAATTGAAGTGGATTTTCAGGTAAAACATGAATCCCCACAAGTTTTAGTAATTGAAAATGGAAAGTGCATCTATCATACTTCCCATAACGATATTAGTTGGAGTAAAATACCTTAATCAACGATTTTTAAGCTCAACAAAATCTCTTTCTTTTGAACCTGTGTAAATCTGTCTAGGTCTACTAATTGGCTGATTTTCTTCAACCATTTCTTTCCACTGAGCAATCCATCCAGGAAGTCTTCCTAATGCAAACATAACGGTAAACATTTCAGTTGGTATATCCAAAGCTCTATAAATAATACCAGAATAAAAGTCTACGTTTGGATACAGGCCTCTATCTTTGAAATAACTGTCGTTTAATGCAACCTCTTCCAATTGCTTTGCAATATCAAGAACAGGATCTACAATTCCCAGTTTATTTAAAACATCGTCAGCTGCTTTTTTAATAATCTTAGCCCTAGGGTCAAAGTTTTTATAAACCCTATGACCAAATCCCATTAANCTGAAAGGATCTTCCTTATCTTTTGCTTTAGCTATCCACTTTTCTAAGTTACCACCGTCATTTTTTATGTTCTCTAACATTTCAATAACAGCTTGATTAGCGCCACCATGAAGTGGTCCCCATAATGCAGAAACACCAGCAGAAACAGAAGCATAAAGGTTTGCTTGAGATGATCCAACAACTCNAACAGTTGATGCAGAACAATTTTGTTCGTGATCAGCATGTAGTATTAGTAAAGTATTTAAAGCTTTAACTACAACTGGGTCAGGAACATAATCAAAAGCAGGTAAGTCAAACATCATATTGACAAAATTTTGACAATAATCAAATTTGTTTTTTGGGTAAACAACAGGCTGACCAACTGAATTTTTATATGCCCAAGCAGCAAGAGTAGGAACTTTAGCCATTAATCTATGAATAGTTAGGTCAATAGCTTCTTTGGGACGATTAGGGTCTTGNGACTCAGGATAAAATGTAGAAATTGTTGATAGNGAAGCCGCGAGAATACCCATTGGATGTGCTTTAATAGGGTAGGCCTCAAGAAAAACTCTCATATCCTCATGAATCAANGTGTGATTNGTNATGTTGTTTTTAAAACTAGCATATTCTTCACTTGATGGTAATTCACCATAAATCAATAAATAAGCAACCTCTAAAAATTCTGCCTTTTCAGCTAATTGTTCTATAGGATAACCTCTATACCTAAGTATTCCTTTTTCACCATTCAAAAATGTTATCGCACTTGTTGTTGAGCCAGTATTTTTAAAACCTTTGTCAAGAGTAACATATCCAGTCATTGCTCTTAATTTGGATATGTCAATGGCTTTTTCATTTTCTGAACCAGTGATGACAGGTAATTCGTAAGTGTTTTCTCCAATGATTATTTTAGCTGTTTCGCTCATTATATTTCGTAAAATAAGGGTTTTAAAAAATTATTGTTGCTAATATAGTAAAAATTAAAAATATTTACTAAGTTAACGGAGTATTTTTCTTACAAACGCAACTGTAAAGTAAGACATTAAAAATACACCAATAAAACCTTCAATAGGTGCAATTATCTTAAAGTATCCCATAGGGGAGCAATCTCCATAACCAACAGTAAAGAATGTAATTGCACTGAAATAGAGGTTAGTCCACAATGTTTCAAAGAAATTATTGCAAGTAGGTAAACAAGTTAAATAATTAATGGAAGAATAAAATAAACTGTAAATACCTGAAAAAATAAAGTTTACAATGATAATGCTAAATAAAACTCTAAATGGGTTTGTGGCATAAAGTCCTATCCAATCAAATACAACACGTTGAAATAAAAAATTGGGAATAAATAAAATGGAACTTAAAATTCCTTTTGATTTTGCTATTTCAAATTGGTCTTTGAGTTCATATCTTTTAAAATAAACATAGGCCTTATCTTCATCAATATATCTACCTGTATCTCTAAATTCTTCTTTTAATAAACGAAATTGCTCTGCTTTTTGATGATTGTTGGTATTGCTTTGTGAGCATATAAGTTCAATAACGTTATTATCATCCCAGGATATGAATATATCACCCATATTTCTAACGCCTGATAAGTTTAACTCTTTGATTTCCATTTTAGTTAAACCTGGATTTAGGTCAATAATATTTTGTACAATAGATTGAGATAAATCAATGCTATCACATTTGTCAATCCTTAAATCGATGTAGCAATTGAGCAAGCAATGGTTTAATGAAATACTAAGAGCATTTAATTTATAAAAATCCAATCTTGCATTATTAAATAAAGCCTCCTCAAAATCAATGTCACAGCCCTTTAAAAGTGCTTCTCTAAAACTAACTTTACTAGACCCAAAATCTGTTCTTCTAAAAACCAGTTTATTACCCTCATTAATGCTTATCTCTTCAAAATTCACATCACCATCACCGAAGTGAACTCTCCTAAAATCAACTTTTCCATTACCAAAATCAACTTTTGAAAAACTTATTTCATCTCCATTAAATATAGATTTATCAAAAATCACATTGCCTTTGCTAAATGTGGCAAAAGCGAATGAAACATCACCATTTCCAAAATGCACATTTCTAAATGTTATATTTCCATCTCCAAAAAAAGTATTGATAAAACTTAAATTTCCATTTTCAAATGTGGCATTATCAAAATTTACCTTACCAGAATTAAATTTTGCATATTGAAAAATATTATTTCCTTCACTGTAACTGGTTCCTTTGAAAGAAACTGGAAAATCCCCAAATTCTGCTCTCATAAAGCTAAGATTACCAGAGCCAAAATGAGTGTTGGTGAAATCTGCTTTTTTCCCAATAAAATTGGCTAAAGAAAAATCAACGATTTTTTCAGCTTCAAAAAGTGCATCATTGGCAGAGAAATCAATTAAATCTACTTTGGTTTTTTCTGAAAGATTAAATTCTTTTCTGTAAGCTGCAAGAGAAAAATCTCTAATTAGGCAGTTTGATACATCAATGGAAACTTGATCTTTTATTTTAGGATATAATGATTTGCCATCTATTACTCCATAAGTTTTACGTTCAATAAGATTGCTGTTAATATCAAAAAAGGCAATTTTTGCAGTCTGCTTGTGTTTAATGCCATTTTCTGTTGTGAAAGGTTCGTTGAGAATTTCAACATTGTAATTTTGTATGTATCTGTAAACTTTCACTTTAAATAGATACAGCTAAAATAGCACAATAAGGAAAATAAATCTTTTTTTTTATTGTTTTGGTAAAAAATTATTGGCTTTTGCAATCCAATTTTTCGGGCCACCAGCTACATAGCCTAAAGTTCCCATTTTGAGAAAATTAACTTTGCTGTTTTCGATGATTTCAGGTTTAACTATCCATACTGTTGGATAACCCCTTACTGCAAACACATTGGCTAGTTCACGATTTTGTCTCATTATGTTTTCAGGAAGCTTTTTTCTTCTAGGGAAATCAAGTTCAACCAAAACAACATTATCGTCTGTCCATTTTTTGAATTCAGGAAAATTAAAAACCTCTCTTTTTAATCTTATGCACCAACCACACCAATCACTACCAGTAAAAAAGAGTAGGAGGGGCTTATTCTCTTGAATAGATACAGGAATTGCCTTTGACACATCATCATACCAATTCAACTTATTGTCTTGTGCATTGATTTGAATGGCTAAATAGGTAATACTAATAAGTAGGAATCTTTTAATCATTTTTATTTTTTTGCATTTGTGTTTTCGCTCCATTGTTTATAGAGCAAATTATGATAGAATTTATGTTGGTCAGACCCAAAGAAAAACAAAATTCCAATCAATTCTTCTTGTTGTTTAAAACCATTGTATATGGATAATCTTGATAAATTTTCATCTAATATAGCATAACTGGGATAACTTAATTTTCCATCTAAAATTGAATGAGCAAACCAATGAGGCTTACCTCTACCATTAACGGCTCTTTTAACAAAAGATGGGTCAGAGTTTATAAAAGAGTGCCCATTAAAATTTATAGTATCTCTTGTTTCTGCATCAAACTTCACAGCATAGTATTTTTGGTTCATATATTCTACAATGGCTTTTTGTTTGAATGTAGTAGCATCCATTCGTTTGCACCAACCACACCAACTAGTATATAGATCNATAAATACTTTTTTAGGAACAGTGTCAGTTTTTCTTTCTGATATCATATCATCCCANGNCATCCAGTTTATACTTTCTTGGGAAAAAGTGAAAAAAGGAATAAAAAATATGATTAGTAACCAAATTCTCATTTTATTCTTCTTTTAAAGTTTTATTAAGAAAATCAGTCATTTTGTTATACAGATGTAAGCGTGTATATCCNCCATATATTCCATGGTTTTTATCTGGATATGCAAAAAATTCAAATTGTTTGTTTTTATTGACTAAT
Organism: Crocinitomicaceae bacterium; assembly: GCA_002727735.1. Lineage (GTDB taxonomy): Bacteria > Bacteroidota > Bacteroidia > Flavobacteriales_D > Parvicellaceae. Next base: position 5,560 of record PBXW01000024.1, read on the forward strand.
GCTGAAACCATCTCGGTAGCATTTTGAAAATGCACATTATCATCTGCTGTCCCATGAATTAATAAGTAATTTCCTTTAAGTTTTTCAACATGATTGATGGGTGAATTAATGTCGTAATTTTCTCCATTATCTTGAGGTTTTTGCATAAATCTTTCTGTGTATATGTTGTCATAATAACGCCAGTTGGTAACAGGTGCTACTGCTATAGCTGATTTAAATACATCNGCTCCTTTTGTAATACATAGAGACGACATATATCCTCCATAACTCCATCCAAAAATTCCAATGTTATTCTCATCAATATAAGAAAGATTACCTAAATATTTAGCAGCAGCTATTTGGTCTTCTGTTTCATATTTCCCTAGCTGTTTATAGGTAGAATGTTTAAAATNTTTACCTCTAAACCCNGTACCTCTTGCATCAACTGAAACTACCACATAACCTTGTTGGGCTAAATGTTGGAACCAAAAATAATTATTCCATGACCAAGCGTCATTGACAGTATTTATACCAGGACCACCATACACAAACATGAGAAGAGGATGTTTTTTAAGACTGTCCATATTTGTTGGAGCAATCATCCAAGCATTTAGTTCTGTTCCATGATCATTAGGAATCGTGAAAAACACTTTGTCGCTAAGATTATAATCGCTCATTTTTTCTTTTAAAAGTTCATTTGCCTCTAGAGTCTTAATGTGTTTGCCTTTTTGGTTATGAAGGGTAATTTCGTGAGGATGATCTGCATTTGAATAGGTATTTATAAAATACTTGAAAGATTTGCTAAAATCAGCTTCGTTTGTTCCAGATTTACTAGACAACTCTTCCATTTTTTTATTTTTTAAACTTAATGCATAAACCTCTCTTTTAGTAGGGTGAGATTTAGCAGCTTGAAAAAAGATTTTATTGGTTTTTTNATCATAACCATAAATTTCTGTAACGTCCCAATTACCATCAGTTAATTGATTTTCTATATTTTTTTGATAATCTATAAGATATATATGGTTATAACCATCTTTTTCGCTAGTCCATATAAATTGATTATTTGAAATAAAGTCTGTGTTATCGTGNATATCTATGTAGGTGTCGTTTTTTTCTTCATAAATCACTTTTGTTGTTACTCCTATATTATTTGGTATATCACTNGAAAATATACCGGATAGTAATTGTAATTCATTTTGAAGTCTATTCATTTTGAATACGATCAATTCATCTTTCTTTTTAGACCACATTATTCTAGGAATATATATATCNGGATTATTACCAATATCAAAGAAGAAGTAACGATCATATTGTGTGTCGAATACTTTAATNGTAATTAGAGAATTATTTTCACCTGCTTTTGGATATTTGAATTTATAATGAGTTGGATATAGAGTGCCGTACATTTTCATTTGGAACTCTTTGACATCTTTTTCGTCAAAAACATAATAAGCTAATTTTTTACTATCTGGAGACCATTCAAAACCTTTGTGAATACTAAATTCTTCTTCATAAACCCAATCTGTTGCGCCATTTATAATTTCGTTTATTTTACCATCTTTTGTTACAGATTTTTCTANGAAATTGTTTANATNNATGTAATAAAGATTATTNTCTCTAACANAAGCTATTTTNCTATTNTCNGGAGAGAATTGAGCTAGTCGNTGTTTNCCNAGAGNTGTNTCACTNAGGGATTTNAGTTCTTTAGTNTCGGTNTTNTAAACNTAATAAAATGATTTTGATGATCTTCTGTATATAGATTCTTTTTTGTGGGCCAACAATATCCATTTTTCATCAGAACTTATTTGATAATCATCGAATCTAAATCCCTTTTTGATAGATGAATTAAATAAAGTAGCTACTTCTTTATTAGAGGCGTAAGTATATTTGACAATATTTTGAGATCCCTTAACTTTTTTGATTGAAGTGTAATGCAATCCATCATTTGTAGAGTTTATTCCTCTAATCATTTTAGGNTAAAAAGTACCTGAAGCCCAAATTAGTTTATTGTTAAGTTGAGCAGATAAACTCATACTTATGAATGTACCTATGATAATTAATGTTCTTACCATAATAAATCTAANTTCAAATACCATACCAATATGATTTAATTTGTTTTATTTTTTTTNANAAAGTCCAANACTGATGTAATNTGACTTTTCATATTTAAAGCGGAGCGAAAGATAAATAAAATTTCATGCTCATCATTGAGTAAAAATGTAACTCTTCCAGGTGATAAACCAAAGAAATCTTTCGGCAAGTTTAGCTGTTTCCTTAATTTNCCCTTATAATCTGTCAGCAACTTGAATGGAAGNTTATAATTTTCTTTAAAATTTTCGTGAGACTTTTTAGTGTCATTGCTTATACCAAATATTTCACATTCATATTTTTTAAAATCTTCATAAAAGTCTCTAAAATAACAGGCTTGTTTGGTACAGCCTGGAGTTTCATCTTTAGGGTAAAAGTATANGACTNTGAAANTTATTTTGTTTTCATCATATAAAACAAAAAGATTTCCATCATGATCTTTTAATTCAAAATTGGGAAATTTATCTCCTAATTTAACTTTCAAAACTTGGAATTAGAAATAGGTGGAAGTTATCTGTTTAGCATTGATGATTAAACATGGTATACAATCTTCATTGAATAATAAGCTTTGAGAAAATTTATCATTTGAAGCTAAAAATCGATCTGAATCGTAGGAATAGGCATACATGTCCATAGCGTTNTCTCTTCCAAATTTTAACAATGTATCAATCCAANTTGTCTTNTTTTCTAAAAGTTCAAGTTTATAGTCTACNTCAATTTTATTCAAATGTTTTCCAAGTACCATCATATTATTTCTAATCTTAATGGCTGTACTTTTATCATTACTTTTTTCAGCTATAACATGGATTTTTGCATTNTATGTTTTNGCTAAATATCCGGCNAATCTAGAAATTTGCATGCTACCAGCNGANGATTCAATACTCATNCAAATATGATCTACTTTTTTAATCTTAGAATCTTTTTGAACAACCATAAATGGTACAGANGTACTTATGATNACTTTCATAGCAAAACTTCCAAATAATTTTTGCATTCCTTTTGCTCCATGAGTACCCATAATAATAGCAGATGNCTTTTTTTCTTCAGCNAATTCTCCTATNGCATTGAAAATACTNCCTCTTTTNATGGATTTCTCNAGNTTTCTGTAAGAAGATTTGTCAATGATTTGATCAAGTTTTTCTTGAGCTGNNTTAACTTCACTTTCCTTATTTACAATNTGTAATAAATAAACTTTACTGCTTGTTGGTTTTGCAATTTCAACAGCTTGTTTTAATGCATTATCTGCAGCTTCACTAAAATCGTGTGGAACTACATANTTTCTTTCTTTTTCCATATTACTCATTTAAAATTGNGGNCAGTTTATTACTCTAAATTTGGTNGAAGGTTCAATTTTNGANGGNATATCTAATGTTATGGANATTTCNTGNGCCCCAACACTAGAACTAATTAAATTTGATAAGTTAAAATCATAAGANTANCCNAATTTNAAATTGTTTTTTTCAATTCCAAANACAATNACNATTGCGTCTTGTGCTGCAAANCCTTCNTTNTTTGCATCTTGTATTCTTGTATGTCTATACCAAAAGCCCAAATCAAAAATNCCATCNACAAAATAAGTGCCAAAATTTAACCTTTTAAAGTTNCTTTGAAANTCAAAAACAAATTCTGGGGTAACAAATAATTCTTTATGAAATAATCCGTTTTGTAGTATCCTTATTTTGTATCCACCNTGAAAAGANGATCTTATAGCGAGTTTGTCACTTGCATTTACATTNGTNTTNTANAAAAANGATTCATTNGGNCTTGTTAANTGATTAAANGCNGCACCNACAAATANNTTTTTACCAAATAANATTANACCNTTNGAAAANTCAACATAATTNGCATTATTNCCTTGNGGTTGATTNGAGGTNTTTATNTTNCCTCTAGATGGATCAAGCATGATCTCCCCAAATTGCNTCACTCCANTTAAANGATTTTTGNACAAANGATGCTTTTACNCCAAAGTTTAATGTCCATNCTCTGTTAATTAANAGCTGATAAGCATAACAACCTGAAAATTGTANNGTATTTAANAACCCATTNCCAGTTCTGTCATGCATTACTTGAAAACCTACACCACCATGTAAATCTGGAGCAAATTGATCATATTCAAGATTATATGTAACATAAGCTTTATTGATACCAGGCCATTGGTTTCTGTAAGTGGTATGAATCCTTGGACTTAAATCCCTGCCAGCCATTGCTGGATTTAAATAGAGGGCATTGGAAAAAAACTGTGTAAATAATGGATCCTGAGCTTGATTAGTTAAAAAACAAGACATCATAATCAAAAACAATATGTTTTTAAAGTATTTCATCTTACTAAAGATACCGTTCCACTTTTTATTAATTTTAATTCAGTACCAAAATCAGTTGTTTTTATTTTGTAGACATAGGTGCCAGGAGGTGAATTTATTTGTTGAAACTTACCATCCCATTGATTATCTAAGTTAGTAGATTTAAATACCATTTGCCCCCATCTATTATAAATTTCAATAATGTAGTTAGTTAAACCTTGACCAACTACATTGAAATAATCATTAATGCCATCTCCATCTGGAGAAAATGCATTAGGTGCATATAAAGCATAAGGTTTTTCAACGGAGATTGTATTTGAAGTACTTTCAATGGAATCGTTACTCACAGCAATTAATCGGTATGAATCTATATTGTCATCATATGTTGGGTCACCTAATGATTGTGCATATGAATTTAAATTGCTTGCTATAAAGAGCATTAAAAGAACTATATTATTTAAAATGATTTTCATGTAGTA
>PBXW01000025.1 GCA_002727735.1 Crocinitomicaceae bacterium
ACTGTACTAATACTGATACCTTATTTCTAGAAGTTCATCCCAATGTTCCTACCGATGCTGGAGGAGACACATTAACCATTTGTGAAGGAACTAGCGTATCTTTAGGTGGTTCACCAACCTCTCCTATTGGCACACTCTATCAATGGTCTCCTTCTGTTACTTTAAATTCTTCATCTGCTGCAAATCCTGATGCCCTACCCATTGTGCCAACGCTTTTCACTGTCAATACCACCAACGATACTTGTACAGGCGTTGACTCTGTTTATGTTCGCTTCTTCCCCACTCTTGTTGCCAATGCTGGAAACAACGTCCAAATTTGTATTGGTGACTCTACCACTTTATCTGTCTCTGGGGGTGATTTCTATCAGTGGTCTTCTATAACTAACTCTAATGGCGATACCATTTTAATCAATGACACCATAGCTAACGCTACTGCTTTTCCTTCAGACACTACCCTTTTCTATGTCTACATTTCCGATACCAATGGTTGTGACATGACGGATTCTACTTTAGTAACAGTTAATCCATTACCTAATTTTGATTTGGGTAACAATACTGACTTATGCCTTTTTGATTCCCTTTCCCTGCTAGCTAGTGGAGGTGATAACTATGCTTGGTATCCCAACTATAACATCTCAGATACTACTATTGCCAATCCACAAGTCTTTAATGAAGTAGACACTACATATTACGTTATCGTCACAGATTCTAACGCCTGTGTGAACACCGATTCCATTACCATTGTTATTAATCCTCTTCCTACAGTAACTGCACAAGGAAATGACACCATTTGTTTTGGCACTTCTACACAGCTTATTGCTACTGGTGCATTAACTTATGTTTGGTCACCTACAGATAGCCTGTCTAATCCTACTATACCCTATCCAAGTGCTAACCCAGATAGCAATATCACTTACATTGTGGTGGGTACTGATGCCAATGGATGTACAGATCGTGATACCATTTCCGTTGCTGTATTGTCACTACCTAATGTAGATGCAGGTAATGATACTACCATTTGTCCTGGGCTTTCTGTTCAATTGAATGCTACTGGTGGAAGTAATTACCAGTGGACGCCTACAACTAACCTAAGTAATTTCCTTATTGCCGATCCTATTTCTACACCTGATACACTTATAACATATGTAGTTAGCACTACAGACACCAATGGATGTATCAATACAGATACTATTATAGTTGCGCTACATGATTCAGCTGATGCTGATGCAGGATTTAACCAAAATGCTTGTTTTAATCAAGGTGTACAACTTAATGCCTCTGGTGGAGTAGCTTATCTATGGGAACCCAGCTTCTTTGTTAATCATGATACCATAGCCAGTCCATTAGCTTTCCCAGATGATGATATGACGTTCACTGTTCAAGTTACTGATAGTAATGGCTGCATTGACTTTGATGATGTAAGAATTAATGTATTTATCGCTAATGCTGGAAACGATACCATTATTTGTAGTGGTGACACTATACAGGGATTCATCTATGGTGATCCAGCTACTACTTTTGATTGGTCTCCCGCTAGTAGTGTGTCTGATGCATCTGCTTACGATCCTGTCCTATACCCAACTACTCCAACAAACTATATTGTTAACATTGGTAATGCTGCAGGCTGTATCTATACAGATACCCTCTTTGTTGATATATCTAACCCTATCCCCTCTTTTGATACCATTCTTACTCCAGGTTGTGATGGTATAATTGTAGAGTACATCAATACATCTGATAGCCAATTGGATTTTATATGGAACTTTAGTGATGGAGATACATCAACTAATGAAGAAGTAGAAAAAGTATTTGACTTTAGCACAAACTTTAGTGCCACTCTTACAGTTGAAGACTATTTAGGCTGTATAAAGAATTTAACCATTGATGGAAGTTCACTAACCTTTGACGATTATTTCAATATATACTACCCTAATGTATTTACACCTAATGGAGACGGTGAAAATGATGAGTTTATCATAGAAGTACCTGGCAGAATTTATGAATGTACTGATCTTATTGTCTATAACCGATGGGGNCAAGTACAGTTTATTTCTACTGGAAATAACCTAAAATGGGATGGAAGAAATAGTGTTGGGGGTGAATTACCAAATGGACCTTATTTCTTTACATTAACAGTTAATGACGGGTTTTTTAGTAAAAGTGGGACTCTTTACCTCTTTAAATGAGATTAAATTTAATTCTTATACTTTTTCTGATGGTATCAAACATTATCGCACAACAAAGTGCTCAATATATTGGTCATAGAGGTTGCAGAGGTGTTTACCCAGAAAACACCATTGAAGGATTAAAAAAAGCAATTCAATATGGTGCTGATGGAATAGAATGGGATGTAGTGATAAATAAAGACGATGAAATTATCATTTCTCATGAACCTTATATNGATACTACTTATTGCCAGTTAAAGNANGGAGTTGACGATCCAAAAAAAAGTAATATTTATAAAATGTCAACAGATGAGATTAAAGCATTTGATTGTGGTAGTAAATTTTATACGAGGTTCCCTAATCAACAAAAGATTACAGAGACCAAACCCACTCTAAAGGAAGCTGAAAAAGCACTCATAAATTATGAAGGAATAATTCTATTTGAAATAAAATCCGAGCCATCACTTGTAAATGAATTTTATCCAGAACCTNAAAAATATGCTAGAATTATATANAATCATGTAAAAACAAGTCCATTAAAANCAAATTACATTTACATGTCTTTCGACCCAGAGTTANTGAATCAACTNCACCTATTAATGCCANAAGAAAAATATGTTCTTTTAGAATATAACCCTCTAAAACGATACCAAAAACTTAAAGAATGTATAAACTTTAAACCTTATGCATTTGGATTAAGCTANAAGATTATTACGTCAAAATTTGTGAAAAAATCACACAAAGAAGGTATATCAGTTTTTGCTTGGACAGTTAATGAAGAAAAAATGAGTGATGAGCTAATCAAAATTGGTGTCGATGCCATCATAACTGACTACCCAAATAAATTAATTAAAAAGTAATTGTCTCCANGGAAGGCAAGTAAATTAACATGCCTTTTACATTTTTGTATCCCATCTTTTCAAATTCGTCCATATACGACTTAATCTGATTAATATCACTTGTCTCTTTTGAAGATGTTTTATAATCAATAATCCACCAATAGTCGTTATGAAATATCATTCTATCTATTCTTTTTACCTCTCCAGATTTAGTTATNATTTCTCTTTCATTATAGTGTGAGGATCCGTGATTGAATAAAAAAGATAAATCCTTAGAATTTTCTAAAAGATTTAGATAGGATTTACACTTGTCAAAATCTTCATTNTTGATTTTAAAGTTATTTTTTAAATGCTCTAAGTGATTATAGGCTTTAGAGAAATCATTGTGCACCATACTCATCAGTTGATGAAATAATGTGCCAAAATTTATTTCTTTTTCAAAAACAAATTTATTTTCTAAATTTTTGACAGGACTTTTAGTGGNTTGAAAATNGACAACAACAGTGCTTTCATCTTTACTTTTTTGGNTGGGTTTGGTTAGTTCACCCAAATTAAATAAACCAGATTGCGCATTGTAGTTTTTATGGGTTTTTAAATGTTTTACTATTGATGCTGTAACTGACCCTTTTGTAATTNTACCACTCATATTAACAAATAGATGATCAGCTGAACGAGTAAAAGCAACATAATATAAATTCAGATTATCAAGGGCGACTAGTTGTTCTTCTTTTTCAAAAAAATCTTTTTTACCCAANGAAATCAANGTTTTTCTATTCATTTGAGCAATAAAATAATCAAATGTTTGATCAAAGACAGTTAAATCATCAATCCATACATAAGGTTGTTGTGAATTGTTTTTTTGAGCCCAAGTTGCCTTGGGTAATATTACTACTGGGAATTCTAATCCTTTAGATTTATGTATCGTCAAAATTTGTACTGCATTTATCTCTCCACTTCCTACATTAATCTTTTTAGCCTCTTCCCAAATAGNGTCCAAAAATNTAAATATGGTATNACGGTCTTTTACAACANTTTGATAAAACTGATCTAAAAATGAATTTATATGTGGGTCTTTATCTACTATCCCAAGAAAAGATAAAATAAAATCTAATTTTTGAAAATCTTGAAATAAGGTATATTCCTCTAANTGATTTGTGTTTGGAACTAAACTAAATTCTTGAGAAGATTTATTTTTATAAATATTGTAGTAATAATTGAACAGTAANAAATCNTTCTTATCCCTATTTTCAAAATACCTAAAACAGAAAAATATCAGCTTGAATTGNACACTGTAAAAGAGATAAATACTATCATCCGAAATAAATGGAATTTGTAGNTCATGTAAAATTTTAGCTATTTCANCTCCATCTTTACCTGTTCTAACGAGAATAGTTATATCAGCATATTGATAACCAACAGAAATGACATTATCAATCTGTTTTTTGACATATTCTTGTTGGTTTATTTCAGATAAATTAATATTTACTGAACCCTCAAAATCTCTTATAACATCTTGTTCTGATTTATCATATGCTTCTTTTATCGTATTGAAATTATTTTCTAAAGAAACTTCATGAAATAACCAATTGTTAAATTCAACAATAGATTTTGAAGAACGCCAATTAGATTTTAAATACCCAAGTTCATATACGTGCTTAAATAATGATTCATATTCATGACCACCATCTAAATTAGGTAGATTTGGCAAATCCATAAATTGCTTTACATGCCCTTCTCTCCATCTGTATATGGCCTGTTTAGCATCACCAACGATTAAATTCTTACCTCCATTTGAAATTGATTCGTGAATTAGAGGAATTAAATTATTCCATTGTAATAAAGATGTGTCCTGAAACTCATCAACTAAAATATAGTTAAATCTGCTGCCTATTCTTTCAAAAATAAATCCAGCTGGTTCATTTTTTACTATATCCCCTATCAAAGCATTGAAATCAGAAATTAAAATGACATTATTTAAAGACTTTACGTCTTTCAGCTTTTTATATAGCGTATTAACCATCATAAAAGGCACAAATAACTTAACCAACTCCGAATACTTTGTATATGCTGTCAATTGACTAACCAATAAAGTGAGCATTTCAATTAAGTTATCTTTGATTGCATCTATAGCTTTCAATTCATTAATTGATAGACTCTTTTTAAACAACTTATCTTCATTAATCCAATTTGATATCTTAGAAATGAAGTCAACATCTACATCATGTAATTGTTCCTCAATGGATAAAATTTTGGAGATATTCCCGTAAGGAGACCATTCCTCAAGTATTGAATTGGTTTCCAACAACTGTTTTATCATTTTAGCGCTAGAGATTATCTCAGATTGAAGAACATCCAATTGATTTACCAGTTTTAGTCTTAAAAGAATAAGCTGATCATAATCATAAACCCTAATCTTGTGCTGATTTTGAATTAGAATTTTCTCAAGCTGTTGAAGTTGTTTCTCTATATCGGTTTTTACTCCTTTTTTGATGGATTCATCAATAATTTGAAAAATAAGTTCAGTAAATTTTTCATCGCTGGTTGACTCATCAATAAAAGTGGACACCACATCATTTAAAAATTCCTTCTCTTCTAAAACTATATCATATGATGGCATTAAGTTTAATTCACTTGAAAAAGCACTTATAACTGTATTTGTAAAACGATCTATAGTCATCACATTAAAATCACTGTAGTTGTGAATGATTTTAGAATAAATTATTTTACTTTTTAAATGTAATTCCTCTACTGAAACCTCATTTTCAGCAGCAATTAATATTAACATTTCGCTAGGATCCTTGGAACTAGCATTTTGTTTGAGCTCATTAAGAATTCTTTCTTTCATCTCCTGAGCTGCTTTGTTGGTAAATGTTATGGCTAAAATTTCTTTAAATGCATAGTAAGATTTACTATTTAATAATATGGATAGATATTGCTTAACTATGGCAAAGGTTTTGCCAGATCCAGCTGATGATCTATAAACTACCAGTTGTTTCATGTATTCAAGTAGTTTCTGATTGCAATTGAATTACCGAAATCTCAGGATATATACCAACTCTTCCAGGATATGCTAAAAAGCCGAATCCTCGATTGATATTTATGTACTGATTATTTTCTTCATAAACACCAGCCCAATATTTGTATCTAAATTTTGCTGGACTCCACTTTATCCATCCAGGTATTTCAATTCCAAATTGCATTCCGTGGGTATGACCTGATAAAGTTAGTTCAACAGGCATTTCATGATTAATGATTTTTTGTTCCCAATGTGATGGGTCATGGGACAATAAAATTTTAAATTGCTCTTTTTCGACTCTTGAAGCAGCTTTATCAAAATCACCCTTTTTCTTAAAACCTCCTGCGCCCCAGTTTTCAACTCCTACAATATCTATCTTTTCATTATCTTTTATAAGTTGGTGAGACTCATTTAGTAACACATGGAAACCCATATCCTTAAGATGTTGCAATAACATTTTCATATTATCCTCTTTTTCTTTTTCACTGTCCCACCTAACATAATCACCGTAATCATGATTACCTAATACAGCAAATTTTCCATAAGGAGCATGTAAAGAACCAATAAGATCTTTCCANCCCTCTAGTTCTTTGGCTATGTTGTTTACCATGTCTCCAGTAAAAAAAATAATATCTGGCTTTTGATCATTGATCATTTTAATACCATGACTGACTTTCTCAGTATTATCAAAACTACCGCAATGAAAATCAGAAATATGAACAATTTTAAAATTATTAAATGCATTGGGAAGATTAGCATAGNTAAGCTTATGCTTTATTACTCGATAATTATACTTACCCCTCATCATGCCAAATATTAAAGAACCTGCCGGAATACTTGCAGTAATTAAAGCCAATTTAGAAATGAACTCCCTTCTTTGNGGTGAATAATCGAATGATTTGGAAAATCCTTTTGTAAATACATGATAAATCCATTGTGGCACCCTTACTATGTCTTCAAAAAAAAGAAAAGTAATGGTGATAATTTGAAACACCATAACAGTAATACATAGACCAAATGAATAAGAGAAATAAGGCGACATTGCACCATTTTCTCTAAAAAAAANAATTTGTGTTATAAAGTTCACGATNACCAAAGTATTGAACACCATAAAAAGGTAATAAACCCAAGAACTTTTTGTAACAGTTTTAACTGCATTAGAACTATACCATTGAAGAAATAATATAAATACAATAAATAGCAACCATCTGAAAACCATAGCGTTTAATTAAACAATTAGAGTTATCATTTTTTTTTGTTCTAATTTTATGCTTGAAAATACTAAAATTGAATTATAATTTAACATACTGTTTTACTTACTTGTTGTTCTTTAGTTTTATAACCATGCAAAGCTGTAAGAAACCTGGTTGTACTGATCCTAACGCAACAAATTACAACCCCTCAGCTAATACAGATGATTTTTCTTGTGAATACGATTCAGNATCAACATTTGAGCTCATTTGGNAAGTAAATCATATGTTTAGAAATGACAGCTTTTCATACTTCACAAATTTTTATGATGATTCAAACAACNTAATACAATTTTCTCGAATNTCAATGTATGTTGGAAAAACACAATACNCTAAAAATGGAGTATTTAATTTTTCTGATGANNCATATGTATTAATTAAGCCTGATGAAACACAATACAATTTTGGCNCTGTAGAGGACACCTCTATCAATAATTTCCAATCATTAATTGGAGTTGACTCTATTACCAACCATCTTGATCCAGCACTTTACAGCAGTATTAACCCGCTTAGCTATCAAACACCAAGTATGCATTGGCAAATGGGAACNGACCCTCAAAATTGGAGTTACTTATTTTTAGTNATGGAAGGATTNGTTGACATGAATCAAAACAGTTTGTTCGAAGCTGGAGAATATTTCGTGTATCATATTGGAGGTGATGAATTTTTAAGCACNACNAATACGATTAATTTNAATCCAACTATTAATTCATCGAATGAGTTTATAATTCAACTTAATATAGATTGGTCTAAAGCAATAAACGGTATTAATATGTCTACAGATAATTTTACACATACAATGGACAATATTCCTCTTGCACAGAACTTAGTAGCAAATTGTGTTAATTTAATAGAGGCCAATTAATGAAGTATTTTATACCATTATCATTTTTCTTTCTATTTCTTTTATCCTCATGTCTTAAAGAAAAAAACATAGAATTAACCAATTCACCAACTCCNTATGTATTAANCATACCATCCAATTTCCCACCTGTTGAAATTCCTGATGAAAANCCGCTTACANTTGAGGGTGTCNGANTAGGCAGACANCTATTTTGGGAGAACAGGATGAGTGGTGATAATTCTATGTCTTGTGCTTCTTGCCATGCACCACAATATGCATTTTCTGACCCATCACCAAGTAGTATTGGCATAAATGGTGATAGCAGTAAAAGAAACTCAATGGTTTTGCAAAACCTTGCTTGGTCTAATGATTTTTTCTGGGATGGAAGCGTTATTACACTAGAAGAACAAATATTACTACCCGTGATGGATAGCACTGAAATGGATGAATCCTGGAGCAATTTTTTAAATGAAATCAAATTCGATAATTTATACAGAGAATTATTTTATGATGCATTTGGCACCCTCGAACCAGATTCAACACATGCTGCCAAAGCTATTGCGCAATTCTTAAGAACTATGATATCATCTAACTCAAAGTATGATAAAGTTTTAAGATATGAAGCAAATTTTACACCTGATGAAAACGCTGGTTTTTCTTCATTTAACAGCTTAACAGGTGGTGATTGCTTCCATTGTCATGGTGGAATCTTNGGCACTGATTTGTCCTATAAAAACAATGGACTAGATGAATTTCCAATTGACAGTGGAAGAGGTTTAGTAACACTAAATCCTTTGGATAATTTTAAATTTAAAGTTCCCTCCATAAGAAATATTGAATATAGTGCCCCCTATATGCATGATGGAAGATTCAANACAATCGATCAAGTAATTGATTTCTACAGTACAGGAATACATGCCAACTCTCCAAATATTGATCCCTTAATTGAATTTGCATCTCAAGGTGGAGTTCAACTGAATCCAACTGAGAGAATGCAATTAAAAGCATTTTTACTTACCCTTTCAGATCCATCCTTCATAAATAACCCTGATTTTTCTAATCCTTTTTAAATAAAATTGTCTACAAAAAAGAACATAANCAATCCTATTGATAAAGATAATATTACGGAAACCCCTAATACATTATCCTACGGTCACCACAGAGGTAGTTTCCCCATAATACCTACCAAAGAGGGGGTGATTAAAAATAAAGCATTGTCAGCAATGGAACACCAAACTGACATTCAATTAAAACAAATNAAGGATCAAATGTCTTTACTTGCNAAGCAAGCTAATCAATTAAAAGANNGAGTTGAAATTTCNCAAATGATTTATAATGCTGAGATGAGATTTGAACCACTNATATCTCATATTTANCACCTCTATGAATCTAATGAAGGTAACTTTATGTTATTAATGGTTGGCCCTGAAGAATGGGGCAAACGTGGTAGTCCACATAACTACATAAGCACAGTAAAACTATTAGCTGATCATACTTGGGAGATTATTAAATAATTTTTCTCTTACTTTTAGCTATGCAAAAGTTCATAGATCGAGTTACCNCACAAATTCTTGATGAAACAAGCTTAAATGATTTACATAAAATAAAACTTGTACTTCCATCAATAAGATCTATAAATCAAGTTAAAAAATCATTGCTAAACAAAGTAGATAGCGCTTGTATTCTCCCTGAAATTACAACCATAAATGAATTTATTATTTCAACATCTAAACGATCACAGATAAGTTCATTAGATGCTCAACTATGCTTAATAAATCTTTTGAAAAAAATTGACANTGAAAATTATTTTAATGATAACTTATTTGAAGTCAAACAATTAATCCGTGATATTAACTTTATAGAGGGTTATGTAGATAATTTTGATGTTTTCTTTAAAGAATTATCTGAGTTAGTATCATTAGGAAGTTGGGATTTCANCAATGAAGAGGATATTGCAGAAAAATCATACTACAAAAGATTGNATTTCTTTGAAAAACTTTTTAAAGCCTTTAATGCACATTTAGACAAGCATCAGCTTGGAACATACTCTAGTATTTGCAGGGAAATTTCCAATAANAAAGAGAGTTATCTTAAANATGTTGACATGACCTATTTGATAGGTTTAAACGCTTTAACCAAAAGTGAAGAAGCTATTTTCAATTATTTATGTNATAATAAATCAGCAAAAATCATAGTTGATGTAGATCAATTTTATGCAGAAAATATTGACCATGAAGCTGGACACTTTTATCGTAAACACAATAATTCTTTTTACAATGCTCCAGAAAAGTTTTTAAACAGCCAACAAAAAGAAATTAATATTTACCAAGTTGAAACTTATGAGCAGCAATTAGATCTAGTAAGCCACCTTGTTCAAAAAAACAATAACGAAACAGCAGTTATAAACATGGATGAAGATTTTAGTCCAATGTTATATAAAAATTTAACTTCGTTTAAAGATGAAGTTAATTTTTCTTCAGGTATACCCATTTCATTTTTTGAGTCCTACAAGATATTTCAATTCTTTATTCAAACAATATTAGCAACAAATAAAACAGAAAAACTGACTTTTGACTGGCTTGCTGAGCTACTTAGTTTTAGTGTTTTTAGTGCAAATTCAAATAACAACATCCATGCTAAAACTTTACTTAAAAGGAGAAATGAATTTGAACTAAATTTTAATTCTGTTTTTAAAATGCTTCCTAATCTCAAAGGAATACTGAATGCATATGAGAATATAACCAAAGGACATGATATATTATTAAAAACAATCGAATTAGTTCAAGAAATTGAAAAGCTATATAATGGGAATGAAAAGGAATTATCAGTTTTAAAAATTATACTGCAAGAATTGGAAAGATTGGTGAATTATATTCACAAAAATCAAAGCCAATTAACCATCAAACAAACCTTAAGTATACTTTCAGATCAAATAAATAATAAAAAAATTGCTACTATAGGAAATGCTGATGATAAGTTTCAAATCATTGGATTATTGGAAAGTAGAATAATTGATTATGAAAATATAATTTTCACTTCTTTTAATGAAGATTATATCCCTGGAAAAAAAGCNGTTGAAACAATAATTCCATATGATTTGAANAAAAAATATGGCATACCAACCAATTTTGAAAAAGANGCACTTTATGCTTATTATTTTTATAGAACTCTTCATTACCCAAATCAAGTCCACATCATACATCTAGTTGGGGAAAATAANGGCTTAAAATCAAATGAGCCTAGCAGGTTTATTCACCAAATTAATCATGAATTTAGTGACAACAANCAAATTAGCATATCAATTCATTCACAAAATCAAAAATTAATCACTATTGACAACACCACAAACAAAACTGAAAAAGATTTTGAGATATTAAAAAAATGGATGGAATATGGTATTTCTTATTCTGCTATTAACACCTATTTAAAATGTTCATTAGACTTTTACTTTAAGTATGTAATTGGTATNAAGGAAAATCAAAGCCCTTCTAAATTTTTAGAGCCAAGTGAGTGGGGTATCGCAGTACACAATACGCTTGAAAAGCTATTTGATTCATACAAAACAATAGATGACATTTCACTAAAAAGAATGATTAAAGATGTAGAAGAGTATCAACAGGAAGAATTCAAATTAATGTTCCTTGATAAAAGACATCTAATAGGCAAAAACAAAATAAAATACTATCAATTTCAGNAATACATCAAAAATTATTTGAAAAAAGAATTGCATAACATAAAAAGAACTGGGANNTNCAGGGTNTTATCAAATGAAGAAACTTTAAATTATACAGATAAAATATTCATCAATAAGCAGGAAGTTTTATGCCATTTTAATGGAAAAATTGATCGAATTGATGACACAGCAAATGGCATAAGGTTAATTGATTATAAAACTGGTTTTGTATCAAAAGATAACTTATCTATTTCTAATATTTCAANTGTTCGTTCAAAAGACAAAGCACTACAGCTGTTTTTCTATGGNTTATTGTACACCNGAATTAATNCTGATTGTGANAAAGTNAGTGCAAGTATAATTNCNCTTAACAANACAGTTAANCCAACGCAGAACTTNAAATTCAANAAATCTTTAACTATNTCAAGTATGGATATTTCATCATTCAGAGANGAATTAATNCNTATTATTCAAGAAATATGCNATCCNGAAACANCNGTTTTCCACCAACCTGAAAGTAAATATTGTCAGTNNTGNTNATTANGGAGTGTACTTATAGCCAACTCCNCTAATTGATTTAAAATAAGTAGAAGGAGGGAGATCTTTTTCGAAAATTTTTCTAAANGTTAGNATAAANTTATCAATTGTTCTTGANGAAGGATACACATCAAACCCCCATATTTTTTCTAAAATTTCTTGCCTACTTATTACTTCATTTGGCTTTTCAACAAATAACTTNANCAATTTTATTTGTTTCTGAGTTAATTCTATTTGGTTACCAGTTTTNCTTTTTAATTCAAATGAATTAAAATCAACTACAACGTCTCCTATTTTATGCGTTGNCTGAGTAATTTCAGGATCAATATTACGTTTAATTAAATTTTTAACTCTTAACAATAATTCATTTAAATTAAATGGCTTAGTTAGATAATCATCTGCCATTTTCAAGCCTTTTATTTTATCCTCANTGGAAGATTTTGCTGTCAAAAACATAATGGGTACTTTTTGGTTTTCAAGCCTAATAGATTGGCAGATNTCAAAGCCATTAAACTCTGGAAGCATNACATCTAAAATAATTAAATCAAATCTACTTTCATTGAACTTATGAAAAGCATTTTTACCATTATAAACAGATATAACATGATACCCTTCTAACTCTAGATTTAACTTTATTGCAGAATGTAAGTGTTCTTCGTCTTCGACAAGTAAAATACGTTTCATTATTAGAAGTAAATTTGTTTGGTGATAAAATTATGATAATAGCGTTAAAACACATATTTTTATCTGATTAAATTAACAAATTCAAGGTCAAAATTTTCATGAAAAAAATTTTAGTACTTATTATTTCAGTATTCATTGGCTTATCTTCTTATTCCCAAATTTCTGAAGGTGGAGCCCCCTATTCTTTTACGCACAGAACCCCTATGCAAATAGATGAAGCTGAAATTAAAGCACCAACTAATGCAGAAATACAGCAAGCAACATTAAACAACAAGTCATCATATTGCGTTGGAGTTTTAAAAGATGTTAATCTTACCGAAAACACGGCTGGTACATGGGTCACAAACTATGATGGTTCAAGGTCATGGTTCTTAAAGATAACTTGTAAAGATGCCATTGGATTAACGCTACATTACAATAACTTATTCATTCCCCAAGGAGGTTCACTATTTTTATATAATGAAAATAAAAATCATATCATTGGAAAATTCACCTCCTCAAG
>PBXW01000026.1 GCA_002727735.1 Crocinitomicaceae bacterium
ATTGATATGGAAAGAACTATAACTGAATTTATTGGAGTACCAGATGACGTTAAAGATGACCTTTACCTTCTAAACTTATCGATTTCTAATCTAAAAAATGACGCTTCACCATCGAGACCAGTATTATTTTCAATTTTTTATTGAAATATTATTTTGTAAAATCCGTATAAAGCGTATTTTTATTCCGAAATTCACAAAGAATGAAATTAGATATTATAGATTTAAAAATTTTAAGGGCTTTACAAGAAAACAGTAAGATAACCAATATAGAGCTTAGTAAAATTGTTGGTTTATCAGCAGCGCCAACACTGGGTAGAGTTCAAAAATTAGAAAAGTTAGGAATAATTTCCAGCTACCATGCAAAAGTAAACAATGGCAAACTAGGACTGGGTTTTATGGCATTAGTACAATTATCTTTAATTAGACAAAAAAGTACTGCAGTTGTGAATTTTATGGATCGAATTAACCAGATTGATGAAGTTGTAGAATGTTTACAATTAACAGGAAATTTTGATTATCAGTTGCGAATTATTACCAAGGACATTCCTTCTTTTGATATTGTTTTAGAGGAAAAATTGGGTCAAATAGAAGAAATCGGTCAAATGCAAACATCTGTTGTTTTAGCGGTAAAAAAGGANTGTCCAATTACACCTCTAAACTATAAGTCAGAGATAAACTTAGTGGATTAACCTCAAAGTCANNCAATAGTTTCTTCCTGGAGCNCTNATACCAGAAGCAAATGTTTTGTAATGGACATCTAATAGGTTATTTANACTCATAGCTAATCTAATTTGTGTATTTATTTTTAAAGAAAATTTAGCATTTAAAGTGTACCATGAAGGATATCCTTCTGNCGTAGCTTCCAAAGGATTATCTACATTTCCGGTCCCAAAATCAGCTATTTTTTTTGTTCCATTGAAAAAAGAAAATAACGAAAATGAATATTTACGTTTATCGTATTTTAAGTAGATATTTCCTGTTAATGGTGGAATATGACCAATAGGATTTAAGTTTGATGTTATAAACCCTTTTGTATAGTTTAAAGCATATTGGAGTTGGAATGATTTTACAGAAATAGCTAAGGCATGATTAAATCCATAAACCAGCCCTCTTTCTTCATTTTGGTTCGCAATTACAACATAATTTTCTCCATTCCAATTTATTGTTGGGCTTCCATTTAGATAATAATCTTCTTTTATTATCATGTTGTCTAAAAGAGTTCCAAAACCAGTTAGTCTTATATTGATATTTCCCCAACTAGATAGTTTTAAAGATTTAATAATGCCAATAGTTCCATTGTAGGCATACTCCGGAATTAAATTATTGTTAGGTACAGTAATAAAAAAATCTTTAATAAATACTTTACCTAAATCATCGATGTTTGGGGTTCTAAATCCTGTACTTATAGCTACATTATATTTTGTTTTTTCATTAGGATAATAGCTAAAATGAATTGACCCATTTAATGATTGATTGGTTGTATTGATATCATCAAACGAATTAGTTAATAAAGAGTCATTAAATTGACCAAAAACATTGTTAATAGAAGATCTAATACCAGATACTAAGCTATATTTCTCTTTTTGCCACCTCAACATGGAATAATAACCTTGCATGAACATATTACTTCCACCACTAGGATATCTTGAGAAGTGAGGGGTAATTAAATTGGTGTTGATGTTTTTTTGCTGTCCTACACTATTAAGACTATTAACATATAATTCTCCTCCGTAAGATAGGGTAAGGTTATCTAAGAAGAATTTATTGGCATTTATTGTAAAACCAGAAATTTGAATATTTTCAATATTGTTTTCTTGTATTTCCGAATTAAATAAACGCACGTATCTAGACTCTTCAACTTGTTGGTAAGATGCAGTTCCATATAATTCATCAAATAATAAGTTGGATTTATTCCAATTAAAACTTATGGAGTTCATCCATCTTTTTTGAGGTCCATATTCCCATTGTGCAAATTGAGGTGTTTCGCTTGAAGTATAGTTATTAAGTTGATCAAATCGTTGAATTTCTGTAGATGAACTCCATTGTGAATTAAGCATTATTTCTAGCTGCCGATTTGGTTTAAATAAGATTTTTTGAGTTAAATCAATTTGATCATAACCCACCCCAACTTGCTTATTAGGGTTAAAATTGGTTATCAAACTATCAAAACCAAATTGGTTATCTACATAATGATATACCTTCCCCCAATCTTGATATCCGTGAGTTCTATTATTTCCCATCGTTATATCTCCAAATTGTTTGAATGTAATTGATGAAAAGGAAGCCCATTTTTGTTTTCCAATATTAAAATCAATATGGTTCGTTAATTCATCAGCACCATGGTTAAATCGACTGATAAACCTAATCTTTTCGTAGATAGAGTCTTTGCTATTAGAAACCACGGGTTTAATTGTTGCATAATTCACAACCCCTCCAATAGCATCACTTCCAAAGCTTACAGCAGAAGGACCATAAATTATATTACAATCCTCAATTATAAATGGGTCAATAGTTAAACTATTCTGAATATGACCACTTCTGTAAATGGCATTATTCATTCTTACTCCATCAACCATAAGTAGTATTCTATTTGCTTCAAATCCTCTTATTATTGGACTTCCCCCTCCTCCTTGACTTTTTTGAATGGTAACTCCGTGAGTAAGTAAAAGAATATCTGCAGAAGTCGAAAAATCAGAAGATAGGATATCTGTATTGGAAATGGTTTCATGATCAAACTCTTTTAAGCTATTTAAAATATGAGCGTTATTTATAGTTTTTGTTTCAAACTCAGGCAAAGCACCAATTTTAAAAGCAGGAATAATAAGTTCTTTGTCATTTGCTAAAATGGTCTTTTTAGAAATGGTAGTTTGATGCTCAATTACAGTTATGGAATCAAAGCTTGATTTATCGTTTATTTTTATTATTCCCTTTCTGTTTGTTTTTANGGTATCAGTATGATGATGATGAATTAATACAGATTTATTTTTTAGAGGGACCCCATAAGAATTTAATAATTTAATTTCTTGACTTGTANTTTTAGTTACAGGCAAAAAAAACAGTAAGAAAAAATATGAAATGAAATAGTATCTCAATCGTAAATAGATTGTAAAACTTGAATAGATTGTATTTGATGATGACTCAATATTTCATGAAATGATAAATATTGAAGAAGTACATTTAATATTGATCTTCTCTTTTCAACAGGTAACTTCATGGAAAAAATACTATCAATTTTCATGCCTAATAATTGATTAAATGATTTGTTTGGGAAATTTGATGTGATAAGATCATCTTCGTTAATTTGAAATCTTCCGTTAGCTACATTAAAGTGTTTNTTTACTTNACTNTAGTTATCTAATGGCTTTATTCCAAAAAAATTNATTAATTCCTTTATAAAGAAAACACCAAAAATTGGATTAAAGCTATGATGTTCAAAAGAAACAATCATTTTTTTTAGGTGAAGGTAAAGATTAGGGTTTTCTTCAAAATGATTTATGCATTTGTTTAGTATTTCTGTTAAAAGAATGGCATATCCAGTTTTNCGAACATCGCTTACTATATCAATGACAGGAAAAATAAGCTCTTGTTTATAAGCTAGATTAATTTTTTTATCTGGATTAAATTTTGAGTTAAAAGAAATAAAATGAAAGGGTTGAAAAATAAAAGGAGCCTTTTTTTTGTGTGTAAACACAAATGAAGATCTTCCATGNTGAAAAGTATATAAATCAACAATTAATGAATGTTGTTTTAATTTAGTTGATCGCAAGAATAGACCATCAATTTTTTCACTCATTATTTATGTGCTGGTAATGTAATTTTAAAGCAAGCTCCTNTNGTTTCTTTTTGGACAAGTAAAATATTCCCATTGTGATTGGATATTATTTGNGCAACCATGGGAAGNCCNAATCCTTTNCCAGAAGACTTAGTTGTAAATTTAGGTTCAAATATTTTGTCTTTTATATCATCAGGAACACCCTCTCCATCATCGTTAATGGTGATNNAGGTNATATCATTTTTAGTTTTAACTTCAATGTTAATGGTTCCTTTTTNACCAATAGCNTGAATACTGTTTTTAAGTAAGTTATTAAATACCCTTGTTAGTTGATTTTCATCACCATTTACTAGTGAAACGCCTTTGTTTTTAAAAACAATTGATATGTGATTGTGGTGGTTATAAAGTCCGATTGTTTTTTCAATTATATTACATATATCTAAGCTTTTCATTTTAGCTTTAGGTAGCTCNGCAAAATTTGAAAATTCGTCTGCAATTTCAGAGAGTAAATCAATTTGTTGAATCATCTTTCCTTCAAACTCCTTAAGTTGAGTCTCTTCTTNATTTTTAACCTTTAAAACACGGCTTAAGTGTTGAACACTTAATTTCATTGGAGTTAAAGGATTTTTAATTTCATGAGCGATTTGTTTTGCCATTTCNCGCCANGCNCTTTGTCGTTCATTTTGNGCTAATTTCTTTTTACTTATTTCNAGCTTGTCAATCATGTTATTGTATGCACTCACAAGTACACCAATTTCATCCTTTTTTTTCCAAATTANNTTCTCATTGGCTTCATTAATTTGTACTNCNTCTANTTTTTTCCTTACCTCTTCAATGGATNTTGTGATATATCTACTTAAAAAGTAAGCNATGATAAGCGCNCCAATAAACAATATTAAAAAGACTTCTACTAATCGTTTTAAAAAAGAGGAAACTTCTGTTTTTGATTTATATTTTAAAGGGTCATAAGGGATATTAATTATAACCATGTTTTCTCCCATTTTATTCTTCACGAATGAGTATGAATTTATATATCCATTTTCCTTTTTTTCTACATANACACTATCATTTGANGATGACATTTTNTGAATNAGGAAGGGNTCAATATGTTTGTTTCTAAATACNGANTCNGCNGGGTCTGTACTTATTAANTCCTCCCCTTTNGTATTAAAGATGTAAATATTTAAAGAATTNACNTCTGCAATTTCATGCACTTTTAAATCAAAATCTCTTGAGATAAAATCATTAACTTCTTCTGGCTGAAGATTGCTTAAAAAATAAGCTAAAGATAAATTAACNGTCTTCTCTTTTCGTTGTATACGCTTGAGGTGATANTCATCATTTTGNAGTTTAAAAAAATAAACNGTTGTTATTCCNATGGCTACTAATGANACAACNACCATNGCAATCATNGACAAGTAAATTCTNTTTTTTAATGATAAATTAACNTTCAACATCTNCAAGTGAAAATAAAAAAAAACCCTTGATTATAGTCAAGGGTTTGATTTAAAAGANGTTATCTGTTAACCGCCAAGAGCNTCAGCTCCNGCAACAATTTCCAANATTTCACTTGTAATGGAAGCCTGTCTTGCTTTATTGTANAATAGAGTCAATTCTTTTTTCATTTCAGTTGCATTATCTGTTGCTTTATGCATGGCTGTCATTCTAGCACCATGTTCAGAAGCAAAAGAATCTAATAATGCTTTATAGAACTTTATTTTCAAAGAATTGGGTATNAGTTCATTTAAAATNTCTTCTTGNTTTGGTTCAAAAA
Organism: Crocinitomicaceae bacterium; assembly: GCA_002727735.1. Classification (GTDB taxonomy): domain Bacteria; phylum Bacteroidota; class Bacteroidia; order Flavobacteriales_D; family Parvicellaceae. Next base: position 5,547 of record PBXW01000026.1, read on the forward strand.
TATAATCAACTGTTTTAGCGTCTGTTGATTCTTCAATAGGTTCAACAGGTAAAAACTTTTCATTAGTCAATTTTTGAATNGCAGCNTTTTTAAATGAATTATAAATAATGTATGACTCATCAAAAACCTCTTTTTGAAAGCTGGAAATGATATCTANGATAATTTCAACTGCATTTTCGTAACTGAGATTATCCCAAATTTTTTCACATTCTTTGGGAAGGTTTTCGTTGTTATTAATTAGTGAAGTTTTCTTAAAAGCATCGTATACTTTTTTACCAATAGGTAAGATTGAGTATTCCTTATCAGGNTTTTCTTGAACGATTCTTTTTACTTCTTTAATAACATTACTATTAAATCCACCACATAAACCNCGATTGGAAGAAAAAGCAATTAAAAGTACCTTGTTNCCACTACTTTTTTTCATTAAAGGATGCTCACCACCGTCAACAGACCCAGAAACGTTTAATAGTATGTCATTAAACTTCTTAGCAAAAGGTCTCATTTGTGTTATGGCATCTTGAGCACGCTTTAATTTTGCAGCAGAAACCATTTTCATAGCAGATGTAATCTGCATGGTTGACTCTACAGAACTAATACGTGTTCGTATTTCTTTAAGATTAGCCATCGGTTANTTATTCAGCGTAAGATTTTGACATTTCTNNAACTACGTTTTTAATCACATCGGTAACTTCAGCNGTAAGTTTTCCAGATTTTAAAACATCTAATTCTGCCCTATGTTTATTACGCATTAATTCCAAAAAGTTANTTTCAAATTCTTTTACTCTATTGGTTGGTATGTCAGAAATAATCCCTGTAGAACCACAATAAATTATAGCAACTTGTTCTTCAACTGGTAGTGGAGATCCTTCGTTTTGTTTCAATATTTCAACATTTCTTGCTCCTTTATCCAATACAGCCATTGTTGCAGGATCAAGATCAGACCCAAACTTGGCAAATGCTTCAAGTTCTCTGTATTGAGCTTGGTCAAGTTTTAATGTACCAGATACTTTTTTCATGGACTTTATTTGAGCTGAACCACCTACTCTTGATACTGAAATACCTACATTAATGGCTGGTCTAATACCAGAGTTGAATAAACTTGAATCTAAGAAAATTTGACCATCAGTAATTGAAATTACATTCGTTGGAATATATGCCGATACGTCACCAGCTTGTGTTTCAATTATAGGTAAAGCAGTTAAAGATCCACCACCTTTCACTTTTCCATTTAATGATTCAGGTAAATCATTCATTTGCTGAGCTATATCATCAGAGTTATTGATTTTTGCAGCTCTTTCTAATAATCTTGAGTGAAGGTAAAATACATCTCCAGGATATGCTTCTCTTCCTGGAGGTCTTCTTAATAATAACGATACTTCACGATAAGCAACAGCTTGTTTTGATAAGTCATCAAAGATAATAAGTGCTGGTCGACCAGTATCTCTAAAATATTCTCCAATAGCAGCACCTGTAAACGGAGCGTAAAATTGCATTGGTGCAGAATCAGAGGCGTTAGCTGCAACAATTACAGTGTAATCCATAGCCCCAGCTTCTTCTAATTTGCTTACAATTCCTGCAATGGTAGATCCTTTTTGACCTATAGCTACATAAATACAGAAAACAGGTTCACCTCTGTCATAAAATTCTTTTTGATTGATGATGGTATCAATACAAACAGTTGTTTTCCCAGTTTGTCTATCACCAATAACTAATTCTCTTTGACCTCTTCCAATAGGAATCATNGCATCAATTGCTTTAATTCCNGTTTGTAAANGTTCATTTACTGGCTGTCTGTAGATAACTCCTGGCGCTTTTCTTTCAATTGGCATTTCAAAAAGCTCTCCTTCAATAGGCCCTTTTCCATCAATTGGATTTCCTAAAGTATCNACAACTCTTCCAAGCATTTTCTCCCCTACTTTAACAGATGCAATTCTACCGGTTCTCTTAACAGTATCTCCTTCTTTGATATCATTTGATGCTCCAAGAAGTACGGCACCTACGTTATCTTCCTCTAAGTTTAGTGCGATTCCTTGTAGTCCATTTTCGAATTCAATAAGTTCCCCATATTGAACTCCACCTAGACCATATATTCTAGCAATACCATCACCAATTTGAAGTACTGTACCCACTTCCTCTAATTGGGCTTCTGATTTAAAGCCGGAAAGTTGTTCTCTTAAAATTGCTGATATTTCAGCTGGTTTTATTTCTGCCATTGTTCTTTGTTTTAAAAGTCTTTTATATATAAGTTTTGACTATAAGTATTTTTTAGGTTTTTTAAATTTCTCCTTACACTTCCATCAATTTGCTTGTCTCCCATTTTGATGATTGCACCACCTAATATAGCTTCATCTATTTCTTCATTTAATTCAATGCTTTCTTTATTCCCTTCTTTCATAAAATCAACGATTTGTTTTCTAAGTTGATCATCCAGAGGATTAGCTGTAGTCACTTTAGCAACAGCAATGTTTTTTGATTTTTTGTATAGGTGGATAAAGTTTTCAGCAATTAATGGTAGTAGTCCTTCTCTTTTTTTTCTAGTTAAAATTTGAATAAATAATAAAGAAACTTTAGATACTTTTTTACTAAAAATTTGTTCAAGAATCCCCCACTTTTTATCTGCATTAATAATAGGACTTTTTAAAAGTAAGGAAAGATCATGATTCTCTTCACATGCAATTTTTAGTAGCTTCATATCTTCCAGACATGTATCAAGATTGTTTTGTTCTTTGGAAAGATCAATCAATGCTTTTGCATACCTGCTTGTGATTTTTGATGCAATCATGATTTAGTTGATTTGCTTTTTTAAGGCTTCCTCAATCAGTTTTTTCTGATTTTTAGCATCCTTTAGTTCAGTGCGAAGTATTTTTTCAGCCATTTCTATCGAAATGTCGGCCACCTGATTTTTGATTTCTGTCATGGCTTTCATTTTTTCGATATTGATTTGCTCTTTAGCAGAAGTTATGATTTTTTCTGCTTCAGTAGAGGCTTGACTTTTAGCGTCTGCTATCATTTTTTCTTTGATAGATCTTCCGTCTTTTAAGATGTTTTCTCTTTCAACTCTTGCATCGGCTAAAATCTTCTCATTATTAGCAGATAATTCTTTCATTTTATTTTCTGCCTCTTCAGCAGCTTTTAGCGCTCCTTCAATTTTTTCTTCTCTTTCAATTACGGCATTCAATATTGGTTTCCAAGCAAATTTTCTTAATAAGAAAATCAATGCTATAAATAAAACAGTTTGCCAAAAAAATAACCCTACTGAAAATTCTTCTATTAATTTCTCCATTTGTTCATTGATTAGTTATAAATTATAATCAATCCGCCTGCCAACCGCAGACGGATTGATTGAACAGATTATACTGCAAATAATGCAGCAAAACCGATTCCTTCAATAAGTGCTGCTGCAATAAGCATCGCTGTTTGAAGTTTACCGTACATCTCTGGTTGACGAGCCATGGCTTCCATAGCTTTTCCACCGATTTGTCCGATTCCTATTCCTACACCGATAACTGCAAGACCTGCACCGACAATTGCTGGAATTTCCATAATTTATGTGTTTTTTTGGTTAATAATTTCTTTTTTAATGTTCTTCATCATGTTCATGTTCTGCAACAGCTGAGCCGAAGTAAACAGCGGACAACATGGTGAAGATATAAGCTTGTAATGCAGCTACTAAGAGCTCCAAAATTCCTAGTGTAAATGCCAATAAAAAGGAGAGAGAACTTCCTATCCAATTATTAAAGACAAACATCATTCCAATTAAACTCATTAAAACGATATGACCTGCAGTAATATTAGCATAAAGTCGAATCATTAAGGAAAATGGCTTAATAATAGTTCCTAAAAGTTCAATAGGGACTAATAATATATAAAGTGGAATTTTAGCAATCCATGGCATGGTATTACCCAATGGATCAATCAAGTGTAACCAATATGTTTTTTTTGCGGTAAAGATGGTTATTAAGTAGGTGAGAAGTGCTAAACAAAAAGTAACAGCAATATTGTTTGTAATGTTAACGCCTATGGGCGTAAGGCCAAATAAATTTACCAACCATACGAAGAAAAANACTGTCAATAGGAATCCCATATATTTTCTNTAGTGTTTTTTACCAATATTTGGGATAGCTATATCNTCTCTAACATATAATATGATAGGCTCAATAAATCTTCCTATACCACTAGGTAAATGACCCCTTTTCTTATATGACTTGTTNGTACGGAATAACATAATGAACAGCATAANAGAAATTACGATAATCATAAACACATTTTTNGTTATAGAAAAATCTATTGGATGTGCANATTCTATAATATTACCACTCTCGTCAGTTCTGTGAATTTTACCGTGATCTAATTCGTAGTATTTGTCTTTTGATTGAACAATACTTTCTCCATGATGAAACTCTGATGACATAAAAACATGCAGTTCTTCATCCCATAATATAACAGGCAGTGGAAATCCGTAGTGTTTTCCAGTAGTTTCGTCAGTAAAAAGGTGGAAATCGTGAGAATCCTGTAAGTGATGTTTTATGTCTTCTTTGATTTTAGATTTCTTTTGATCTGCTTTNTCTTCTGCAGTNTAAGTACTTACAGTGTCTTTAACAGGNGAGGCGCTGGCCCATAAGAAATTTGCTACTAAAACAATTAAAACGCTGATTACAAGTTTTTTAGCCATCTCTAAATTAATAGTTTTCAAAAATCTGTGCAAAACTAAAAATTAAATTGACTTCAATAATAGATTTTAAATAATTGTTTGTAAAAATTAAATTTCACCAAAAGATTCTATTGAGAATGCAACGTTTTAACTAAAAAATAAATNTCAATAACAAGACATATTGCATATGGAATAAAGAAAAAAGAAAATTCAACTTTAGTGATTGATTCGGTTTCTGAAATTATGGGTCGAAGTACTAAAAAATAAATTACAAATTTAAAGAGACTTCCGAATAGAAAAATGAAACCAAGCAGTTCACTTTTTTTATCTATAAATACAGTAAATAATTTGAAAATTGCTATTGCGATAATATAGTTAACGGTATAACTGATGCCAATTTTAGAGGTGTNTAAGGAGAAATTCATTTCATGAGTAATCCATATATGAAGTCCAAAAGTGATAGCTAAAACTATGAATAACGTAAAAATGAACTTGNTACTTTTCATGGTCTTGTTCATTAATTCTTTTTANTTGNCTTAANAGAAAATAGATGGAAATACCNATAGATAATAAAGTAAACAACATGGTAAACCATTTTTTTGAATAGGGATATTTCATATCAAGATATTTCCCCAAATAAGCACCTAAAAAAACAGTTACTCCCATTTGAATGGCAATTCCTGTGAGTACTAAAAATTTCTTTGATTGCTTCAAAATTGTTTTTTACAATACTAATGAATTGATAAGTTTAACCATTATATATGTNTTAATTTTTTGTTGAATAGAACCATAGAGCAATTTTTAGTAAGAAAAAATAGTTTGCAATAATTAATCAGAAATTAGATACAATAATAAATACCACATTATATTTGACTATAAATTTCATCATTGAATCTTAAAAAAGTCATAAAGCGCATATTAATTTGGATCATATTCCTATCTCCTGCATTAGGGATGCTTATTCTGGTTAATATGGCTAATGATGAAACTTTACCAGACATTTCTGAATTAGAGAATCCGAAAACCAATTTAGCTAGTGTGATATATAGTGAGGATTTAAAAGAAATTGGCAATTATTACCATGAGAATAGAACAAATNTTCACTTNAATTATTTACCAGANCATTTAGTTTATGCACTGGTTGCAACCGAGGATGAGCGTTTTTTTGAACATTCNGGGATAGACATNAGAGCNTTAGGTAGGGTTNTAAAAGGGGTTNTTACAGGAAATTCTAAAGGAGGTGGATCAACCATNTCNCAACAATTAGCTAAGCTTCTTTTCCCACGCAAGAGGCTAACTAAGTTTGAATTGGTTTTAAGAAAAATTAAAGAGTGGATAATTGCTTCAAAATTAGAACGGAATTATACTAAAGAAGAGATTATTGCTATGTATTTGAATAAGTTTGATTTTTTAAATAATGCTGTAGGAATAAATAGTGCATCAAAAGTATATTTTGGAAAACCAACTAAAGAACTGGAACTTCATGAATCTGCTATGTTAGTCGGAATGGCTAAAAACCCTTCTATTTTTAACCCTTTGAGAAGACCCGATACTGTTACTAAGAGAAGATCTGTCGTGCTTTATCAAATGTTAAAAAACGAATACATTACAAAAGAAGTTTTTGACTCTGTAATCCAGCTTCCATTAGGTTTAGAATACAATAGAGTTGATCACCAAACAGGATTAGCTCCTTATTTTAGAGAAACTTTAAGAGGTGAGCTAAGCAGGCTTTTTGCAGAAAAAGATGAAAAGGGAAATTATATAATTGCCAAATCTGATGGNAGTAAATANGATATNTATTCNGATGGGTTAAAAATATATACCACTATTAATAGTAGAATTCAGCGGCATGCAGAAAATGCAGTGGAACAACATCTACAATATGAGCTTCAAAAAGTATTTACAAAAAATAATGCCAAGTGGAAAAACCCTCCTTTTTCTGATGATCTAAAAAAATCTCAGATTGATACAATTATTGCCAGAGCAGTAAGGCAATCAATGACGTATAAGAAATTGGTTGGTAAGGCATGTAGTTATTGTGAAAGACCAAGCAGGTACATTAGTAAAACAAGCGAAGGTTATGAATGCTCCTATTGCAGTACAATTAGCCCATTTAAAACCAAGAGGGAGATAGATGAAATTTTACATAAAAAACATAAAACGAAGGTTTTTGATTGGCAAACTCCAAGCAAGGAAAAAGATACNATATTATCTACTTATGATTCCGTGAAGTATTACAAGGGNATTATCAGAGCGGGTATGATGTCAATAGATCCTCACAATGGATATGTTAAATCTTGGGTTGGTGGCCCTAATTTTAAACATTTTAAGTATGATATGGTTAAAAAAGGCACGAGACAGGTGGGTTCTACGTTTAAGCCTTTTGTTTATGCTACCGCTTTAGAATCTGGCATAGTGGATCCTTGCTATGAAGTACCTGACATTGAGTATTGTATTGAAGTACCACANACTGAGACTAGAAATAAATTATGGTGNCCAAAAAATTCTGGAAGTTCATTNACNGGAGAACCAACAACNATTTCTTTTGCATTAGCTAACTCTATGAATAATATTACAGCNAGTATTATTAAGAAAGGNTCAATGATAAACAATGTTTTNAATAGAGTTGCTCAGCTAGGAATAGANACCTCTAAGTTTGATCCTGTTCCAGCAATGGCATTAGGTGTCTTTGATATTTGNGTTCACGATATAGTTAGTGCAATTGCTCCNTTTGCNAANAAAGGCATNTATAATAAGCCAGTTTATTTATTAAGGATTGAAGATAAGTTTGGAAATGTTATTTATGAGTACTTGCCCGAATCTAGACAAGTATGGAATCGTGAAACTGCTCATACTATGCTTGAAATGATGAAATTGGTTACTAGAGGAATAAAACATCCAACAATGACAAATTCAAATGGCAGACCTGTTGTTGGGGGTACTGCTATTAGNATTAGAGCTAAAGAAACAGAGAAGAGACCATATGCAGGAATTGCACAGCCCATTGCAGGTAAAACAGGCACGACACAAAATCAATCTGATGGGTGGTTTGTTGGCTTAACCCCAGACTTAGTTACAGGAGTATGGGTTGGTGCTGAAGATAGGTCAGTAAGATTTAGAACATTGAGTCTAGGAATGGGCACCAACACAGCCTTACCTATATTTGCCTATTACACAAAATATATAAATGCGGATGACTCTCTGCATATTTCTCAAGAAGATTTTGAAGTTCCTGAAACAGTTATTGTTTCTCCATTAGATTGTGAAAAGTCACCCAGTAACAGCAGTGATATTGATAATCAAGATAATCTAGATGATTGGGGTTTACAAGACGATAATTGGTAAAAAATAGATAATGATAAATAAGGAAGTAAAAAATGCTGAAGAAGCTTGTTTGGGAATAAAAAGCGGAATGACTTTAATGTTGGGCGGCTTTGGATTATGTGGTATTCCTGAAAACTGCATAAGTGCATTAGTAGAAATGAAGGTGAATAATTTAACTTGTATTTCTAACAATGCTGGTGTGGATGATTTTGGTTTAGGATTATTGCTACAACAAAAACAAATAAAAAAAATGATTTCTTCTTATGTTGGAGAAAACGATGAATTTGAAAGACAAATGCTCTCAGGCGAATTAGAAGTTGATTTAATTCCACAAGGAAGTTTGGCCGAACGTTGTAGAGCAGGAGGGGCAGGTATTCCTGCTTTTTTTACACCTGCAGGATATGGTACAGAGGTTGGTGAGGGTAAAGAAGTGAGAGATTTTAATGGTAAACCCCATATTTTGGAAAGTGCTCTAACAGCTGATTTTGCCATTGTTAAAGCATGGAAAGGAGATACGGCAGGAAATTTAATTTATAAGGGAACCGCAAGAAACTTCAATCCTCCAATGGCAATGGCTGGTAAAATTACTATAGCAGAGGTAGAGGAATTAGTTCAACCTGGAGAATTAGATCCCAATGAAATTCACACTCCGGGAATATTTGTGCAGCGCATATTTAAAGGTGATAAATATGAAAAAAGAATTGAGCAACGAACAGTAATAAGTAAAGGAAATTAATATGAGTTTAGATAAAAATGGAATTGCTAGGAGAATTGCTAAAGAATTGTCTGATGGTTGGTACGTAAACTTAGGTATTGGTATTCCAACTCTAGTAGCCAATCATATTCCAGAGGGAATAAATGTAGAATTTCAGTCCGAAAATGGCATTTTAGGGATGGGACCATTTCCATTTGATGGAGAGGAAGATGCAGACTTGATAAATGCTGGAAAACAAACAATAACTGCTCTTCCTGGAGCGGTATATTTTGACTCCTCAACAAGTTTTAGTATGATTCGCGGACAACATGTTCAATTAACAGTGCTTGGTGCTATGGAAGTTAGTCATAATGGTGATATAGCCAATTGGAAAATCCCTGGCAAAATGGTTAAAGGAATGGGAGGGGCTATGGATTTAGTGGCAAGTGCAGATAATATTATTGTAGCTATGATGCATACCAATAAAGCTGGAGAAAGTAAATTATTAGAGGAATGTTCATTACCTCTTACTGGAGTGAATTGTGTAAAAAAAGTCGTTACAAATTTAGCTGTCTTAGATATTTTACCTGAAGGAGGTTTTAAACTAATCGAAAGAGCTCCTGGAATTTCTATTGACATGATCAAAAATGCTACAAGAGGAAATTTAATTGTAGATGGAGATATTCCAGAGATGAATATCTAGAAAAATTATGAAACTCCCCTTTTTAAACTATTCTAATTCTAAACTTGTAATAGTTGTAATTTTTTTGTGTCAAGTTTTGGTGATTTTTAATATTTCACCTTGGAAAAATGCTGAGCGAGAAAATGCATTAATTAATTGGGATGTAACTTCTTATTATTCATATTTACCAGCTGTTTTTGTTCATAAAGATTTGGCATTTAAATTTTTGGAGACAGACACTATTAATTATGAGGCAAAACATCAGTTTTGGCCCGAAACAGCCCCTAACGGTAACAAGGTCATTAAAACCACTATGGGCATGGCTTTTTTATACAGCCCATTTTTTTTTGTAAGTCATTTGTATGCTCATTTTAATGAAAATTATAANGCAAATGGATTTTCTAAACCATATGAAGTAAGTTTAGCTTTTTCTTGTGTTTTTTATTTGCTCTTTGGGTTTATATTTTTTTCGAAATTACTTAGAACAATATTTAGCGATAAGATTACATCAATAATTTTATTGACGACCTTTTTAGGAACTAATTTATTTTTTTACTCAACTACCGAACCCTGCATGTCTCATGCATACACCTTCTCCATTGCTTGCCTATTATTATATCTTATTCCAAAAATATATTTACAATTTAACTATAAAAGTGCATTACTGCTAGGTGCTATAATTGGAGTATTAGTGTTAATTAGACCAACTAACTTACTATTTAGTTTAGTAGTTCTTTTATATGGAGTAAACAATCTTAAATCAATGAAGTTTAGACTAATATGGTTNTTGAATAATAAGTTTAAAATTCTATTTTCTATATGCATTGCCTTTTTTGTATATTCTTTTCAATTAATATATTGGAAGTGGTCAACTGGAAACTGGATTTTCAATTCTTACGTAGGTGAGCAATTTTACTTTGATAATCCTCAATTAATGTCTTTTTTATTTAGCTACAGAAAAGGCTGGTTGTTGTATACCCCCATTTTTATTATCTCCTTTTTAGGATTATATAAGATGTTAAAAGCTAAAAGTAAATGGACTTTGCCTATTGTTATTTCATTAGGCCTTACAATATATATNTTTTCATCTTGGTGGTGTTGGTGGTACGGAGGTGGTTTTGGCATGAGACCAATGATTGATTTTTATCCGTTATTTATTATTCCATTGGGATTTATCCTTCAATCTACCAAAAAGAGATTAAGTAGAGTTATTCTAATTTTCACCATCTTTTCTTGTGTTTCATTGAACTTATTTCAGACCCTTCAAAAAAGGCATCATGTCATTCATTGGGATAGCATGACTAAATCTTCATATTGGTATTTTTTCTTTCAGCACCGTATGAAATCGGAAAAAGACTGGAAAGTTCAAGAAACATTGTTACAAACTCCAGATTATAAAAAAGCTAAAAAAGGAGAAGGGGAGTATGAATTTAGCATCATAAATTAAAGGAAATTAAGACGATTATTGAATTCGTCTTTGTATGCTTTTCCAATGTGAATTTCCTTATTTTTCATGATAACATAGTTATCTTCAATGGATAAAATTTTATCAAGTCTAACAATNAAAGATCTTTGAATTCTAATAAAATCTTTAGTAGGTAGTTTTGACTCAATCTCTTTCATGGTACTAAGAACCGTGTGTTTTTCTTTATCGGTATGTAATCGCATNTAGTTTCCCAAAGCTTCAACCCAATGAATATCTTCTAACTTAATCTGAACTAGTTTAGAATCAGATTTAATAAAAATATAATCATCATTTTTTTTCANTGTAGCCTCACCGACTAAAGTCTTTTTTATTTTTTCAATTGTCTTTAAGAACCTAGGCGTGTTAAGGGGCTTTTTAAGAAAATCAGTNACATCATATTCGTATGATTCTAAAGCAAATTCGTCATGAGAGGTAATCATTACTACNAGAGGTTTNATNTGAAGGTTTCTCAATAGTTCCATACCACCCATTTTTGGCATTTCAACGTCCAAGAANATTACATCAACATCATTTTCATTGAGAAACTTAAATGCATCAAGAGCATTACCAAAATTTGCGACACATTCGATGTCTTCCACTTCTTCTAGTAAGTCACTTATNACTGCTCTACACAGTTCATCATCATCAACTATAATTGCTTTTATCATGCTTTATTTTTGATTAATGGATTGANGAAATAATTTTTCTAGCAATTCTAAATCTACTAATTTTTTTTGCTCCATTTGNGAAATAGCATTGCCTAACGACTCGTATCCCATAGTAAAAGACGATCCTTTTATTTTATGTAATAAGCTTAATACACCTTCCGTATCATTATTTTTCTCACANTTTTCCAATTTTTTTAAATCATCAATAAAATTTGTAGAGAAAATTTTGATGTATTTTTCATTGGAGTTAAATTCATTATCAGAGTTAACTTTAGTTTCTAATTTACATAAGTTATTAATTTTATTGACTAATGCATCTAATTGAAAAGGTTTTGAGATACAATCATTCATTCCGCTAGCATAACACTTTTCAACNACATCTTCTATAATATGAGCAGTCATTCCAATAATGGGGATATTTTTAAATGGTTGGTTTGCTGTATTTCTAATAGNAATGCTTGTTTCATATCCATTTTTTAATGGCATTTCAATATCCATTAAAATAATATCATAAGAAGATTNGAGAAGACGCTCTATNGCTTCTATTCCATTTTTTACCCAATCTACATTAGCGTTAACATACTGACTTTTAATCAAATCTTTAAATAGCTTCCCATTTAATTCATCATCTTCTACAATTAAAACACTTATGTCTTTTAAATCAACTTTATTTACTATTTCATCCTCTATAACTTCTTTTGATGCTATTTGAACCGGAATCTTAACAATAAATGTGCTTCCTTTAGAATTTGATACTACATTAATCTCACCAGCCATCAATCGTATGATTTGATCACATATAGCTAAACCTAAGCCCGTTCCTCCATATTGTCTAGAAGTATTTGTTTTTTCTTGTGAATATGGGTTGAATATTTCTTTTATTTTTTTCTTATTAATTCCAATGCCATTATCAATAACTTTGATTAATAATTTTTCATTTTTTGAATAATCTAATTCTACTTTAACAATTCCTTCAGGTGAGAATTTGATGGCATTATCTATAAGGTTTAACATAATTTGTTGAAAGCGAAAATCATCACCATTTATGTTTAGTGAATCATCAATGGTTGAGTTAAATTGAATAGTGACATTGTTGGCTAAAGCTTTTGACTTTAAAATATTTATAGTTTCACTAATTACTTTTTTTGGCGCAAAAGGTTTTTTTTCTAATGAAATTTTTCTTTGTTCTAATTTTGAAAGATCTAAGATGTCATTGACTAAAAATAAGATATTACTTGCACTATTTTTNAATGTGTCTAANAGTTGATTTTGNTTTTTATTAAGNTTNGATTTTTTNANTAGTTCAGAAGTAGTTAAAACAGCAGATAAGGGCGTTCTAATTTCATGNGATGTATAGGCNAGAAAATTATCTTTTTCTTTTTTTAATTCTTCATTTTTATTGTAAGCTAATAGCAAGTCAGTGGCAAGTTTAGATTTTGTTCGATANGCTATAAAAATATAAACGGCAACAGCTAGAATTAAGAAGGCTATTCCAAATCCAATTTTCACAAGATAACTTTGAAATTTCAACTTATTTTTAGAGATCATTCTCTCTAANTCCATTTTTTTTTCTTTTTCCGCAAGAAGCACTCTTTCTGCTAATTCTTTTTCTCCTTCTGCCGTTTTAATTTGATTAAGATATCTTAGGTAAATGTTAGCCCATTCAAATTCATTAATCGACTCAAAAAAATCAGATAATTTATGGCAACTAAAGATTAGCCCATTGCCATAATTGTGGGTTATTGATTTTTGGTAGATTAGTTCATTTAATTGTATTACTTTTTCAACATTATTTAATTTTTCATAAAGTCTTGCTTTTTGAATAATTACATCAATCTCTTCAATATATAATGCTGCGGAGGCATANACATTTTGAGCACTATCTAAAAGATCTGTGGAGGGGGCAATATTTGTCAATGCATTTCTTCTTTTATTAATCAGCAGAAACGCATAACCTTTAATAGATGGATTTTCAATTTGCTGAACCAAAGTTGAGAATTCACTAACTGGAAATCTAACAGCTGTGTTTTCGGATAAATCAAATTGAGCCAATCGACTTATAAAAGCTATTTCATAAAGTTTAATTTTTTTTGATGTTTCGTATGCACTCCTATATTCATTAAGCGCTCTCTTGGAATCTCCAATTTTCTCAAATATTGCTCCTTTGATAATATCACACAATATCANTTTTTCAATCTGGTTGATTTCCTTATAAATTTCCTGTGCTTTTAAAATGTTTTTGAGCGCAGAATCACTTTTATTTGAATAATAAAAATTATAAATAATACTATTTTGTAATAGGTAATAGGCTTTAAAATTTAGTTTGTTGGTTTGATTAATTGCTTGTGCATTATATAAAGTAGCTCGTTGAGGGTTTTCATTGATGTAAGCAGTGCTGAGTGTAATTAAACTACCACTTAGCGAATCATCGGGACTAGTAAGGTATAGGTATTCTTCTTTTTCAAGACTAAAACAATTTAACCCACATAGTAAAAGAAAAGTAAAAAAAATCCACCCTCTCATAATTGAAAGATAATAACTATTTCACAAAAACTAAAGAGACAGGTTAAATGAACCTTACTCTGTTTTCTTTTCTTTCAGGATTACTGCAAAAATAAATAGTAAGACAGCTGACGAACAGAATATTACTAATAAGGATTGCATTAAGCGCCAAAAAATAGCTTTGATATCAAAAAGGTGTATACCCCATATTTCAAGTACAGCTATAGTAGTAGTNAATAGAACCAATAATACTAATATGTATGCACTTATAGTTTTTATTTTTTTATCCATAACAAGTAGAATGCTTACTAAACTTATTAAATAAAATTCATTTACATGANGTAATTAACAATTCATAACAGAATATTTTAAACTTTTGGCAATCAAAATTTGGGTCTTAATCATTTGGTTTTCTCCTATTAAATTCTTTATTTTTAGTTATGCTTAGACTTTTTAATTTATCATTATTAAGTTTTTGGGTATTGATATTTACCCAAATAAATGCTCAGAATGTAGTACAGTTGTTCACGGAAGATTTTAATCAACCTTCTTTAAATTGGACACTCAATGATTCGGTATTTGGAACTAATTCAGGGAATAATAAGTGGATTATAAACAGTGAATACAATGGGAACGGATTGACACCAAACACCCCATCCCAATTTTCAACATTTGGAGGCACTATTAGTAATGCTCCTTATAGTGGGTATGCTCATATTCATGATTCTGTAAAATCTGCTTTAGTGTCGAATGCAAATTATGATACTTCATCAGCGTCTGATCGTTTTTTAGTTTTATCAAATGGTATTTGCACTAAGGGGTTGAGCGCAGTTGAATTATCTTTTTTTTACATAGGTGAAGGAGCATCAAATTCTTATGGAGAAGTATATTATACTACAGGAAATTCCACAAATTGGATAAAAGTTGGAGCTTCAAAATATCACAATAAAAATCAATGGAAATATGAACAAATAACTGACCCTGGGTTTGATAATGCATATAATTTAAGATTTGCTTTTAGGTGGGTAAATGACGCCAATATAAGCCCAAGTAATATAGCATTTGGCATTGATGATATACATGTTGTTGGAATATATGACACTATTTCAAATGCCGTGGATATCAATTTCACTTATATCGATACGGTAGTTTGTCCAGGGAATAATTTATTGATGAGTTTTGCTCTTTCAGATACGTTGTGTAGTGGNTCATATCATATTGAAATGTCTGATCAGAATGGCAATTTTAACCCACCATTTTCTACTTGGATTACGAACATAAATTATCCAAATATTAGTTCTTTTGTAAGTCTTTCTATTCCCTTTACTGCACCACCTGCTAGCTGTTATAAATTTAGAGTAAAAAGAATATCTCCTCTTCCTCAAATTACTAGTGTTTTAAGTGTATGTGTAGATGTTCAACAATGTCCCAATGTTATAACTTGTACAGACCCTCCAGTAGTAGCATTAGACACTAATCCTGTTTGTATTTCAAGTGTTATTGATGTTCCATTTTGGTCAACAGGTGTTTACAANTCCTCCAATATTTATTATGCTCAACTTTCTGATTCTTCAGGAAGTTTTAATAATCCTACAAATATTGGTTCACTCCCAGATAANACAACCTATGATCCAGCATTGGTTCCATCACCAGGTATGGTTAGTGGACAAGTCCCAGTAGTNCCNCCTGGATGTAATTATTATGTTAGAGTTGTTTCTTCCAANCCAAACACTGTTGGTTCTGCTTGGGGGCCATTTTGTATACAAGAGTGTGATATCAGNTCTAATAATTGTACAGATGTAAGTGCCTGCCCTGGTGATTCAGGAACAACAATTTCAATACCAATTGATATAAATGTTTGGGATTCATTGACCTCTTATTTTCCTGGTAATACATTTAGTGTTGAAGTACTTGACCCTATGTCTTTCAGTAGAGTTGATATAGGTGGATTAGGAGCATCAATTGATACTCAATCTACTACTTTGAATTTAACAATACCACCTTGCGATAGTTTGGCTATGTATGGTTTAACCACCATGGGATTTCCTGGTGGAACATTTTACATGCGAATAATTGCAGACAGTGTCAATGACATGGAACAATCACTTGGTTGTGTAGTTCATTTATCGTTAGGCTGTCCGGGTCAAACACCATATAATATAGTTCCTGCATTTCCATGGTCTACTTTATCTGATACCGTTTTATGCGTTGGAGATCCTATTTTTGTCCGAATAAATGGTTATAACCCCTCTTCATCATTTATGTATTTTATTGATGGCAATAGCTTTCCTCCTAATAACCCGCCAGTTATGCTTGGGATATATTGGACTTCAACAGGCATTCATGAACTTACCCTACAAGAGACTCACATTGGATGCGATGGCCCATTGTCAAACCCCTTAATGGTATATGTTACTGAAGCTCCACAAACTGTTATGCTTGGCCCAGATACTATATGTATTAATGATACAGCAGATTATTTGGTTCAATTTTATAATGCAACTTATTATGATTGGAATACATCATATGCAGGGTCAATAGTGGATACAGGGAATAATGAGATTAGTGTTTTAATGGATAGCGCAGGTACATTTACAATTTCAGTCTTTGCATTAAATACTTGTGGAAATAGTAATACTTCGATTAATGTTGAAGTTGTAGATCACATAGGGGTAAGTATTGTTGGCGATTCATTAGGTTGCGAAGGCGATTCCTTATTGTTAAATGCTGATGGTTTTGGTAGTTTTTCTTGGCAAAACACTCAAACAGGTCCATCATACATGGATGTTTTTACTTTATACGAAGACACGGTTATTTTAACTGCTCAAAATCATTGTGGTACCTTTTATGATACATTAGGTTTAATTGTTATACCAACATCCCTACTGGATTTAGGCCCAGACACAACTATATATGTAGGTCAACAAATAGAGCTTTCTACAAATCTACCTGGAAATTATATTTGGTCTCCATCCAATTATTTAGATTGTATTGATTGTCCTCAAGTAACAGCATCCCCAACAGAGGACATTACCTATTCTCTTACCATTGATACCCTAGGCTGTATCAGTTATGATGATATTTTAATAAAAGTAGAATTAGCAGGCGAAATATTTGTTCCCAATTTATTTACACCAAATGATGATGGGTTAAATGATGTGTTGGCCATTTATGGTCACGCTGTAGATGAAATTGATTTTAAGATTTTTGATCGATGGGGAGAAGTTGTTTTCCATTCCCAATCTATTAATGCTACATGGGATGGAACTTTTAATGGCAAACCACTTAATTCTGCCGTTTTTGTGTACAGTGCTCAAGTAACTTACATTGATGGAAGAGAACAAACTCAACAAGGAAATATTACACTTATAAGATGAGAATTATATTGACATACATTTTTTTAATGATTATTTCTATTTCTTATACGCAGGATATTCATTTTTCTCAGTTTTATAATTCTTCCTTACTTATAAATCCCGCAACTGCAGGTGCCTTTAATGGAGATTTACGAGCTAACATAAATTATAGAAATCAGTGGAATAGCATTGATTCTCCCTTTAAAACAACAGCTTTTACGCTTGAGTCTCAAATGTTAAAATATAAATGGCCAAATAATTATTTAGGAGTAGGATTATCTTTTTTTGATGATAAAGCAGGGGATTTAAATTTTGGCTCTTCACAAACTGCACTCACTGTATCAAGTATATTATCGCTATCTCCTGAAATGACCATGACAGTTGGTATTCAACCAGTTTTTGTCCAATATAGTGTTGATTATACCAATGCGATGACTAGCAGTCAATATAATGGTAGTTTTTATGATCCAAATTTACCATCTGGAGAAACTAATTTAAATAGTGGTTTTTCTTTTTTTGATGTTGGCGCTGGAGTTTCTTTCAACTATGCTAAAGGAGAAAGCAATATTGCAGCACATGATATGTTTATTGTTAATGTTGGATTTGCATTTCATCATTTAAATAGATCTGAATTAACTTTTTCTACCATAGATAATTGGTATCCAAAATTAGTAGCCCATGGCTCTTCAAACATAGGTTTAAGGTATTCTAAGTTGAGTATGATACCAAGTTATTTGGTAATGATTCAGGGTCCTCAAAAAGAAATAACAGCGGGGTCTTTATTTAGATTATTTTTTAAAGAAGGTTCTCGATTTACGGGTAACATTAGTGAATCGGCATTGCTTTTTGGTGCTCATTACAGGTTTGGAGATGCTATTGTAGCATCAACTGGTATGCAACTTGGAGAACTTTTCGTCCAGTTAAGTTATGATATAAATACTTCTGGATTGACAAGGTCAACAAATTACAGGGGCGGGTTTGAAATTACACTGAGATATACTAATCCAGAGATTTTTAGTATTGGTAGTGCATCATCATTAGACCCTAAGTTCATGTAAGGTTATAAAACAGGAACCTTAATTTTGATTAAAATTTTACTTTTTTCTCTTGTTTTCTGAGTATGAATATTGTAATCATTGGAATAAATTACACATCTACCAGAAAATGCACCGTCTTCAAAGTTGAATAAAATTTCTTCATTTTTAACAATGTCTTTTATCGTCATATCACCTTTAAGTACAAATTGACCATCTTTTTTAGATAGCTCTTTAGCCTTAAATGATATGTGAGGATATAGTTCTGTGTGAAAATATTCAGCAGAATTTAAATGACTATCTCTCATTTTGTTAGATGTATTAATAGACTTTACATTGGCATTTCCTTCAAATTTAAAACTACTTAAATCTGAGGGGTTAAAACTAATTTCACCCGTCACACCTTTTATTGTTCCAGTGGTCTCTTCACTTACATAATTAAATTCTACCAATGCTTTATCTACATTGATTTTATAGTTTTGAGCATTTAATGATAAAGCAATAAATAGGATGCTAAATAAGGATATTAATTTCTTCATTTTTTAATATTTAAAGTTCAAATTTTCTAGCGATGGTGAATCCAAATCGGAATTCTCCATCGCTCCATTTACTGTTTGTAAAAGGAATAAATTGTCCAGCAACTATCCCTTTTGAATTCATGAAATTCAATTGAAAAACATGACCATAGGTCTTAATCTCAATTCCCATGCCAAAAGGAGATGTGAAATTATTTTCTCTATAATTTGAAGCATTTAATAGCTGATANTANTCNGTTATTAAACTTACTTTTTTAAACAAAAGGTANCGAATAGTCCCACCTAAAACAGCATGCGAGTTTTTNTCTTCATAATGTACTTTGTTTTGATGTAAAAATCCAATACTACCTTGAATNGTTAGATTTTTAATTGGTTTAAATGCAGCTATAATTTCAGAAAAAAANTTTAATCTATGTGCAAATTGATCAAAGTGAGTNATAGAAGACAATTCATTGGCAGATGGCATGCTAGTGAATAATAAACTTGANGCAGCTGTTATTATATACTTGTCTTTATTTACTATTTGATACTTTAATAAGCCGTCCCAAACTTCTAAAAAAGGACTCGCACCTTTGGACCGACCTAACCCCAACATGAACTTATCTGATATTCCATATTCAAAACCAATTCTGATGTCGGATGAATTGTCTAAACCAAAAAGCGTCCGGTAAGATTCTGTTGTTGCTATATTCCCAAATCGATGAGTTATTCTAAAGTCAAGATCTTTTTTTTCTAATACATTAACGGAGTGTCCATTGATAGCTCTAGTATCTAAAAAAAAATCAGTATTTTTTTTATTATCAAAATCCCAATCTTCTTGACTGAAGCAAACTCCTGTAAAAAGTAAAAAGTAAAAAAAGTAAAAAACACCTTTCATTTAAACAACGCTTAAATTTTATAACTAAATAATTAAATTTATGAAAATGAAAATTAAAATAAATCTTTTTCTACTCTTTTGTTTAAGTGTATGTATTGTTTCATGTACTAAAGACAAAACAAGCGCATGTGATATTGATCCTTCCTTTGCGGTTGATGTACAACCATTTTTCGACATGTATTGCGTAACATGTCATGAGTCGAATAGCGCTTCAGGAGGTGTAGTTTTAAATGATTATAACGCAGTATATAGTCATATCAATTCTTCAATTAGTGAGATTGAACAAGGTACAATGCCTCCTTATGGCATGCCTTCCCCAACTACTTCAGAAAAAGACTCTATCTTAGAGATTCTCAATTGTTGGGTATCTATGGGTAAAAAAGATAATTAATATAAACTACTAATGAAGAAAAATATAGTATTACTAATGATGTTAACTGGATTTGCCATTTTTAGCATAACATCGAATCCTCATCAAATCACAAAAAAGTATGCTGCTGTAATTAATTCTGGAGGAGCTCCTTCTGGTAAAACAGGAGCACCTGGTGAAGGAAATTGTGCATCATGTCATAGTGGTAATGTAAATGATGGGTCAGCCACCTCATCGATTACTTTCAATGGAAATAATAATCAATATGATATAGGTGTCACCTATGATTTTTCTTTATCTATAGCTAATGGTTCAACAAAAAATGGATTCCAATTGGTTATTCTAGACTCATTACAAAACAATGATGTGGGAACCCTAATAGCATCAGACCTTGTCAATACACAGATTAATGCCAATAATAGAACTTATTTAAATCATACTTCGTCTGGAAACACGCTAAATTCATGGAACTTTCAGTGGACCGCTCCATCAAATGATGTTGGTCCAGTTACTATATATTATGCCTATAATGTAACTAATGCGATGAATAATACTGCAGGAGACCAAATATTTTTAGCTAGTCATACTCTTTATCCATCAAACACTGCAAATATTGTTGCTGAAGCGCCTAGTTTTTCATGTTATTTTAACGAAGTGGATAACTTAATATTGCAAAAAGAAAATTGGTCCAATTCCCCTAGTTTAATAAACCTGTTTGATCTTAATGGAAAACTAGTTTTTCAACATGAAATTATATTAAAATCTGGTATTTTAAATGAGGTTATTTTACCAAAAACACTAAAATCAGGAATGTATATTGTTAGTGTTGAATCGGANTCTTTTAAGGACAAAAGAAAACTATTTTTCTAGTTATTTTTACATCACAAAACATAAGGTTAATTCGTATTTGGAGTCTATTCCTTGCTCTGCTGATTTGTGTTGAACTTTCGGCACAAAAATTAGAGATTAATCCTACTTCTATTTTTTTAAAAACAACGTTAGAAGAATATTTGAATGAGTCTATTGAACCATCAGAAATTATTGGAAGCAGATATTACAGGATAATTTCTTTTTCTAAACCACCAGAAAATAGTATTAAAACTCGATTAATGGATTTGGGAATCCATTTTTTGGATTACATTCCGTCAAATAACTACTTAGTTTCTATTCCAATATCGCTAAGTAAGTCATCCTTACAGGGTTTTGGAATTACATATTGTGAAAAGCCCCCAGCTGCTATAAAATATGATCCCATAATATTTGAATCTCCGCTCCCCGATTGGGCTATTGATGGGGATTTAATTAAAGTAGCTATTTTGTTAATGCAGGATGTTGATTACAGCTTATTTATTCAAAAGTTCAGTCAAATTCAAGCTAGAACTATAGAAACAAATTCATATGCTAAAATTATTAGAGCATCAGTTTCTATTTCAACAATTCAAAATCTTATTGAAATGCCCGAGGTATGTTACATTTCGTTGGTTTCCCCGCCAGCTGTTCCAGAAGATACTAAAGGTAGGTCTTTGCATCGTTCCAATGCAATTTATACTAATATTCCAAATGGCAGGAGATATGATGGTACTGGTGTAAGTATTGCGGTTAATGATGATGGTTTTGTTGGACCTCATATTGATTTTCAGGGCAGGATGGAACAGAACACTGTTTCTAATGATTTTACTGGAGATCATGGTGATATGGTTGCAGGAATTTTAGGTGGTGCGGGGAACCTAAACCCTATGTACGAAGGTATGGCAAAAGGGGTAAAAATGCATATTAGACAATATAGCGGTAGCTTACCTGGGTCTGTTCAGTTACATCAGGACAGTGGAGTAATGTTATTCTCATCTTCATATGGAAATGGTTGTAATGCAGGCTATACTTCTTTAACTAGACAAGTTGATCAAGAAATTAGATTGAATCCATCCTTGATTCAGGTATTTTCTTGTGGTAATTCAGGTTCCTCAAACTGTGGTTATGGGGCAGGTTCTGGATGGGGTAATATAACAGGGGGCCATAAACAAGGCAAAAATGTAATTGCTACTGCTAACCTTTTGAATAATGGAAATATTGTAAATAGCAGCAGTAGAGGTCCAGCAAGTGACGGACGAATTAAACCTGATTTAGCGGCAAATGGTAATGGTCAAATATCTACAGACCCTTTTAATGTATATGCTTCAGGTAGTGGAACATCAGCAGCGGCACCTGGTGTTTCTGGAGTTTTAGCCCAATTATATCAGGCATATAGAGACTTAAACAATGGAGTAACGCCAGAGTCAGGCTTTTTGAAGGCTACTCTTCTTAATACAGCTGAAGATTATGTAAATGTTGGGCCTGATTTTACGTATGGTTGGGGTAGAATTAATGCTTACAGAGCAGTAAGAACTTTAGAAGAAAAACAATACTTGGATTCAACCATTATTCAAGGTGAGACACATCTTCATCAGATTGATGTACCCGCCAATGTAAAAGAGATGAAGGTGATGATTTATTGGATCGATAGAGAAGCTTTACCATCTTCTTCTAAGGCATTGGTAAATGATATTGATTTAAAAATTACAAAAGATGGTGCTGATTATTTTCCATGGGTTTTAAATTCAACTCCAAATTCATCATCTCTCAGTTTACCCGCATCTACTGGATATGATCATTTAAATAATGTGGAACAAGTAACGATCTACAACCCATTAAATGATAGTTATCAAGTTGAAGTCAGTGGATTTAATATACCTTTTGGACCACAGAAGTATTTCTTACTGTATGAATTCATGTACGATGAAATTACGGTTACTTATCCCATTGGTGGAGAAGGACTTCACCCTTTTGATGTGGAGTTTATTCATTGGGATGCCAATTTTGACACATTGCCATTCAATATTTCCTACACTACAGATAATGGTCAAACTTGGAAAGCTATTGGAACTGTTAATGCAGAAGATAGAATCAAAATATGGCAAATTCCAAATCAATATTTTGAAGAAGTCAAAATTAAAGTAGAAAGAGGTAGTATTTCTGATGAATCAGATGATTATTTTACCATTATAAAGGATCCGGATTATTTATCTGTTGATAGTGTCTGTTTGTGTTATGTAACCATTACAT
>PBXW01000027.1 GCA_002727735.1 Crocinitomicaceae bacterium
TACATCATAGCTGCCAATTTTAACTGGTTCTACAGACACATTGTTTGTGTAGTCAAAATAGCCTTCGTTAAGTATCAGTACTTGTTGTAAATGTTGTGCAAGAGTATTAAGAGATAATCCGATTGCAATAAGGGTAATAATTTTTTTCATAATTTGTTTTTAAGTTATAAAAACTCAAGATAGTTAACCCTTAGAAGTTGGATTTTAAAATAAAGTATACCAAGTTCTTAAGATAAACTTTAATCTGAAGTTTTCTTAAATGAAAGTGGCAAGTATTCTGGCTTGTACTAATTTATCAACCTTCCCAAATAACTTCAGTGGTAAATAGATAAAATTAACATACTTACAGCTGCAGATACAGCTCCGGAATTACACCGGATTCCTTATTAGGCAATCAATTGCACCAAATTCAATACAAAACTAAGTATATAAATTTTAAAATTGGAGAATTGTTAAACTTTTTAGAGAACAAATGAATGTTAATTAACTTTTTAAAATCTCTAATGAGTTTTTTCGGCATATAATAAATAACGTCTTATGACTTCGCAAACATATTTTCTAAAATAAGGATAGTAATCTATTATTTCTTCTTTTGACACCCATTTACATGCTGTAATTCCCTCTTTAATTTGAGGTTTGAATTCATGGTTTTTGGCAACATATTGTAGTAGAAACCAATAATCTACTATGATCCCATTTTTTTTGACACTTGTAGATTTTTTAAGTGGTTTAATTAATCTGAGCTTTTTTTTCTTTAGGCCAGTTTCCTCGATAGACTCATCAATAGCTGCTGTAAGTAATTTACCTTTTTTAGATACCTTCCCCTTTGGTAAATCCCATTTTCCTTTTCGGTATATGAGTAATATTTGACTTTTTTGATTTATAATGACTGAACCAGCTCTAATTCTGAGAATTTTCATCCTTTGAAGTTCTAATTTATCCCTTAATTTTCTTGGTGGTTTCTAATTGCTTTAATTTACTCAGTAAGGCATATTGACTTGGGTTTAGGTCATCAAAATGAACTCCAAAAAGTGTCAAGTTATTGTCGTTTATATCAAACTCCCATTCTGCTTTAGCTAATTTTATTTTACCCTCGTAGTTTATTTCATTAAGTACATATCGCATAGCATTTAATCTTGCTACCATTTTATCATTTGAATTGATGATAACCCATGGTGAGTAGTCTGTTGATGTTTTTTCAAACATTTGGTTTTTGTAGAAGGTATATTCCTCCCATTTTTTAAGTGTTTTTAAATCATTGGAAGATAATTTCCAATATTTAAGCTGATGGTTCTCTCTTATGTGAAAGCGCATCTTTTGTGTTGGTTTATTTACACTCAAGTAGAATTTTATAAGAATAAGGCCATCATCAATTAGGGTTTTCTCCCAATTGTTAACATTTTCCATAAAATATTTGTACTGACTTTTATTGCAATAACCCATAGTTGGTTGGATCATGGCACGAGAATACCAAGATCTATCAAAAAAAACTATTTCTCCATTTTGGGGAAGTGCTTTTTCATGAGTCTGTAACCAATGTTTGTTTTGTTGTTCAGTGGGTGTACCTAACTCATAGACCCTGAAATGTTTTGGTATAAGATGTTCTATGAATCGTTTTATTGTTGATCCCTTACCAGCAGCATCTCTACCTTCAAAAATAATGGCAATTCTTTTGTCTTTTTTTACAATCCATTCCTGAAGCTTAAGTAATTCAACCTGAAGCTTGAATTTTTCATCCTGATACTGAGATTCAGAAATATTTTTGTAGTCTGTATTAAAGTATTTCACGCTCATTTATGGGTCAATATAACTTAAACTCTTTTCATTTTTTAAATCCATGGTTGGAGTGCCTTTGTTATCTGTTATCTTTCCATCAAAGCAAACATATTTATCATTTAGTTTTATATGTGGCTGAAAACTGAAATTAACGTTGTTACTTTTCCAAATGGTAACACTGAATATTTGATTGGGGAAAGCTTGATCTAAGTTTAAAAATGTATGTCCATTTTTACTAAGTTTAGTGCTTACTACTTTCCCACAAATAGTTACATATTTACCTTTATCGATAAACTGTCTTGCCTGTATGGTATTATATGTGCCTTTTGGTAACTTTTCAATGGATAGAGGAGCAACATTTCCACGGTTTTTTTTGTTTTGCCATTCTTCAATAACTACCTGCTCTTCAATTGTTTTTTCGATATCTTTATTTAATTGGTAATTAAAATCGAAACCTGATAAATTTTCAACGCTGTCAATTGAAACCATGTAGCTCTCTAAGGGTTTTGATAATTTTTCATGAGGAACCAAAAAAGCAATACCTAAATTATTTTCTAAGTCAACGGCAATTTTAAAGTAATAATCAGGAATACTTAACCCATTAACACTACGTTCAGATTTTTTGATAGTGCTATTGTAGAGTGGACCTGTGATGACATATAAATCTAAATTATTATCATACACATAACCTCTTAAGAAGCCTTCGATTTTAGCCCATCCTTTTCTATTGAATTCAGGTAATTGGGGAGACATGTTAGAATAATAGTAAGATTCCGATAGGGCTGTTTTTGACCATTTGAAATCTGCAGATGGGGCGAGGTGACCTCTGTCGTAACCATACCCATCGTAAGTATATTTACCAGAGGGTAATTTTGATTTTAGAAAATAGTCTTTTTCTTCACTAGACCCAGTTTTTATTAGCGTATCTACTCTAAAATTATTGGTTCTGCTCACATTGCCATCAATTATTTTTTTGTTGATTTTATGTGCTACCCAATTGGCTTGTTCATGATCTTCATTGTAAGAAATAATTAATGCTTTATGCATTATTATATTTTCGTCCTTGGGAATAATAGTTTGANAAACTTCTTTTATGTCTTCTCTTANAGTAATAAATTCAAGTTGTTCTAATAATGCATCTTTTTTTTCTTCAATTTGTTTTAGTTCAGTATTNATTTTTTCAATATCAGGATTTACTTGTGCAGATATGATTTGTTGAAAAATC
Organism: Crocinitomicaceae bacterium; assembly: GCA_002727735.1. Lineage (GTDB taxonomy): Bacteria > Bacteroidota > Bacteroidia > Flavobacteriales_D > Parvicellaceae. The sequence goes on from PBXW01000027.1 coordinate 3,002, forward strand.
AAAAAGGATATTGAAAATATGCTATTTTTTATCATTGAACTAATTAGAGTTATGTTTATGAATTTAGTATTTTTCGCCTTTATATTAGATTTTATCTAGGTTAATTTATGATTAATAACTTAAGCACATTTCGTACCAAGATTGTATTTACATTTATTTTTTCGCTTTTTGCAGTTGGTTTTTCTTCCATAGGGCAACTAAATTGGGTGTCTTCCATAGATTCAGTTTCAGTATTGTCTTCTCCAAGAGCAACAGACCTAAATAATGACGGTATTAAAGATATTGTTATTGGTTCTGGTACAGATTCAACATTCAGCAATTATGGTGTAGTTGCCTTTGATGGTTCCAATGGTCAAATCTTGTGGTCTATGCCAACCAATGACGAAATTTTCACCAGTGCTCAATTTATTGACCTCAACAATGATTTAACGGATGATATTATAATTGGAGGAAGAAATGCTCAACTATATGCCATTAATGGAACAGACGGATCCTTGATATGGGAATTTTATCCTTCAAATTCATCAATNCCTCCTGCTGATTCTGGATATTATAACTTTTACACTTCTCAGTTGATTCCCGATATGACAGGTGATTTTGTNATGGATATNTTAGTTAGTAATGGTGGAGATCATCAAGCTACACAGTTTGATCCCAGACCCCCAGGTCATTTGATGATNATNGATGCCATGACTGGGGCTAAAATTGCACAAGCAGTCACNCCTGATAGTGCAGAAATTTATTGTTCACCAGTGCTTTATGATAGATTAGGAGGCTCAACGCTCATGGTTGCTTTTGGAACTGGCGGTGAANATCATGCTGGAGGATTTTATTTGGCTACNCTNACAGATNTAATGAATAATAGTTTGGTCAATAACGCCATACTTATTACAGTCAGATTCTTTAAAAGGATTTATAGCTCCTGCTTCATTGGCTGATTTAACCAANGATGGTATNCCAGAANTANTTGTNCAATCATTTGGTGGTAGTATCGCNGCTTTTGATGGGTTTAGTTTTCAACGAATTTGGGACATTGATTTTCCTAATTGNGAATCAAGTTCAGCACCNACTATTGGAAATTTTACNGGNGGAGATTTGGTTCCTGATATATTTAACGTANTGTATAGAGGAACNACACCAACTTATTTTGANTTTTACCAAATTATGATTGATGGAGCTACNGGTCAAGTGGCTTGGATTGACAGTATTGGGGCCATGCATTTTTCATCTTCNTCTGCCTTTGATGCGAATGGAGATGGTAGAGATGAAGTTTTAATTAGTATNAACGAAAATACNGGTACATTTAGTCATCANTTAAAACTAATTGATTTTCAACAACAGAACGTCCAGAATATNACNCCATTAGAATCTGGAGTAAANCTTGCATGTACTCCNTTGATNAATGACCTTGACGGCAACGGTACACTTGAGTTTGTTTACGTCTATAAATCAGATAGCATAAATCCNAGTGCATGGAAAGGATTTAAAATGAATTCTTTCCAAACAAATTANTCTNTACCTATTAGAGGGGTAGCATGGGGNTCCTATATGGGNACTAATTATGATGGACATTATAACAATTCGTTATTTAGCTGTTCAACTCCAATAGTTTCCAACTATGTAGTTAATAATCCATCTTGTAACCACTTTTCTGATGGTAAAATTTTAATTACAAGTTACGCNNNCAATACAANTNCTTTTTTATGGTCAGATGGTAGTATGAGTGATAGTTTAGTCAACATTTCTGCTGGNACNCATACACTTTACGTGACAGATTCTAATAATTGCGTAGAAGTTCATACTTTCCAATTAAATGACCCATATATTGTTGGTTTTGGAAATGTAACACATAACATATGTCCTGGTGACTCTATTGGTACTGCTAGTATTTCTAGTAGTGGATGTGTCTGTCAGTTTAGTACTTGTACCTACAATTGGACAAATGGCTCTTTGATAAAACATGCTTCTCAACTTCCTGCCGGAATACATGTTGTTGATATTCATCATCCAGATGGATGTATTGTGACGGATTCTATATACATACAAGATGGAGTACCTGTGATAGATAGCTCATCGGTTACTGATTTAAGTTGTTATTATGTAGATGACGCGTCAATATCTTTATTTCCTTCACANCCTTCTACTACNGGNTTTTCATGGTCNACAGGGTCTTCTCAANCGAATATAGATTTTTTACCACCTGGTGATTATGCTGTGGAGGCTTACAATATGAACTGTACTGATTCATTGTTTTTTACCATTAATCATATTGATACCGTCTCATTTTCAGCAAATTCTATGGATGTTGTTTGTCACGGTGATTCCAATGGAATAATTGCGCTACATTCAATAGTAGGGCAAAGTCCATTTAACACAGTATTAGATGGTGTAATATATAANGATACCGTTTTTAATCAATTATCNCCTGGTAATTATAATTTATATGTTTCTGACTATAATGGTTGTAATTCTGATACCATTACACTAAATATTGCAGAACCAACACCGCTTTCTATTTTATTTGATGTTACTCCAGCGACTGATTCTGGTTATTTTGATGGTATAGCTCACGCTATTGTTCAAGGTGGAGTTTCACCATATCATTATGAGTGGGATCATTTACCGTCTATAAATGATTCCATTGTAGTTTATTTACCAAATGGTTATTACCCTGTTACTGTTACGGATTCCAANGGTTGTTACATTACAGATTCTGCATTTGTAGGATTATTATCTAATGTCGATTTAGATGTNTTAAACGATATTGTAATNTATCCAGTTCCGTCAGATGGGGATGTNCATNTTATAAGTTCATTTAATACTATTTTTAGTTATGCTGTTTATGATTTAAACGGAAAAGCTATTATTAATAATAAAACCGCTTTTTCTAATGAAAAAATACTTTTCAATCTTCCAAAGGGCCAATATCTACTAAAAATAAAATATGATCATAAAACAATTGTCAAAAAGATCTCCATTATTTAAGCTGTTTGGTGCTGGTCTCTTCTTAAGCACATTCATTTTTTCATGTAGTTTTCCAAAAGAACAAGCTAATAAAAGTAAACATGCTATGGTTGTTTCTGCCCATCCTTTAGCTAGTGAAATTGGATTACAAATTATTAAAAATGGAGGAAACGCTGTAGATGCTGCAGTTGCTGTCCAATTTGCGTTAGCTGTAGTTTACCCAAGTGCTGGAAATATTGGAGGAGGTGGCTTTTTTGTTTACAGATCTAATGGAGGTGAGTGTATTACATTGGATTTCAGAGAAAAAGCTCCACTAAATGCACAAAGAGATATGTATTTGGATACTCTTGGTAATGTAGTTGATAACCTAAGTCTTATTGGTCATTTGGCTGTTGGTGTACCGGGAACAGTAGATGGAATGGTTACCATACACGANAAATACGGAAGATTATCATGGGANAAGGTAATACAGCCATCTATAGATTTAGCNAATAACGGTTTTNTTTTAACAGAAAAGCAAGCCCNTAATTTAAATTACTTTAATAAGTCTAAATTAAATTTCAATGATTACAACCCTTATTTCAAAGATACTTACAATAAGGGTGATACGCTACTTCTAAGAGACTTAGGAAATACATTAATACAAATCAGGGAACATAAAAGAGAAGGTTTTTATAAAGGAGTAGTTGCTGACCAAATTGTTGAGGAAATGCAAAAAAATAATGGTTTAATTGACCATGATGATTTAGAAAGTTATAGAAGTGTTTGGAGAGAACCTATAGTTTTTCCCTACAAAAAATACAATATTATTACCATGGGTCCACCATCAAGTGGAGGTATAGTTTTAGCACAGTTAATGAAAATGACATCTATTTTTGATGTAGCTGAAATGGGATTTCATTCACATTCTTCCGTTCATTTAATGAGTGAAATTGAAAGAAGAGCATTTGCTGACCGTTCAAAGTATCTTGGCGATCCTGATTTTTACGATATTCCTCAAGATCAATTATTAGATTCTATTTATCTTATCAAGAGGCTTAATAACATTAATTTGTCACATGCTACACCNTCTGATTCAGTACATCCTGGTGAGTTNCTCTTTGAAGAAAGTGATGAGACTACTCATTTTTCTATAGTTGACGAGGATGGTAATGCGGTATCCATTACAACTACTTTAAATGGCTCCTATGGTAGTGGAGTTATTGTTGATGGTGCTGGTTTTTTATTGAATAATGAAATGGATGATTTCAGCATAAAACCAGGTTATCCAAATTTGTATGGTTTAATTGGTGGTGAAGCTAATGCTATAGCACCAGAAAAAAGAATGCTCAGTTCAATGACTCCATCTATTGTAGAAAAGAATGACAGCTTATATTTAGTAGTTGGTTCGCCAGGTGGATCTGCTATAATTACCGCTGTTTATCAGACTTTATTAAATGTTATTGAGTTTGAAATGTCTATTGATAGTGCTGTTAACTCTCCGAGATTTCATCATCAATGGAAGCCAGATCAAATTAAAATGGAGCAATCGCTTTCAAAAAATCAAATGTTAATAGATGCTCTAAANANTTATGGCCANCATATTAAATNNGTTANCTCTATGAATAGAGTAGATGCTATTTTAGTTAAAAATGATAGCTTATTTGGTGGCGCAGACAGAAGGGGGGATGATTTTGCAGCTGGTTATTAAATTTTAAAACCAACTACTGTCATATCATCAATTTGTGAAAATGGATCATCAACACACTCGTTTTTCCATTCTTCAATATATTCATCTAAAAGTATAGGCTGCTGGTTCATGGGTCTTTTGTGTATTTCAAGCAATAATTTCCTGAATTTAGGATACTTTAATTTTTTCCCAACAGGTCCTCCAAATTGATCAACATAACCATCTGAAAAAGCATATATTACATCACCTTTAATGAGTTTAATACATTGTTCTGTAAATGTATTGTTAACAGATTCAAAATCTTCTCCTAGGTTAATATGATCCGTATTAAATTCTAATAAATCATTGTCTCTTATAATGAATAATTTTTGGTTTGAACCTGAATAACATATGGATTTATTTTTGGGGTCATATTTAAATAATATCAAGTCCATAGAATCATTGTGTCTTAATCTTCCACTTTGTCTGGCATTCTTAAAAAAATCACTCAGGCCATTCATGAAATTTTTGCTGCTTGATACTTTATCGTTATTGATTACATAGTTTAGGGCATCATAACCAATCATGCTTAATAATGCGCCTGGAACACCATGTCCAGTACAATCACATAGGGCAAAATATAATTGATTGTCTTTTTCTCTGGCCCAATAAAAATCACCACTTACTATGTCTTTTGGTTTGAAATAAAAAAATTGATTCTTAAAAAAAGGATAAAACAATTTTTCTTCAGGAAGAATAGATTGCTGAATATTTTTGGCATAGTTCAGACTATCGTAGATTTCGTCTCGTTGTTTTTTAAGTTCTTCTTGTAGAAGGATACTTTCAGTCATATCATTTAAATACAATCTTATAAAATTGTGTTTTTTATCAATGTAAATGTTGAAATTATAGTGTTTTCCATCTATTTTAATACCCTCTTTAACTGTATATTTCCCATCCTTTTTAGACTTGATAGTCTCTTTTAATAAGTACTGAAACTTGTCTAATTCTTTATGATTTTCTGTAATTAATGAGTAAATACTTGGATGATTTTTACAAGCTTCATTGTGATAAATTACATTAAGGTTAAAATCCAACTCAACAACAGGGTTTGGGTTATGAGCTGGGAATAAAGCCATTTTATATAATTTGCTATTTTGCTTTTTAAGGTCCTTATTTTTAAGATTTATTTCATCAGTACGTTTTTTAATGATTAGTTCTAAATCTTTCTGATGATTTATCAAGTTTTCATTTAATTGTGTTTGAATTATTTTTGTACCTGCCATTGCTGCTATGGTAGTCAAAATTTCGAGATGATTTTGGTTGTAAAAATTCTCTTTACTATGTTCAGAATCTATAACTCCAATTACTTTTTCATTGTAAATAATTGGGACAGTAACTTCAGAGAGTCTGGGAATATCATCAACTATATATCTTGAATCTTTTTTTGTATTTGATATAATTTCGCTTATTCCTGTTTTAGCTACAGTTCCAACAATTCCTTCACCAATTTTAATTTTTACAGGGTTAAAAATTTCTCTTGAATTAGGGTTTTTGTGGCCGTAAGCGGCAACTTGTATCAAATTATTATCTTCTTCATCTATTAAGTAAATAACACAATCTTCAAATCCCAATTTAGAGATTGCATTTTCGGTAATAGCCCATACAATATCACTTGTGTTATTGGCTTTTTGAATTAATTGGGCAAACTCATTTACTAAATTTAAATGAGCAATAGTAGATTTTAATTTATTTCCAATTGCTTGTTCATCTTTAATCTTTAATTGGAGATCTTCATTGGTTTTTTTAAGTTCCTCAATTAATTTGTACTGAATTTGAATATTAAGATCTTCAGTTTTTTTTTCCATTTGAGACAAACAAATTGATTTAATTAAATTTTATCAGAAGTAGTAATTTTTGCGTATAAAGGGTATACGTTCTCACAATAAAAATCTTTCTCAAAAACTGTTCTTCCTGAAATACAGTCTGATAACATTGTTACTTTGAACCCTTTTTCATGTGCTGACCTTCCTGTTGAATCAATGCAAATTGAAGCAACTGTTCCAGCAAGAATTACTTCTTCAATATTTTTTGATGATAGTGTTTCTTCAAGTGATGTGTTTGCAAAAGCGTTTAGTCCTAATTTCCCTGGAATTTCTATAATTTTATCACCAAATGCTTTAATTTGATCTATTGTCTCTGCTCCTTTTGTACCTTTTTTAAATGCACCAACTTCTTTAATCGTTTGTAGTATGCCTACTGGGTCAATTAGCTCATTATAGTCTTCTGAAAATATTATGGGCGTAGATATGATTAATGTGTTGTCTAATCTTTCAACTAAATTTATTATGTTTTCAATAATATTAGAAACTTTTGAAGATTCCTCAACAACTTCTTTTAGAATACCGTCTTCTGAAAAGTAATCGTTTTGAAGACCTATTAGTATTATTGCTTTATTTTTCATCATCTAAAATTTATTATAAAATTAAACTTAAGTAATTATTTTTTCCAAAAAAATAAATTTTATTTGAACTTAATGAATTCAAAAATCTAATATTAGTAAATCATTAATTTAAAAGTGAAGGCAAAAAACTACTTATACTTCGATATTATTTTAATTGCTACAGTCTATTTAGCAGGAATTATTGGAATATACTTTTTGAATTCTCAATTTTTTCTAAAAACATCTTTTGTTTCTATACTCATTCCTTTGTTTCTATTTTGTTACCGATCGATTAGGGGTTTACGAGATTACATTTTGTTTTTTCTCATTTTTTTGATTGGTTATTTTGCNGAATTTATAGGAGTAAATTATCAAATACTATTTGGTAAATATGCTTATGGGGAGACATTGGGGATTAAGATTTATGGGGTTTCATTAATTATTGGGCTTAATTGGTTGTTATTGGCTGTAACAACTAGAGCAGTTATTACTCGTTTTATAAATAATGATTGGATTATAGTTCTATTAGCATCATTACTTATGGTTGGAATTGATTATTTGATAGAACCAGTTGCGCCCACCTTAGANTTTTGGAGATTTGAAGAAAATCCNGTTCCTTTTTCTAACTACAGGGANTGGTTTTTTGTTGCTGTTCTTATGCAATATGTATTGTCATTTCAACAATCAANNTCAAACATGTTTTATTGGTCTTTAAGCTTTATCATANTTTTACTTTTATTTTTCTCATTTTTTCATCTAACCATAGTATAAATTTTTACTTTTGGCAGCAAATTATGAATAGTTTTCTATCCAATTATAGTTTCATTTCCTGGGTTTATCTACCAGGACTTTAATTCTTCAAAATATGAGTAAAATTTACGTTTTAGGTGCCGGCATGGTAGGTAGTGCTATGGCCATAGATTTAGCAAGCAAATATGAAGTAATCCTTTCAGATGTTAATGCAGATGCATTGTCAAAAGTAGTAGCCAGGGAACCAGGTATAAATACTGCTATTGTAGATGTAACTAATGTTGACCATTTAGCTGAACACATTAAAGGTGCAGATTTAGTATTATCTGCAGTACCTGGTTTTCTTGGGTTTGAAACCTTGAAAAATATAATTCAATTAAAAAAGAATGTTGTAGATATATCTTTTTTTCCTGAGAATGCATTTGAACTTGATGAATTAGCCAAAGAAAATAACATTACTGCAATTGTAGATTGCGGTGTTGCACCTGGTATGGATAATGTTATTTTAGGTTACTATAATGAAACCCATCATCTTGAATCTTTTGAATGTTTAGTTGGTGGATTGCCAAAGATTAAAAAATGGCCGTTTTGTTACAAGGCGCCTTTTTCTCCTGTAGATGTAATTGAAGAGTATACAAGACCAGCGCGTTATGTAGAAAACGGAGAGCTTATTACGAGACCACCTTTGACTGATTGTGAGTTTGTTGAATTTGATAAAGTTGGCACATTAGAATCTTTTAATTCTGATGGTTTGAGATCAATTATATATACCATGCCTCACATAAAAAACAGGAAAGAAAAAACATTGAGATATCCAGGTCACGTGGAGTATGTAAGAGTTCTTAAGGAAAGCGGGTTTTTTAATGCTGAACCAATATTAGGGAACAACCTAAGTCCTTTACAAGTTACATCTAAGATATTATTTGACGAATGGAAGCTGGGCGAGACGGAAGAGGAGCTTACTGTAATGCGAGTTACTCTAGTTGGGGTTAATAAAAAGACAAACAAAAAGGAAGAAATAGTTTTTGATCTTCATGATGAATTTGATGTTAAAACTAAGACATCTTCCATGGCTAGAACTACTGGCTACACGGCAACAGCTGCAGTTAACATGTTTTTAGAAGGTTTGGTAAAAAAGACAGGNATACTTCCACCAGAATTAGTTGGTTCATCAAAAGCTTGTTATGATTATTTCTTTAGTTATTTGGCTGAAAGAGGTGTAGTTTACAAAGAGAAAATAATGACTTTAAATTAAGTTTTTGTATTGTAGACTTGGTAATGTAATAGTCTATCATATAGACCTAAAGGATCTCTGTAATANACTTTAATAATGTATTCGTTATTTGCATCATAATGTGCACCTTCTATATCACGAGTATTTAATCCAGATTTGTCTTTGTGAACATAGATGTAATTGTAATAGCCTTGTTTAAGTAATATGTTATTAAAGTACTGTTCATTAATAGAATCATATTGCATCAAGAACTCTTCTTGAATGCTCCAATTGGAAAATTGACCAAAAGCATAAATTTCACCATTAATCTTNCGCATNGGNAGGGTGAAGTANACTAGNCCATANTCCCCTTGAGTNTCAATNTCATTATTGTCAAATGACCTGGTAAAAAATTTACCGTTAAAATCTTTGTATTCAAGATATTGTNTATAGGTNCTTTTATTNCCTGATTTNAGATTTACCTTATATTGGTTATTTTCAAGATTAATAGATCNGGTGTTTTGTCCTCCAGTTCTAAAACTACTCATGTCAAAAAATCGAAATTCGTTACCGCCATTAAAAACANGGTCTTCATTGGGTAAGAAAGTGAGTTTGTCNTCTCTAATGAAGTTTGGCTCAGAAAACCATATTTCATCAAATTCTTGATGATTTTGTTGAACACAGANAAATATGTTTTGGTAAGGATCATTTACAGAATTGTAATTGTAATTACACTCAAGTTCAACTGCATGAACATAATTTCGTTGTTCTACATCTGTAGTTCTGGTAATATTAAATGTTGCTTTAGCAGATTCTTCACTAACATAAAATTTAAGATTAAATATGGGGTTTTCATTATCGTTTTCATAAAATACATTCAAGATATAATTTCCAGATTTTATGAACTCAACATTTTCATTAGGTAGTTTAAAATGATAGTGCACATATTGTTCCTGAGTGCCATGGGATAATTCAACATCTTCAATGTAGTTTGTGGAAAACCCGTTGAGGTATTCCATTTCCATTAAATCACTTTTTTCCCATGACATATTACAGTGTATGATTTCATATTGTAANGGCACTGGATTAGACTCTATCAAATCAAAGTCTACATTAACTTTTTTATCACTATTCAAAAAATAGCATGGTTCAACAGCGTTTAAACNTTCGTTACTTAGTTGAATACTTTTAATTATTGGATTTAAAACGGTTGAATTGTAGGAGATAGGCTCTTCATATTTTTCTACAATATCTATTGTTTGTGAATCTACTTTTATGGAGTAATAATCCTCATTTAATGACTTTTTATTTTCTGATTGTAATCGGCACCCAATGAGTGNAATCAAANCAATTCCAAAAACAAATAATATATTGAATTTCAACACCTTATTTATAATCATTCTAAATTAATGTTTGATTGAAATAATAGTAATACACAATACACCAAAATAACACAAATTTATAAATTTGCCTCGTTAAATTTTTTCATCATTTATGAAAATATCTGTAAGAAAGGGCCTTGATATAAAACTTAAAGGCGAATCCGATAAAATTATTGCTGATTCAAAAGAAGCTAAAGTAGTAGCGCTTAAACCAACTGATTTCCCAGGATTAGTTCCTAAAATGCTATTGAAAGAAGGAGAAGAAGTTAAATGTGGTTCTCCTGTATTTTGTGATAAATACAATGACGAAATTAAATATGTTTCACCCATAAGTGGAAAAGTCAAAGAAATTGTTCGAGGTGAAAAACGAAGAATTTTAGCAGTTACCATCGACTCTGATGGTAAGATGACTCAATTAAATAACAAACCAAAGGATTTAGCTAAACTTGATTCAAGTGAAATTAAGTCAGAATTAATGTCTGCTGGACTATGGCCATTTTTTAAGATGCGTCCTATTGATATTGTAGCAATACCTAATGACACTCCTAAATCAATTTTTATTTCAGGTTTTGATTCACATCCGCTTGCTCCAGATTACGATTTCATCATGCATGGTAAATCTGCTGAGTTTAATGCTGGTCTAGAAATTGTTAGCAAATTAACTTCGGGTAATGTTAATTTACAGGTAAAATCTAACGCAGATGAGGTTTTTACTTCTGCCCAAAATGTAACAGTAAATTCTGTAAATGGACCTCACCCAGCTGGTAATGTAGGTGTTCAAATTCATCAAATAGACACGCTCAACAAAGGTGAAGTAGTATGGTATATAAATCCACAAGATGTAATGGTTATTGGCAGATACTCACTAACTGGTGCTTATGATGCATCAAAAATAATTTCAGTTGGTGGTAGTAATATTAGTGAAAGAAAATATTATAAAACTATTTCTGGAGCATCTATGGATAGCATCATAGATCAAAAAAATATTAGTGAAAATAGTAGAGTTATCTCAGGAAATGTCCTTACCGGAGATCAAGTTTCTTTGGATGGTTTCTTAGGGTTTTATCACCATCAGATAACAGTAATTCCAGAAGGAAACCAACACAAGTTTTTTCTAAAAAATGGTTGGTTAAGTCCTGGTTTTAGCAGCTTTTCTGCATCAAAAGCTTATCCAACTTGGTTAATGTCTAAATCAAAAAAATATGATTTAGATACCAATTTAAATGGAGAAGAAAGGGCATTTGTTGTTTCTGGTCAATATGAAAAAGTTTTTCCTTTTGATATTTATCCTGTTCAATTGTTGAAGTCTATTATTACTAACGATATTGAAAACATGGAAAACTTGGGGATTTATGAAGTTTCTCCTGAAGATTTTGCTTTATGTGAATTTGTTTGTACATCAAAAGTGAATTTGCAAAAGATTGTAAGAGATGGTCTTGATACCATATATAAAGAATGTATGTAATATAAAACTATAGAAGTGAAGTTACTTAGAAAAATATTTGATAATGCTCACAATAAGCTAAATGCTAACGAAAAAACAAAAAAGCTTTTTCCTTTAGTTGATGCTTTTGATACATTAATGTTTACTCCAAATCATGTTACAAACAAGGGTTCTCATGTTCGTGATGCCATTGATTTGAAACGAACCATGATGTTGGTTATTATTGCATTGCTGCCTTGTTTACTATTCGGTATATATAATACTGGTTACCAGTATTACAGAATTCTTCCAGGGCTTGAGCCTACATTTTGGGAGATTGTTATTAAAGGAGCTTGGGTTGTATTACCCCTGGTAATTGTTTCATATTCCTCTGGGCTGTTTGTGGAGTTTATCTTTGCCATAAGAAATGGACATTCTGTTCAAGAAGGTTTCTTGGTATCTGGAATGTTAATTCCTTTGATTATGCCTGCTGATGTTCCTTTATGGATGGTAGCTATAGCTACTATTTTTGCTGTGGTTATTGGTAAAGAAGTTTTTGGTGGAACAGGTATGAATATTTTAAATGTTGCTTTAACTGCAAGAGCATTTTTGTTTTTTGCTCATCCTACAAAAATGTCCGGTAATGAAGTATGGGTAACAGGTTTTTCAGATATAAAAGGTCAAGAGTATTCCTCTTTAGGTAGTAACCTTGATGGTGCTGTTGATGCTTCAAGTGGAGCAACCGCCTTGGGAGATTTAGCCTCTACATTGAGTGTGTCTGCTAATGATCCAATTGCATTGGGTTTTAAAGAAGGTTTTGCATCCGATGGGGCTTTCAGCTTCATGAATGCTTTTTTAGGTTTTGTTCCTGGTTCTGTTGGTGAAACTTCTGCATTAATGTGTTTAATCGGAG
>PBXW01000028.1 GCA_002727735.1 Crocinitomicaceae bacterium
GGTACAGCAACAATAGCTACTGGTAACGCTGTAGGTGGATGTAACTTATATGCTGCTGCNGGTAACAACTACTATGTAGATGATATCTCATGGCATGCAGTTGCAGCTGATGCTTGTACAAGTACAAGAACAGAAGCTGTAGTTACTGTNTTAGATTGTAGCAACATCACTGAACTAAGCCAAGGAAATATGGATGTATATCCTAATCCAAACAACGGTGAGTTCGTGATTACTACAAGCAATGAAGTAATGAATGTAACTATTACTGACGTTAGAGGAAAAGTAGTTTACACTAACAATAAGGTAAACAACAAAACAATCAATGTTAATCTATCTGACCTTGAAAAAGGAATGTACATGATTAATGTAGAAACAACTAACGGAACAATGACTGAAAATATCATNGTTCAGTAATTAGTTNAACAACATAAAAAAATAAAAGGGAGTTTAACGACTCCCTTTTTTTTTACCAAAAGTTAATTGAATTNCATTTTTATATTTTGTAAATTGTGGNGCCANTNCAACATANTGNNNTGTAAATCTNTACTAACAAANATTAATTCTAAATGAAATCATTNTACTACCTAAGCATTTGTTTTTGCTTNTTGTTNAATANNTCTCNNNATTCANAGTCAATGTTACTATGTTGTAGATATGCAAGATTCTTTTGGTGATGGATGGAATGGTGCATCGCTTGATGTATCAATCAATGGAAGTTTAGTTAGCAGTTTAACTTTTGCAAATGGNGGTAANTTTACTGATTCAGTTTTTACATTAAATGGTGACTTNGTAGAATTTTATTTCAGTTCAGGAAATTGGGATACAGAAATCACATACCAAATATATGACCCGTTATCAAATCAAATTGGTTCCTATGGCCCNTACCCTAATAANCAAGGNAACTCTGGCCCTGTAACTTCAGANACCTCTAACTCTACTTGCGCACCTCAATTTGTNAATGTTACTTTTCAAGTTGACATGGGCAATGTAACTTCCAGCTTTACTACACCTGAGATAAATGGAAATTGGAATAATTTCTGTGGAAATTGCGACCCTATGGTTGATCCAGATGGAGATGGTATTTGGGAAAAAACTATCTCTCTGTTTACTGGAAGCTATGAATATATTTTTAGTGCAGATTCTTTAACTATTCAAGAATCAATTAATACGAATAGCATATGCTCTAATGGTAGTCTTGTCCAACCAAGAAGATTTATGAATGTTGGTGCATTTGATATGATTTTACCTGTAGTTTGTTGGAATTCATGTGAAGCTTGTAATGATTATCCTCAGCCACCAACAGGNATAACTTGTAACACAGGAAATGCTGGAATTGTATTTACTGATGATTGTGATGCACAAGGAAATTGGACTGGTAATTTTGGTACTTCCAACGGGACTTGGCAAGTTAATGATGGTGGTACAGCTTCCGGAGGAACTGGGCCAGATGGAGCTCANAGCGGGGTAAATTATTTTTATTATGAATCAAGTACTTGGGGAGGAGGTGGCCCAAGTTTATTTGATACTGCAACTATCATTACTCCTCCAATTGATTTATCCAATATGTATGATGATGCTGAACTTACATTTTGGATGCATGCAAGAGGAAGCTCAATGGGAAGTTTAGAAGTTGGTCTTTCAAACTCTCCAAATGGTCCTTTCAACATTGTATATTATCAATATGGAGAAATACATGCAAATGCTAATGATCCATGGTCCCAAATTGGAATTAATGTTGGAAACTACGTAGGACAAACCATGTATGTTAGTTTTACTTACACTCGTCTTCCNAATGCAAATCCAACNTACACCGCAGATTTAGCTATNGATCTTNTTGAAGTNANNTCNTGNTCAACNTGNCCTTCNCCNAGTTTANTNANNTCAANNAANATNACTTCATCNAGNGCNTCTCTTANNTGGGCNCCATCNGGNAATGAANCTCAATGGATGATTCATTACAATAATTCAACTACTGTAACCAGTTCTATTCCAACAACTTTAACNGGTCTTACNCCAAACACATTATANAGCTGTCAAGTATCTGCCATTTGTGGACCAGGTGATACAAGTGCCTTAACAACTCCCAATACATTCATTACTGCCTGTGCTCCAGAATTTGCTCCCGTTTTTGAAAATTTTGATTCTATTTTTTCACCNTGTTGGTCTCANGANATNGTTAATGATGATTTTGACTGGGAGCTTGAGGCTGGAGGAACTCCTTCTNNAAATACNGGCCCTGATGATGATGTTAGTATAGGNGGTAATTACATGTATACTGAAGCATCTGCACCNAGACAAGATGGNGACTTTGCAATAATGTATAGTGAAGAAATTGACCTTAGTAATATATCCACAGCTGAAGTTCGCTTTTTTACTCACATGTATGGTTCNGCNATTGGNGAACTACAAGTTGATATGTTTGANAATGGTTCTTACACTACTATTTTTAATAAGATTGGAGAACAAGTGGATGCTTGGGTGGAAGAAGTTATTTTAATCAACCCTTCATCCAATATTGTTCACTTTAGAATAACTGGAATATTAGGCGTTAATGCCAACGGTGATACATGGCCAGGAGATATTGCTATTGATGAATTTAGTGTGGTTGAAGCTATAGCAAATGACATCGAAGTATCAACAACCAATATGATTTCTGGTTGCGAATTCAGCAATGCTGAACAGCTTAGTATGAACATAAAAAATAATGGAATAGCATTACAAACTAATTTTGATGTTTCTTATTCTGTAAATGGTGGTCAGCAAGTATTCGAAACTTTTAATTTAGTATTGAATAGTGGTGACTCTACTAATTACACATTTAACACCCCGGTAGATTTAAGTAATGATGGAGTATACACTATTTCATTTCAATCTCATTTATCCAACGACCAAGTTTCATCAAATGATGGATTTACCACAATTATTGAGAACTATATAAGTCCTTCTTTACCAGTNACTNTTGATGACACCATATGTAATGGTGATACTACCACGTTGCAAGCTACTACAAATCAAGGTCTNGTTAATTGGTATACTGATGTCAATGGAAATAATACTTTAGCTTCTTCAACTGTCACGCCAACATCAACAACAACTTATTATGCTGCAGTACAAGCGTGTGATTTTTACAAAGATGATTTCGAAGGATATTTAGCTGGTAACCTAATTGCACAATCTTCTCCAAATTGGGCTACTTGGTCAGGTAGTGTTGGCGGACAAGATGATGCATTTATTTCAAATTCTCAAGCATTTTCAGGAAGCAATTCTATTTATTTTAACTATTTGAATGATGATGATTTGTATCTTCCATTTGGTCAGGTTTATAATTCTGGGGATGTAGAAATTATGCTTAACATGTATGTTGTTTCCAATGCCCATTTTAATCTTCAAGATGACCTTCCTGTAAATTCGCCTGAAATTTTAGACCTCAGNTTTACCANTAANGGAATGTTAGAAATNAATATTGGNGGAACTTTACTAATTGGNACTTATCCNGGAACTAATCAATGGTTTNAATTAAAAATAACTGGNGANCTATCAAGTTCTATTTGGGGTGTTTATGTTAACGGNGCTTATCAAGGTGGNACTGTTGCAACTAACGGCAATAATATTGCNTCNGTAAACTTTAAACCNGAAATGGGTGATGAGTATTANATTGATGATGTNGAATGGTATGTAATCTCTGACGATGATTGTATTAGTCAAACTACNCCANTAACGNTTTATGTTGAAGATTGTAGCAATTTAATTGACGTTAGTAACCATACTATTGAGGTTTATCCAATNCCATCTTTTGGTCAATTAAACATAAAATCNNACAAAAAAATTAANTCTATNACTGTAACCGATTTAACTGGTAAGTCTTTAAAATCTTTTTATCCNATTAACAATAATAATCTAANTTTAGATTTATCAAATATGTCTTCTGGACATTATAACCTNAAATTNGAAACTGAAAAATCNATTATTTTTAAGCAGTTTATNCTTAANAAATAANNGAATTAATGCTAAATTTAATGACGATTGTTGAAATATTATTTTAACCAAAACGTTAAAAAAACCATATAATGAAAAATTATTTTTACNNCCTTTCCAGCTTATTTTTTGTCTTAACNCTNACNAATAATTCTTTNTCCCANTGNGANTATTTAATAAANATGCAAGACTCATATGGGGATGGATGGAATGGTGCATCTATTGANGTTGCAGTAAATGGAACTATTGTTAGTAATCTAACTATTGCNANTGGCTCCACTGGAAGTGGTTCNGTTTCTACATATACTAANGACATTGTAGCATTTACATTTAATTCTGGTTCTTGGGATAGTGAAATTACATTTCAAATTACNGANCCAGCAGGTAATTCTTTAGGAAGTTTTGGACCAAACCCTACTATCGGTCTTTTTTTGTCTGATACGTCAAATTCAACCTGTGCGCCACCCTCATGTATGCCTCCAAGCGGATTTGTTACATCTAATATCTCTGGAAGTTCTGCTGATATTTCCTGGACTGGAGCTAGCAATGCAAACTCCTATCATATAGAATATGGTCCAAGTGGATTTTCATTAGGCTCTGGAACACCAACAACTGTAACTACTACAAATTACACTATTTCTGGACTCAACCCAAGTTCTTCTTACGATGTTTTTCTACAATCNGATTGTGGTGCTGGTGACACCAGTTCTANTTCAGGACCATTCACATTTGCTACNAGTATTCAAGGTGCTGGAAATATCACTTGTACAACTGGTTTTCCTGGAGCTGCTTTTGTTGACGATTTAGAAGTTCAAGGTCTATGGACTGGAGATTTTGGAACTGGNAATGGAGTTTGGAGAGTAAATTCNGGTGGAACAACCTCATCTGCAACAGGCCCTGGTAGTGCCCACAGTGGAAACAGCTATTTTTATTTTGAAACTAGCACAGGAGGAGGAACAACAGGAACAATTATTTCACCNGCTATAGATTTAACTTCAGCATCAAATGATGCCGAACTTTCTTTTTGGNTACATGCNTATGGAGCTACAATGGGAACNCTTGATGTTGGCATTGGCACAAGTGCTTCAGGTCCATTTACCAATGTGTTTTCTCAATCTGGACAATTACAAACTGCAAACGCAGACCCGTTTCAAAATGTTGGAATAAANATTGCAAGTTACATTGGTCAGCAAATTTATGTNAGCTTTTCATATACAAGAGGATCATCCTTTACAGGTGATATAGCCATAGACTTAGTAGAAGTTTTATCTTGTTTTAACTGTCCGGGTCCTTCAAACNTACAGGCTTTNAATTTAACTGGTTTTACTGGAGATNTTTCATGGACTCCAAGTGGTGCAGCTAGCAGTTGGAATATNTGGTATCATCCTCAAGGTTCTACTNTAGGATCTCCAACTGTGGTAACTAATGACACTNTATCATTANCAGGTCTTTCACCAGTTACTACTTATGAGTTTTATGTTCAGGCAAATTGCTCTGGTGGAGATTCAAGCATTATTGTAGGGCCATTATATTTTACNACTCCTTGTGCTGCNCTGATACCACCTCAATTAGAAGATTTCTCTGCAGGATATCCACCNAACACTTGTTGGGACGAGGCTAGTACTGGTGACCCNGGGACAGGACCATCTACTTTTGGAACAGGGAGTTGGATTCAAGATGGTTTTGCTAATGTTGGAACTATTGGTGCAGTCAAAATTTATCTATACGGAACATTTCAAAGTGATTGGATATTAAGCCCCCAATATGACTTAAGTTCTGGTGGTCCATACCAAGTAGAATTTGATTTTGGTATTTATAATGTCAACAGCTCAAATCCTGGAAATTTAGGTTCTGATGATAGAGTTGAGTTATTAATTTCTGACAATGGTGGATTTACTTGGCAACCATTAAATAGTTGGAGTGGTGGGTACGTCACAAGCCCCAATGGTAACCATGAAATTGTTTCTCTTAGTTCTTANTCTGGAATTGTTGAATTTGCCTTTTGGGCTACCGATGGTATTGTTGATGATCCTGAAGCAAATGATGTAATGGTTGATAATTTTCAAGTTAGAGCTACACCATCTTGTCCTCAACCACTTTCGCTACAAGTTTCAAATGTNTCAACAGACTCTGCTACTGTAAACTGGAATCCAGGTGGTACGGAAACATTATGGAATGTACAATGGGGACTTTCAGGATTCAATCCTGGATCTGGNTCTGGTGACACAACTAGTGTTACTAACTTTATATTAAATCCATTAGGNCCCTCAACAGCTTACGATGTATATGTACAAGGTATTTGTGCAAGTGGCGACACTAGCTCTTGGACAGGTCCTTACACGTTTAGCACACCAATTTTAGGACCTCAGGGTATTACATGTTCTTCTGGTAACCCTGGTGTNGTTTTATCCGATGATCTTGAATCTCAGGGTGCTTGGACTGGAGATTTTGGGACTGGGAATGGAGTTTGGAGAGTTAATTCTGGAGGAACAACNTCCACAGGTACAGGGCCATCTGGTGCACACAGCGGAAGTAATTATTTCTACTTTGAAACTAGCGGAGGTGGGGCTACAGGTACTATAGTCTCTCCAATGGTTGACCTAGCTTTTGGTTCTGATGACGCTGAATTATCATTTTGGGTGCATGCCTACGGAGCGACAATGGGTACATTAGAAGTTGGAGTTGGAACAAGCCCTTCAGGTCCATTTAACACTATTTTCACTAATACTGGTGCATTACAGTCTAGTAATTCTGATCCTTTCCAAAATGTTGGTATTAACCTTGGAAATTATATTGGTCAGCAAATATACCTTTCATTTGGATATACTAAAGGATCCTCATTTACTGGAGATATTGCTATTGACTTGGTAGAAGTTACCTCTTGCCTATCCTGTGCAGCTCCATCTAATATTACCTTAAATAATTTATCTGCAGATACAGCTAACATAAGTTGGACTGCAAATANTTCTGATTCTCTNTGGTTGGTATACTTAGCTCCAAATAACACACCAGTAGGNAATGTTANTCCATTTACAGCGAATAACGATACAATTGATTTAATNGTTAATTCNAGTACTACTTATGATGTTTACATACAAAGTATTTGNAACTCTGGTGACAGTAGTATTTTAGCTGGACCNTTAAATTTTGTCACCCCTTGNACTTATTCTGTTGCCCCNTATTTTACCAGCTTTGATTTTGGNTTCCCATTATGTTGGACACAAGGNAGTGGNGATANTTTTGANTGGACNCTTGATGCCAGTGGAACAACNTCAATAAATACNGGACCTTCAGATGATATAACTGGTGGGGGNAATTATATGTANATAGAAACTTCATCTCCAAGNACTCANGGCGACTNTGCTATTTTACACTCCCCAAGTATAGATTTGAGTCCATTAACAGTTCCTGAACTACGNTTTTACACCCACATGTATGGACAAACAACTGATTCCTTNGTTGTTGATATCTCAGATGATGGAGGAATTACCTACAATAATGTNTTTAATAAGTTTGGNGACCAAGGNNATCAATGGAATGAAGAACTTATTGTACTTAATAATTATTCAGGTATTGTNACTTTTAAAATAACTGCCTATGTTGGNAGTTCTTTTACNGGAGATATTGCCATTGATAATTTTGAAGTTAGAGAGGCNCCAACNTGCCCTCAACCAATATCACTTAATGCCATTAATATCTTTGCTGACTCGGTTGATTTAACTTGGACTGCTGGATTAAATGAAACACAATGGAATGTGTATTTAGTTCCAGACACAGGCTCCTTGTCCACGACTAATCCAACATTAGTTTATAATGATACCGCAACTTTCCCCATTAATCCTAATTCCACTTATAGCTTTTANGTTCAGGGNATATGTGGNCCNGCTGATACAAGTTTAATTTCTGGACCATACTCTTTCAGNACNCCATGTGTACCTATAACATCATTNCCCTACTTNGAGNACATGTCTACCTGGCCACCAAATTGTTGGGATTTATCTGGTGGATCGCAATCTTGTTCCCATTACAACAACAACGCTGCAGAGGCTAGTTTTTGGAATTGGACCAATGGAAGCAATGCCTTAATGACTTCTCCGATATTTGATGTTTCCTCATTAATAAGTCCAGAACTTAAATTTGATTGGTCTCACACCTATAATACTTCCTATCCAAACGATGCATTAGAAGTNCTTGTTTCNGACGATGGNGGNACTTCNTGGAATCAAATATGGTATAANGCAGGTGCNGATTTAGAATCCAATGATGGAGCNAGTACNGGTGCCCCAGGNTCATTTGTGTCTTCAGGAAGAATTAANTTATCTACTTATGGAAANAATATAATGNTNAGATTTAATTTNATTTCAGGTTTTGGNCCTGACTGNTTCTTAGATAANGTTGANATACTAGAAGCACCTGCAAATGACATAGGTATTTCTCTTGCAGAAATGCCCTCAGCCAGTACTGGATGTACTATGGATAGCTCATTGGCATTAATTACCATCAATAACTACGGCACTTCTAACCAAGTTAATTTTGATGTAATGTATGATTTAAATGGAACTATTGTAACTGAGACTGTAGCTGATACGCTTTATGGTGGTAGTTCCATGATTTACACTTTTACAGACTACGTAGATTTCACCTCTGACGGAAGTTATACATTAATGTTTTCTACTAACCTTAGTGGTGACACTGATACAAGTAATGATATGTTTGGTACTATNNNTTATGAAAATAANTATACNCCNTCATCACCAACAACNNNTGATGACACCGTNTGTGTNTCNGGNAGTGCTACACTAATAGGATCAGCATCTGGNGGTTCAANACTTGATTGGTTTGATGACGCAGCAGGTAATAATTTAATTTATTCTGGTGATACATTAACAACACCTGTTATTACATCAACCACCAGTTACTGGGCTGCTTATCAAGAGATGGCGCCTGGCTATGTAGGGCCTACTGATTATTATTTTGGTGGGGGCGCATCTGTTTCAACATACAATAAAGGACTTGTTTTTGATGTCTTTTCTACTATAACCATTGACTCTGTAACAATATATCCATCTGANACTGGTAATGTAGATGTACAAATTATAGATGTTTTAGGCACTACTTATTACAACAACTCTATCAGTGTGCCAGGACCAATACCTGCCAACGGTGCNGTAACCATCCCTGTAGGTGCAAGTTTGCAGCCTGNTTTTGGTTATTCAATTTTAGCTAGTTCAAGTACTGTAAATAGTGGATTATANAGAAATGACAATGGTGCCGTTTATCCNTATAATTACGGAAGCGCCATGTCAATTACTGGNGCTTCTGATAATTTATCAGGCTATTATTATTTCTTTTATGATTGGGCCATCTCATCTATAAGCTGTTATAGTGATTTAGTAGAAACCATTGCTTATGTAGATCCATGCACATCTATAGATGAAATGACTAACATAGAAATTGATATATATCCAAATCCAAACAATGGGGAGTTTGTTGTTAAAACCACTCCTTTTACTGGTGAGACTTTAATTGAAATTAGTGATATTAANGGGAAAATTATCTTTANNGAATTNGTTAAGGATGAGCTTAAACCAATTCAACTAACAAATGTTGATGACGGTGTTTATTTCATTACCCTAACAAATCGTGATATTAAACTTGTTAAAAGATTTATAATTCAATAGTTTAAAAACGGGTTATTTAAAATTTCATGGCCTATTGAGGTTTCAGGACCGTGACCACAATATACTTTGGTATCTTTGGGTAAAGTGAATAATTCTTTTCTAATTGAATCCAAAAGCAAATTGTGATTACCACCTGGTAAATCAGTTCTACCTATACTCTCATAGAAAAGACAATCTCCATTAATTACTGAGTTTGTAGCACTATTTATAAGCACAATATGTCCAGGTGCATGACCGGGAACATACCTTACATTAAACTTTACTTGACCAAAGACTAATTCTTGATTTAAATCTATAGATTGTAAGTTTTCTGTTGGTTTTTTTCTAATAGGAATGCCATACATCTCACATACACGCTCAAAATTTTTATATGTTTCAAAATCTTTTTCAAACAAATACGGACTTAACTGATATTTCTCAGCAAGGTGTGCTGTTCCAAACATGTGATCTAGATGGCTATGAGTATGAATGATTGCTTTTAGTTCCAAATCATTTTTACTTATGAAGTCATCTATTATTTTTTCTTCCTCTGTATAATACATCCCAGGATCAATTATAACAGCCGTATTATTTTCATCGAATACTACATATGTGTTCTCTGAAAACGGATTAAATACAAATTTTTTGATGGTAACCATAAAAAAGTAATATGGGAACAAAAATAGCCTATGGAACGAAATTAGCTATCTTTGATAAAGATTGTTTTGAAAAAAATTTTAATCATATCATGTTTAATCATTAGCCATTGTTTTGAGGCGCAGTATTACAATGGATCTAATCTAGTCTTTGGACAAAATAGAGTCCAGTACAATACTTTTTTTTGGCAATCTTATGACTATGAACGATTTAAAATTCACTTTACCAAAGGAGGTGAAGAACTTTCCATTTACACCGCCAAAACTGCTCAAAAATACCTCAATGAACTTGAGAAATTTTTAGATTATAAAATGGACAAAAAACTCCATTTTTTAATTTACAATACTCAGGGTAAATACAGGCAAAGTAACATCGGATTAACTAATAATATTACAAGTAATATAGGGGGGAGCACAAAAATATTTGATGAAAAAATATTTATTTATTTCAACGGCAATCATGATGACTTAAATTACCAAATTAAAAGTGGCATAACTGAAATATTATTAGACCATATATTTTATGGAAGTGTTCATCATTCTGGAACTGATGGATGGAATCGCAACAGGTTTAATCCAGGACTATCTGAATCTATCATGAACCTACCTGAATGGTTTAAAAGTGGATTAATCAATTATCTTTCTAAAGAATGGACAACAGACCTGGATAACAATCTTAAGGATTTAATTCTATCCAAAAAGGTTAAGAAATTTAATGCCCTGACAAAAGAAGAAAGCATCCTTTATGGTCATGGCTTATGGATGTATATCGATGAAGTATTTGGAAAAAACATGATACCAAATTTGATATACATGTTTAGAGTTAGTAAAAGCATTGAAAGTGGATGTATCTATATTTTAGGACTGAATTTAAACACCATACAAGAGGATTATATGCATTACTATGAACATCAATATTTCAATGATGAATCAAACACCTTAATGCCAGAATTAACTCCATTAAAAATTAAAAGCAAAAAAAACAGATTGTATCGTGAGGTGAAAATTAGTCCTAATGGAAACAAAATAGCATTTGTAGAACATTATTTAGGTCAATATAAAGTCAAATTATATAATCTTGAAAAAAATCAAATTAAAACCCTGCTTAAGGGAGACCATAAACTAAATAGAATTCCAGATTATTCACACCCATGTTTAGCATGGCATCCGAAAGGAGAAGTCATTGCCATTTTTGAAGAAAAAAAAGGAGAGGTATTGCTAAACCTCTATAATACAAAAACAAACAAAAAANACCNCATAGCCACTTTTTGAAATTCAAAAAGTATTGAGTTGTTCATATAACAAAAGAGGTGATAAATTAGTTATGTCAGCTTGTAATAATGGGCAAACTGATCTTTTTGAATATGCTGTTTTAGGAAATAGTCANACTCAACTAACCAATGATTCATATGATAATTTATCTCCGAAATATTTAACAAACAATACTATCTTGTTTTCATCTAATAGAGTAAATGAAAAATTAAACTTTCCTTTTTCCAGTAAATATGATTTACACAAGATCAGACTAGATAATGGTGAAATTACTCAAGTTACTAATACGCCAAAAGTAAATGAGTTAAAACCTCAGCCAATAAATCCCTTATCCTATCATTTCTTAAGTAACAAAAATGGAATAACCAACCATTATAAGAGTGCTACTGACAGTACAATTAGCCATATAGACACTATAATTCATTTTAGAAAATATCAAACTTCTTATCAATTAACTAATTACAGCAGAAATATTATTGATTTAGATATAAACAAANACAANTCTGTCTTTTTGTATAAAATGAATGGAAAATTCTATTTTTTCAAAGGTGATTTAAACCATCAAACCATCTATGAAAATGAAAATAACAAAACACATTTTGCTCAATTTAATGAACTTGAAATTAGTCTACAAAACAAAAATAAATCAATTCCTTTTTCTAATGAAATTGATATATACAACTATACATTTGAAACTGAAAAAATCAATATGCAATTAAAAAAGAAATCCAAGAGTAATGATACCAATCAGTTTGAATTTAAGTTGCCAATTAAAAAGGTCTATGATGTTAATTTTAGTGTAGGTGAATTTGCTATGCANCTTAATCCAACTTTCAATAATCTCACCTATCAAAGATTTAGTAATAGTGGATTCAACAATTCAAANACGGATGCATTTACCCTNATNCAATTAAAAGACTTATATGAAGACTACAAAATCACAGCAGGGGTTAAAGGTCCAGTCCAAATTAACAACATGGGCTTCATTTTGATTTATGAAAATTTAAAGCATCGATTAGATAAAAAACTTCAGCTTTCAAGGCAATCATTTAATGAAGTTAACGATAATCAAATTTTCTTTAACATGAATAAAACTATTATCAATGATGTAAAATATCAATACGCCTATCCATTTAACGAATTAACAAGTTTAAGATTTACAACTAATTTAAGATATGATCAAGTTATCACTCTTTCAAGCTCGGATCAATCTCTAGGAATGCCCAATGAAAATCATTATTTAGGTGGAGGGTTATTAGAATTTGTGCATGACGGAACACGTCCTATATCTTTGAATATAAATAATGGCTTTAGATTTAAAACATGGATAGAAGGATATAGAGAATTTAATCGTAGCCAATCTGATTTTTTTGTTTGGGGATTTGACATGAGAAACTATCAAAAAATTCATAGAAATATCGTTTTTGCTTCCAGAGTTGCTGGTAGTACATCATTTGGCAATCAACGATTAGTTTACTTCATGGGGGGAGTAGATAACTGGCTTCTACCTAGAGATCAAAGTGTTATTTTTTCAGATCAATACAGAAACCCTTTAGCTACAGACCCAAATCAAAATTATCAATTTCAAACCATCGCTACGCCTATGCGAGGTTTTGGGCAAAATGCAAGAAATGGGAATTCATTTTTAGCTATGAACCACGAACTAAGAATTCCATTGTTTAGCTATTTATCTAAAAAGCCCTTGAAATCAGACTTTCTTGAACATTTTATGCTAATTGGTTTTGGAGACGTTGGTTGTGCTTGGACTGGAATCAATCCATACTCTGACGAAAATGCATTTAATAACACTGTTATTAGCAATTCCAATTACACCATAACTATTCAAAACCAAAAAGAACCATTTATTTATAGTTATGGATGGGGAATTAGATCAAAACTCTTTGGATATTATATTAGAATTGATTGGGGTTATGGAACAGATGATTATGTTTCTCTTAAGCCTATTAGACAAGTATCCTTATCTTTAGACTTTTAAATTTATGGAAATTTCGACTTTTATTACTTTACTTTTTATTGGTCTACTGGCTGGTATTGCCAGCGGTTATGTAGGCATTGGAGGAGGAATCATCATCATCCCTGCATTAATATATTTTTTAGGCCTAGGTCAACACCAAGCACAAGGAGTTTCTCTTGCATTGATGTTACCTCCCATAGGAGTATTAGCTTTTTATAAATACTACCAAAGTGGTGCGTTTAATCTAGAAATTGAAGGGGAAATTTTACAAAACAAACTACTTTACTATGCTTTAATAATGGCTATTTTCTTTGTTGTAGGAGGATGGATTGGGGCAAAACTATCTTTAAAAACTCCTGTTCATATTGTAAAATTAGTTTTTGGATCGTTCATGTTATATGCGGCAATAAAAATGATTCTAAATGGAATAAATCATTACTTAAAATGATTAATGAAGTTAAAAAATTGGCTACAAAATATTTTGATGTAGTTTTAGAACTAAGAAGAAATTTACATCAAAATCCGGAGTTGTCTTTTCAAGAATTCAACACCTCTTTATTGGTACAAGAGTTTTTAAAAAAACACAATATCGCATTCAAATCTGGTTTTGTTAAAACAGGAATAGTTGCTGAAATTGAAGGAGAAAAAAAATCTAATAAGGAACTTGTTTTAAGAGCAGACATGGATGCTCTTCCTATTAAAGAAGAAAATGAAGTTCCATATAAATCAAAAAATGAAGGGGTNATGCATGCATGTGGTCACGATGTACANACCTCCTCTATGCTAGGAACTATTTTAATATTGAATAACTTAAAACATCTATTTGGTGGAAAAATTAAATTTATTTTTCAGCCTGGTGAAGAAAAACTTCCTGGGGGTGCTAGCCTTATGATTAAAGAGGGAGTTCTTGAACCTGCTCCTAATTGTTGTTTTGCACAACATGTTTTTCCTGAGCTTGAAGCAGGAAAAGTGGGTTTTAAAGAAGGAACTTATATGGCATCTGCCGATGAAATTTATATTACGATTAAAGGTAAAGGTGGGCATGCTGCGCTACCACATAAGCTAAAAGACCCTGTGTTAATGTCAGCTCAAATCATAACTAGTTTACAGCAAGTCATAAGCAGAAATAATAACCCTGAAAATCCATCAGTATTATCTTTTGGATTTATTGAAGCCAAAGGCGCCACAAATGTAGTTCCAGACACTGTCAAGTTAAAAGGAACATTTAGGACATTTGATGAAAAATGGCGATTTGAAGCACACGAATTAATCAAAAACATTGTATCCTCAATTTGCACTTCTAGTGGAGGAGAATGTGAAATTGACATCAAGGTTGGTTATCCATTCTTAATAAATAACCCAACACTAACAAGAAAGACAAAACAATCTGCAACCGAATATCTTGGTAAAGAAAATGTAGTTGATCTAAGCTTAAGAATGACTTCTGAAGATTTTTCTTTCTTTAGCCAAGCTGCACCTTCATGTTTTTATAGATTAGGTACAGGAGATGGTAAAACAGAAAGAAAACTTCATACTTCAACCTTTGACATAAATGAAGATGCGCTAAGAACCTCTTTTGGTCTCATGGCATATATTGCACTTAAAGAAATAAATTCNTAAACGGTATTTTTTTTTTGAGCTGATTTAATTAAATTAGTAAGGATAACTATTCAAATACATGGTTTCAACAGATATANATTTAAAATCTGCTTTAAATAAATTTTTTGGATTTGACTCTTTTAAAGGCGAACAAGAAGCTGTAATTCAAAACCTACTAGCGAAGAATAACACATTTGTTATCATGCCTACTGGTGGTGGTAAATCCCTGTGTTATCAGCTTCCTGCCTTGATTAGTGAAGGAACTGCTATAGTGGTATCTCCATTAATTGCCTTAATGAAAAATCAAGTTGATGCGATAAGACAAGTAAGTGATGTAGATGGGGTTGCCCATTTTTTGAATTCATCATTAAATAAAGGAGAAGTTAATAAAGTTAAATCTGATGTAACCAACGGAATTACAAAACTGCTTTATGTTGCTCCTGAGTCATTAACAAAAAAAGAGAATATTGACTTCCTTACCAATATAACCATTTCATTTTTTGCAATAGACGAAGCTCATTGTATATCAGAATGGGGACATGATTTTAGACCAGAATATAGACGGTTAAAACCTATGATTAAAGCCATTGATGATGTTCCAATTATAGCTTTAACTGCTACTGCAACACCAAAAGTTCAGTCAGATATACAGAAAAATTTAGGAATGACTGATGCAATCGTGTTTAAAGCTTCTTTTAATAGAACTAATCTTTTCTATGAAGTAAGACCAAAGAAGAATGTCCAAAAAGAAATAATACGTTTCATTAAAAACAGGATTGGGAAATCTGGAATAATTTATTGTTTGAGCAGGAAAAAAGTAGAAGAAATTGCTCAATTGCTTCAGGTAAATGGGATTTCTTCACTCCCCTACCATGCTGGTTTAGACGCCAATACAAGAGCAAAACATCAAGATATGTTTCTCATGGAAGAAGCTGATGTTATTGTGGCAACTATAGCCTTTGGAATGGGGATAGATAAGCCAGACGTTAGATTTGTAATTCATCATGACATTCCAAAGTCACTAGAAAGTTATTATCAAGAGACTGGTAGAGCTGGAAGAGATGGTGGTGAAGGACATTGCTTAGCCTTTTACAGCTATAAAGACATTGAAAAATTAGAGAATTTTCTTCATGGAAAACCAATTGCCGAACAAGAAGTTGGTCAACAATTACTTCAAGAGGTGGTTGCATATTGCGAAACCAGTATCAACAGAAGAAAATTCTTGCTTCATTATTTTGGTGAAGAATTTGACGAAATAAATGGTCCTGGTGCTAAAATGTGTGATAATTCTACAAATCCAAAAGAACTTACAGAAGGGAAAGACAATGTTNCATTAGCTCTTGCTTGCGTTAAATCAGTTAAAGCAAAACATAAGGCAAAATATTTTGTTGATGTATTGACTGGAAATAAGACCGCTGAAGTTAAAACTTATCAGGGAATAAATTCCCCATACTTCAGTAAAGGGGATGATTACGACAATCANTTTTGGCATGCCGTTTATCGTCAAATTGTTGTTGCTGGATTAATCAAAAAAGAAGTTGAGTCATACGGAACATTATTAATCACAAATGAAGGGCAAAAATTCATTGATGCTCCTAGCAGTTTCATGCTTATCAAAGAACACGATTTTAGTGATACTGATGATGACGATATTATTTTAAATCAAAAAGGTGGTGGCGCATTAGATGAAAAATTATTTAATATGCTCAAAGATTTAAGAAAGAGCATTGCAACAAAGAAAAAAATTCCTCCATTTGTTATTTTTCAAGACCCATCCTTAGAAGAAATGACTGTACATTATCCCATTTCTATTGAAGAATTACATAAAATCAGTGGAGTTGGTAGTGGCAAAGCTATGAGATATGGTAAACCATTCATTGAGCTTATTGATAATTATGTTAAAGAAAANAATATTGATAGAGTGCAAGACTTTGTCATGAAAAGTATTGTCAATAAAAGTGGTCAAAAAGTAAACATAATCACTAACATAGATCGNAAATTACCCCTTGAAGACATTGCTAAAAGTCAGGGNAAAAATCTTGGAGATTTAATTGTTGAAATCGAAAATATAGTAGCATCAGGAACTAAAATAAATATTGACTATCACTTAAATAATATTCTTGATGAAGATACCCAACAAGAAATTTATGACTACTTCTTGGAAGATGCAGAAACTGATGATATTTCGGCTGCATATGATGAATTCGATGGAGATTACAGTGAAGAAGAACTACGACTCATGAAAATTAAATTCATGAGTGAAATGGCTAATTAAACAACTTTATACCATATCTTTTTTCAAAGCCTGGCACTCCAGATAGCCCCCCAGAATGTAAAGCTATAACTGTTTTATTTTTTTCTGACTTTTTAGCTAATTGATCAATTAAACCATAAAACAATTTTCCAGAATATATTGGATCTGTTTTTATACCAGTTAACTTGAAAAATTCCCTTATGAAATCAACAAGTTCTTGATTGTATTTAGCATACCCACCAAAATGATAATCATGTAAAAATTGAACATTCTTTTTTAATTTTCTATCAAATAAATTCTGATAGTTCTTTTTAATATCCATATCAATATCGTGAGCCCCTTTCAATACTACAATTCCTTTTACTATTTGCTGTTCACTACAGGCAGCTGACAACCCTGATAATGTAGCTCCAGAACCTACTTCACAATATATTTCATTAAATTTTACCCCTAATTCATTGATAATTTCTTGACATCCTAGTATGCCCCATTTATTTGCTCCACCTTCGGGAATGAAGAAATAATTTGTCCAATTTTTTGCAACTAAGTTACTTACGTAAGAAGAGTCTGAATAATCTGTTCTATCCAAAAAAATGAGTTTGGATTTATGCTCAACACACTGTTCTAAAATATTACTAAGTTGTTTAGGTCTTTGTCCTCTTATTAAAAGTACAAGAGGGATATCATTTTGGTTGCATAGGTAAGACAGGGCTAAAACATGGGATGAGTATGCACCACCAAGAGAAACTATTCCCTTTTTTGAACTCTTAAAAAAGTAAACTAGATTTTGCTTTAACTTTCTCCATTTGTTGCCTGAAACTATTGTATGTATTAAGTCATCTCTTTTTACATAAACTTTTTGGTCTACTCCAAAAACAGAAAGATCTAATTTTTGAAGCGGTGACGGAAGACTAAACATGGGGGGTAAAAACCTTATCTACTCTAAGTAAAGTGCGAAAAGCAACACATTTATTGCCAAACTTTTGCAAGTGTTCCTTTTGTAAATTTGTAGCATATTTAGATTGATACAAATTGTAATCTTCCCAATTATTGAGTAAATATTGAATACTGTAAGAACTTCCACCAGCTTCTTCGGCTAAAATTTTAGATAATTTACACTCTATAAAAAGACCAGTATCTAAAACATCAGGTATATGCTTTTTGGTCATCCAATCTAACCATGAATTTAATACATCCTCATCCACATTAACCGTTACATTATATATAATCATTTAAGAGTCTTTTATGATGTTTTGGTTTGTTTTACCTGATAATTTTCGAAACCTTTTTCTAGAATCAACCACATACAAACTTGAAGGATGTTCAAATAATATTTTTTTATAATAACTTTTTGCAAGCTCTATTTCTTTTAACTGATTTTCATAAAGGGTAGCAATATTGAATAATGCTTTATCCAAAATAATTGAATTTGGAAATTCATTTTCAATCTTCTTTAAACTCTCTATGGCGTTACGTATNTTTTTTTGAGTTTTATAAATCTCAGCTTTTCTTAATAATATTTCATCGTTTAGAGAATGTTGATCAAACATATTAAAAACAGAATCATAAGCAGTTAATGCCTCATCAAGTTTCTGTTGAGCAAATAACATATCTGCTTTAGCAAATAACTTCATAGCAACATCAGAAGTATCCATGTTATAGTTGTCTGTAATCAACACTGAAAGAGCTAATGCATCGTTAGCTATTAATTTTGATGTTGATGCTTTTAAAACATCTAATTGAGCTTGACACCAGTCAAATTCACCTGCATAGTAATAAACCTTAGCATTATTAAATTTAGCTTGATGACCTAATGGGTCTTCTTTAAATTGTTTTTCCACTTTTAAATACATCAATGAGGCTTCCCAAATATTATTTTCCAAAACCAGTAAATCTGCCATAAGCATATTAATTNTCCCCTTATTTGACTCACTAATTCCTCTTAAAATCAAAGCTTTACTNAGGTAATTTTTAGCCTCNGATGTGTTATTAAAGTAATATGCTTCCAATTCAGCTAAATCAACCAATAAATCATATTTTCGGTTGATTATATTCTGATGGACACCGGTGTTTTGATCTACTTTGTATAATGTCTTTAGATAATTTGACTTTAACTGCATCAGCTCTGTAGTGCTAAAATCTTGATTGTAGATTAACTTTTGCTTTAATGCTTTCAGTTTTAATGTTTCTGCAAGATAAATCTTTTCAGGTGAGCTTGTGTTTTCAATTACATAATCAAAACTCATAATAGCAGCTTCAAAATGACTGTTATTAAGCGCTGATTTTCCAAGATTTAATACTTCAAAGCCATCTTTATTGGTTTTCTTATCAAGAGCCACCACTTGTTGAAAAGCAGCTTCAAAATTATTATTTAACATATAGTACCAAATTAAGAGTTCTAGAAAAACCAGTTTTTTTGGCTGAGATTGAATTTTTTTAATCAATGATTTTCTCANNAATTCTTTCTCTTTTACTTGGGTTTCAAAATCAATATTAGAAGACAANCCACTTTGCACCATGGACAAGAAATTATCATTAGTAGACAAAATTTCTATGTACAGGTCAATCATCTCCTGAAATTGACCTTGCTTACTAAGTACATATGCCATTTTTGAATGGAAAGCGTGAGGGTTACTATTATTAATACTATTAGCCTTTTTGTACAGTGCTAATGCTCTTTCTAAATCTCCCTTTTTCTCAAAGGCAATTCCAGTTTCTGAAACATCACTAAAAGAAGTTTGATTAGTCAAAAGCGAAATAGGTTTATCGTAAAAAGCNATTGCTTTTTTATTGTTNCCCAATAATTCATAAATCTCACCNAAGTCTACAAATACAGAAAGATTTTCTGGGTAATTTTTNNTCATGGATTTACATAANTTCTCNGCTNNCTTATANCTATTAAGCTCAAGTAATGCAGCTTTATAATAATTATAAATAGTNGGNAAAAGNTCTTTATTGNTNTCTAATTTNTCAAAGTACATAATTGCCTTTTCAAAATCTCCTTCAATAAAATAATTGTTNGCTAATTTGAGATCTATTTGATGATCCTGTGAAATAGNATTCAANCTCATCATTATANANAAAATGGATAATATTATNTTATTAAACACCTTCACAAGCCCTTTTTATTATTGNTTTAAAGTAACTNTCTAAAGAATCGTTTGCTTTTTTTACATACATGTAATCACTGTAGTGTGTTAATATTTCCAGTGTAACAGCATCTACATTTTGTTTTTCCATAATTGAGTATATTGGAATAGAGTCTTTAGGAATTAAACCCATTGAAATATCNTGACTTAATAATTCTATTTGATTAATTTGATTAGTAATCTTTTTATGTAATGCCTCATGTTTTGTTTTGAAATCAATTGGATTAATCTTTTTAATGCCTTTGTAATAATTTAGAGCATTACCTAATTCTATACTAAAAGAATCAACACAACGGTTTAAATTTCCCACATTATATTGAAAGGCTTTAAATGCAGCATCTATAGTTTCAACCTCAACTATATCTAACTTATTCTTTTGAATAGATAGTTGCTTTGCTAAATTGGCGGCACTTTCTCCATTTTTATGACCATTACAAGAAAATAAAAAAGTAAGGCTAATAATGAAAATTACTAATTTATGTATCATTTAATAAGATTAAAACCTGTGTAAGGAACCAAAACTTCAGGAATAACAATGCCTTCAGGTGTTTGATAGAATTCCAATAATGATGCCAAAATTCTAGGTAGAGCCAAAGCACTTCCATTTAAGGTATGAGCTAATTTTGGTTTACCATCTTCATTTGATTTATACCTCAGCTTTAATCTATTGGCTTGAAATGTTTCAAAATTTGAAACTGAACTTACTTCTAACCAGCTATCCTGACCTAATGATAAAACTTCAAAATCATATGTTAATGCTGAAGTAAATCCCAAATCACCACCACATAACCTTAAAATTCTATATGGTAAACCTAATTGCTTAATTAATTCTTCGACATGATTTTGCATTTCGGTTAATGCTCGATAGCTTTCTTCCTGAGATGTTATTTGTACAATTTCAACTTTATCAAATTGATGCAATCTATTTAAACCTCTTACATCCTTACCATATGACCCTGCTTCTCTTCTAAAACAAGGGGTGTAACCTACATGCTTTATAGGTAAATCATCATTAGATAATAAGTCATTTCTATAGACATTAGTAATTGGCACTTCAGCTGTGGGAATTAAATACAAATTATCTTCCGTTATGTGGTACATTTGACCTTCTTTATCAGGTAATTGACCTGTGCCAAATCCAGAATTTTCATTAACCACATGTGGGACTAAAAGTTCTTCAAAACCAGCTTCATTAGCCTGATTTAAAAAAAACTGAATTAAAGCACGCTGTAATATTGCTCCTTTGCCCTTATATACAGGAAATCCAGCTCCAGTTATTTTAACTCCTAATTCAAAATCTATAAGGTTATATTTTTTGGCTAATTCCCAATGGGGTAGTAAGTTAACCTCAGGTTTAGTAAATTCAGATTCGTAAATAACTTCATTATCCGTTTCACTAACCCCTTGTGGTACAAGGTCATTAGGAATATTAGGGATTTGATAAAGCACCTCATTTAACTGTAGTTCTAATTGACTGAAATCATCTTTTAACTTCTTTATTTTTTCTTTTAAAACTCCTGTTTCAGACTTAATTTCATTGGCCAATTTATGATTACCCTCTTTGAATAATTTCCCTATTTCAGCAGATAATTTATTTAATGACGACTTGTTATCATCTAACTTTTGCTGTGTATTTCTTTTTAATTCATCAATTCTAAAAGCTTCATTTAATTCGTTTGAAAAATCAGCTTTTCGTATCTCAAGTAGTTTTTCTGCTAATTGATTTTTATTTAATCTAATTCGTTGAATTTCCAGCATAAAAAATAGTTATTAGACTTTTATTTTTTTTAAATATAGATACAAAAAAAGCGCCATTAAAGCGCTTTTTAAAATTAAATATTATAATTCTTACTCAGCTAGTGGAGTAACAGATACATAAGACCTGTTATTTGCTTTCTTTCTAAACTCTACAACACCGCTTTTTAATGCAAATAAAGTATGGTCTTTTCCTATGCCAACATTATCACCAGGATAATGCTTAGTACCTCTTTGACGTACAATGATGTTACCAGCAACTGCTAATTGACCACCAAATATTTTTACGCCTAATCGTTTCGATT
Source organism: Crocinitomicaceae bacterium (assembly GCA_002727735.1). Lineage (GTDB taxonomy): Bacteria > Bacteroidota > Bacteroidia > Flavobacteriales_D > Parvicellaceae. The sequence goes on from PBXW01000028.1 coordinate 22,601, forward strand.
CTGATTCTCTTCCGTTTTTTGAACTTCCGACTCCTTTTTTGTGTGCCATTTTAAATTATTTTAGGTAATTAACTTTCTTTCTTTGTGGCAGGTTTCTTTGGAGCAGCTTTCTTAGCTGTAGTCTCCTTTTTTACTGCAGGTTTCTTTGGAGCAGCTTTCTTAGCTGTAGTCTCCTTTTTTGCTGCAGGCTTTGCAGCNGCTTTTTTCTCTACAGTTTCTTTTTTAGGAGCTGCCGCTTTTTTAGGGGCTGCTTTTTTACCTATTTCTTGAATAGTTATTTCAGTTAGTCTTTGTCTATGACCATTTTTAACNTTATAACCCTTTCTTCTTTTTTTCTTGAAAACAATAACCTTGTCTCCTTTTAGGTGTTGTTCGATCTTTGCTGTGACCTGTACACCATTTACAGCTGGGGCGCCAACAGAAACTTTTCCATTATCATCTAAAAGCAATACTTGATCAAAAGTAACTTTTGACCCAGGTTTACCCTCTAGTTGATGAACGTAGTATCGTTGATCTTTCTCTACTTTAAATTGTTGCCCTGCTATTTCAACTATTGCATACATGTTTAACTTGTTTATTAATTATTTTAAACGGGGTGCAAATGTAAATTAATTTATTCATTTCTCACAATATTATAACATTTAATACGCTTGATTAATATGTAAATTGAATTTGTTTATTATTTTGATCTAATTATGAAATTTAAAAACCCCATCTCTATAGAAGAAATTTCCTCCTTTTTAAAACTTCCATTTTTTGGAGATGGCAGTACATTAATTTATGGACTAAATGAAATAAACAGATGCACTAAAGGAGATGTGATTTTTGTGAATCACCCTAAATATTTAAAAAAAGCAGAATCTTCAAATGCAACTGCAATTATTACTACAAAACATGATAAACCTTCCAAAAAAGTAACCCTAGTTAGCGAAAATCCTTTTGATGATTTCAACCGGCTTATTAAAAAGTTTAAATCTTCATCCAATAAGAAATTATCTTATGGGGAAAACACTTTCATACACCCCTCTGTGGTAATTGGNAATAATGTAATCATAGGAAATAATTGTGTTATTCATCCAAATGTTGTTTTATACGACAATATAACCATAGGTGACAATACTATAATTCATGCAAATAGTGTTATTGGAGCAAATGCATTCTACTTCAATAAAAAACAAAATACCTATTCACCATTAATTACATGTGGAGAGGTGATTATTGGTGATTTTGTTGAAATTGGAGCCAACAACACCATTGATGCTGGAGTAACAGACAAAACAAAAATCGGCAATGGAACTAAAACTGATAATTTAGTTCATATTGGGCACGATACAATAATTGGTAAAAACTGCCTTATAGCCGCTCAGGTAGGTATTGCTGGTTGCAACATTATAGAAGACAATGTTACGCTTTGGGGCCAAGTTGGTACACCAAGCAACATAACTATAGGAGAAGGTGCTGTTATCCTAGGAAAATCTGGACCTTTTCAAAATGTAGAAGCCAATGAAACCATATTTGGAGTTCCAGGCATAAATGCAAAACAACGATTTAGAGAAATTTTAAATCAGCGTAAATTAACTCAAATCATCAAAAAACTAGATTTGTAATGGCTTCAAACAGTATAGGTAAACTTACGCAGAAACTAGAATTAAATGAATTTAAATTAAATTCATTACTGGAAATAACAAAAGGTATAAACAATAACTTATCTATTTCCAACATTCTAAAAATTTTTGAATACATACTTAGAGAACAATTAGGAATAAGTAAATTAATTCTTTATGCATTTGACCAAAAGAATTGGAAATGCATTCTTCATTTTGGGGCTAAAGGATTAAATAAAAAGATAGACGTTGCAGAGGAATTAATTCATATTAAAGACATTACAGTTATTGAATCNTCATCAATTGAAACCATTAACTCATTTGATATTATCATTCCAATATTTCATAAAAATGTAGCCCTAGCATATTTATTAATTGGTGGACTAGAAGATGATGAACTAAGNTTTAATCCAGGCATAAAACATATGCCATTTATTCAAACGCTAACAAGCATTATAGTTGTAGCCATAGAAAATAAACGTTTTTCTAATGAGCTTTTAGAACAAGAAATTCANAAGAAAGAGATGCAGGTAGCTGGAGAAATGCAAAAACTATTGTTTCCCTTGAACTTTCCNAAAAATAAATATATCGATGTAGCTGCAAGATATGAACCAAAACATCTTGTTGGTGGAGACTATTATGACTTTATTGTTTTAAATGAGGAAGAGTATTTTTTCTGTATTGCAGATGTNTCTGGAAAAGGTGTGGCTGCTGCTCTTTTGATGAGTAATTTTCAAGCAAATTTAAGGGCAATTATAAAATATAATTACAAGAAAATTAGCTTGGAAGATTTAATTAAAAATTTAAATGATGATGTTAATTATGCTGCAAAAGGAGAAAAATTCATTACTTTTTTTGCAGGCCACTACAGTGGTAAAACAAGAACACTCCAATACGTTAATGCTGGACATAATCACCCCATACTTGTAGATCAAAAAAACACCAGACTTCTGAACAAGGGGTGCATTGGGCTAGGTATGTTAGATNAAATTCCCAAAATCGAAATTGAAAAAATAACTATAGAAGCAAACTCTATTTTAGTCTGCTATACAGATGGGATTGTAGAACTAGAAAATAATAATGGTATACCATTTGAAACTGATAATTTGGCAAAAACCATACAATCCAACTTCAATTTAACTATGAATGAACTTGATCATCAAATATTTATTAAACTTGATGATTTTCGAGGAGAAAAAGAATTTTTAGATGATACTGCTGTTATGAGCTGTAAATTCTTTTAGTTTATGACAATAGTTTGATTGTCTTTTTCAATGAACTTATAAAATAATCCACTTCTTCCATAGAATTATAAAATGCAAAACTCGCTCTTGCAGTACCAGGAATTTGATAAAAGTCCATTAATGGTTGAGTACAATGATGACCAGTTCTAATAGCTATTCCCATTTGATCTAACAACGTACCTACGTCAAATGGNTGGACATTATCCAATAAAAAAGAGAGAACACTTGTTTTTTCCTTTGCCTTTCCAATGATTTGCACAACATCTATCATTTTTATTTCTTCAGTAGCATAAGCTAACAAATCTGATTCCTGTTTTGCTATGTTCTCCAANCCTATTTTCAAAATATAATTTAGAGCTATATCAAGAGCAATTGCTCCAGATANATTTGGTGTTCCCGCTTCCAAAAATAAAGGAGGATCGTTATATGTAGTCTTTTCAAAGGTGACTTCTTTAATCATATCTCCTCCACCGATAAATGGAGTCATTTCGTTGTAATTATCCATTTTAACATAAAGAACCCCTATACCAGTAGGTGCCAAGNTTTTGTGCCCACTAAAAGCAAGAAAATCACAATCTATTTTTTGCATATCTAATGCAAAATGAGGTGCAGANTGTGCTGCATCAATTAGAATCTTAACATCATATTTTCTAGCTTCTTCTATTATTTGTTCAATGGGGTTAATTGTACCTAATGTGTTAGAAACATGAGTTATAGCTACTAATTTTGTTCTTGAATTTAGCCGATGCTTAAATTCAGAAATTAGCAATTCGCCATCTTGGTTAATTGGGCTAACAACNAGCTCTGCCCCAGTTTTTTCACACACCATTTGCCATGGAACTATATTGCTGTGGTGTTCCATTGTAGAAATGATTATTTCATCTCCTTTTTGTAAATGGTTAATTCCCCATGCATTTGCTACAATATTAATGGCGTCTGTTGTTCCTTTTGTAAAGACAATTTCATCTGAGGTTTTAGCATTTAAAAATCTTTGAACTGTCTTTCTAGAATTTTCATAAGCTAATGTGGCTTTTTGACTTAAATCATGTACCCCTCTATGAACATTGGAATTATAAGATTCATAAAACTGTTTTATCCCTTCAATAACACACAATGGTTTTTGACTAGTTGCCGCATTGTCGAAATAAACCAAGGGTTTACCATGAACTTTTTCACTTAAAATNGGGAAATCATTTCTTAAATTCATCATACAAATAATACCCAAAGATATATCAGTATAATTTAATCTTAATAATTTGTGGGGCTATTTATGTCAGCTATTTGATAACAAACTAAGATGTTTTCATTTAAGACTGATACTAATTCATAAATATTATCATTATTTATATCATATATACATGACTTTTCTGAGGCTCGATATAATGTAGGGAGTAATGAATATTTTTGATTTATAAACTGAATTTCCTTTAACTGTGAGTTGAAAATNGGAAAATAATTATGTTCNCCATTTAAATCTAGNATTGCGAANTCATAATCAAATGTAAAATCATAAGCCTGTCCTTTTTCTTTTTGAATTTTTAGTTGATTGTCATTTTTCAAACATAAATTAATGTTGTTTTGATTAAAGGCAATAATTCTTACCCTTTCAATGGAATCATCATCCATTTTAATAATTTGTTTTGCGGACTCTTCTGAAAAAACATAGGATGATATCAAGCCTGATGAATCTTCGAAAATTATTGAAGAAGAATCAATAGAAAATGATTTTTTCAAGGCATAGTTAAAACNATTTGTCATTGGAATTTTAGACTTTAATTTATACCTATCCTCTCCCTTTCGATTACACATTAAGATCTTACCATTTTCATCTATTATCATGATGTAATCNAACCCATTAATAGCAAAATGGGTTATAGGCATCATAACGTTTGAAGTTAAATTAGGGGTTAACCAACCTGAAACTTGTTCACCATCAACATTATAATTATAAATTTTAGAATTATTTAAACTTATCAGAAATCTGTAGTTTTTATTCTTATCATAATCAAAAGCTACTACTTGATTTGTAGCTTGATGTGGTAAGAAAATTGGAAATCCATCAACATCATTTCCTAAAATATCAATCAAATAAATTTGTTTATTAGAGTTAAATAATAATTGAAACTTGTTGTTCTTGTAGATGTCTATTTGAGATGGCGTACCCTTAATTTTTGACTCAATGGATTTAGTCCATTTTAACTTTCCATTAGCACCTATATAATACAATACATTAGCACTATCTTGTACTACAATATCTCTAGTGTTAGTACGGTGATTTTTTACAGCATAAGGACCCCATACAATGTCTTTTAGTGGTAATTTCCANAATACATTTTTATTGGTTTTTTGTTTGTTATTTTGATATAAAGAAATACCATAATACACTCTATTATCATACTTATTAACGTTCCATTTAACACCTCCACAAAATTCCAAAAATGATGAATTAAACAGCAATGACTGATTTTTTGCAAAAAGATCAATCATTTCGTCTTTATCAGCATAAAGACTATATGAAGAGGGTTGGTAACTATTGGATATACTTAAGAAGTCATCTTGTTTTTGTTGTTTTGACATCGTTTTATTTAACTGATACTCTAACTCGCTTTTCCCAAGTTCACTAGCAATAAAAACAAAATCTTTATGGGTAAAAATATATTTGTCTTTAAAATCATAATCAGCATAATCAACAGACAAAAGCTTTTTAAATATCGTTTGATTAATTGAGGTTTTTTCAATTGAATTATCCAATAGATCTTTTATGGAATCATTTATGAAAAATAAATGAACGTCCTCTTTTATATTCTCGTCTAATAAAATAATATCATGATANCTGGACTGNATTTTATCCAACAACTTTAATCTAATCGATGATATTTCTTTCATTTTTAAAAATGATNAATCAAATAATATTTGCCTTTCNTCATAAGTCTTTAAATCAAGTTCCTTAACTAAATCAAAAGAAGAAAATTTAGGATTAAATAATGAAATTTCTTGCTGTTCATTGGATANACCGCTTAATGTGATTTTACTGGAAGAATAATCAANATCTAACTGTGCCCAACTACCAGCATAAAATTTATTCTTAATATTTTGACTTTCATTTTTGAGATTAATCCATATGGAGAGTGGTGATGACTCACTATCAAATAAAACCAGGTCGTTTAAACCATTTTCTTTAATCGAATCTTTATTGTGTAAGTTTTTTAAAAATTTATCAATTAATTCATCTTCATTAGAAACTAGAACAAACGGAGAGCTAAATCTTATATTTTGGTTATTAAAATACTTTTGGTTTTCATTTAATAATTGTTGAATTTCTGAAAATTCAATATCCTTTTGGTGTTTTAATANATTATTTACCAGCAACCAATTCACCATACTATCTTNCTTATAAATAGCCAAGTAAGAATTCCCATTTTCAAAACAAATATTAAATAACGAATCTTTTAAAATATCATCGATTGACTCAATAAAATGATTGGATTTATTGTTTTGATTTTTCACCCAGTCTGACCACATCATATTTGTTTCAGTGAAATGGTGTAAGGTGTTCGAAAAATTCTTAAACTTTAAAAAAATAGAAGCGTCAGCAGGGTAATATTTAACTGGATTTTTATTTATTATAACCTGCTCACTAATTTTAGTTCTTATTGAAAAAAACAAAAAACACAGCATAGATGCTGAAAACAACAATANTAAAGTTCGCTTGAGCATATTTCAAATGTAGAAAGATGTGAACTGCATATANTTTTTAATGTAAATACATTTACACACTAAATTGTGAGCATAAAAAACTATNCTTTNTTGCTGTANACNAAGGATTTTANGATAAANACAATNACTAATATTTCAATAAAAACCAATANATAGTGTANGTAATAAACCTGATTCTTACTTATTATAGATTTTATTTTACTNTGGGTTTCTTCTGAANTAAATTNNTTTTTTAAAGNTGGNTTNTCTTCCTCNAAATTCACTTTAAAGCCAATNGGTAACTTATTTTCGTCAACTAGTATTTGTTCNGNTTGAGATGGAGTTAATTGAAGNTTTTTATCGTTTAAATCTGATGCCTTAATTCCAATAAATAAAAAAACAACGTATGAAAGTAAAAGCCCTATCATATAACCGGCCTGCTTTGAAATATCAACTGCTTTTAAAATTCTTTTCTTTTTAAGGAGTAATGTTTCAACACGACCTAAATAGGATCCAAAAATGAATGTTACTTGATATCCTATATAAACACAAAGTGCAATTTCGTAACTATATGAAAAAATTAAAAACGAAATTAAAACTGCAAGAATAACGATTTCAACAAAGAGAGAAATGATGTAGAAATATCCAATATTTAGTATTTTTTCATAAAACAAAGCTACTCCCATAAGTCCTAATGCAAGAACAATCCCTCCTATTGAATAAATAGCTGGTTCTAATGGGCTATAAATAATAAATACACTCCCAATTGAAGTCCCCAGAAATAAAGAATTAAAAAATTTATAAATAATGTAATTCCTATGGTTTAGCTGTAAATTATTGCTTTTCACCTATTTAGTTTGTTTACCTGTTACTTAATTTTAAGTTTATTAAAATTCGAATAAATATGCTAAAAATGAGTAAGTAATTCATAATTCTATGTGAATAGATTATACAAATGCTTCGTTTAGACTTCGTTAATTAAGTTGAAATTTATGCAGTAATTTATAATACAGGTATGAAAAACAAACTGCATTTTGGTCTTTTTCCATTGAGGATTTTTCTTTTTCCAGGCGAACAAACAACGCTTCATGTTTTTGAACCACGTTATTTGCAGTTAGCCACTGACTGTATAAATCATGATCAACATTTTGGCATTCCTTATCAAGGAAAAACAACACTTAGTGAGCTAGGGTCTTTAGTCAAAATAGTTCAAATTTTAAAAAAATATGAAAATGGGGAACTTGATATTTTAATTGAGTGTAGTTCTAATTTCAAAATCAATCATTTTGAAAATAAAAATGAAAAGAAATTGTATCCCATTGGAACAGTTGTTCCTATTGCTAAACATGATTTCAAGCCATCAGAAGATTTAATTCAATTTGCTACTGATTATTTATCTCTGCTACTAGATCATAATGAAGAAGCAAAAAAACCAGATCTTATTTCACTTAACAATCTCATAAACTTAGTCAACCTTACAGATGAAGAAAAAATTAAATTTATTGGGTATAGTGAAGATAGAAAAAATGATTTTTTGATTAAAAAATTCAAGTTTATGTCCATTTTACTGAGTCAAGAAAAAATGGTTGATCAGAATTTTTATTTGAATTAGTCTTCCTTTTTTCTTCTATTTAGTAATACGTTATTAATAAATGGAGTTAATAAAATATAACCATAAAAGTCATTCAGAGTTATGGGACAAATTTGTTACAAACCACGATTTAGGAAGTGTTTATCATCTTTCTGCGTGGAAAAAAATTATTGAAAAAACTTATAACATCAAAAGTGAATATTTTATAATAAATGATAATAAAAATATTATTGGCATAGCTCCTTTTTTTAAACTTAAAAATCCTGTGAAAAAAATATGGCTTTCCTTACCTTATGTTAGTTATGCAGGAATTTTATCCAACTCAAAAATTTCATTAAAAGATTTCATAAAAAAAATTAAAAATCCTCCTAAAAAAATTATTTCGAGAAAATTAATCCAAAAAAAAACA
>PBXW01000029.1 GCA_002727735.1 Crocinitomicaceae bacterium
CACAAGAAGTGACTAAAAATTACTTGAGATATAACTATCTAACAATACCTATTAAATTTAATTTCAAACCGTTTCCATTAAAACAAGATAAATTACAACTATCATGGGCAATTCACTACAATTATGCGTTATCAGCTAAATATCAATTTAGCTATAACGAAAATGGATTTACTAAAAAAGAAATTATAACAGGAAAATTACACCAGAAGTCCCAATTTATCACAAGCAGAGGCCAGGTGACTTTTAAAAATTTTGGTGTATTTTTTGAAAGCAGTCTTAATGCTGTATTTTCCATTTTTCAAGAACCTTTCTTTCATCGTTTTGGAATAGTTATATGCAATTATTAATTAGAAATATTACTTTAATATTAAGTTTAGTTATGATGTTAACTCATTGTAATTTAAATGAGTATGACTCTAGTATATATAAGCCAAAAGCAAAAAAAGACTTTGGGAGCGTCTTGTTTTCATTACCTAAAAAATATTGGCATACTACACTTGGTAGTGAGCTAAAAAAACAATTTGAAAAAGTTAATAAATCAACTCCTCTCCCNTANGAGNANCAATTTAATATTGACTTCATAGTTCCAGAAAATTTAGTCAATAATCTCAAAAACAAAAGTTGTATTGTAGTCATCAAAATTGACCCAAATCAGCCTGGGTTTAGAAACCCAATATACATTAATGATCTTTGGGCAAATGGACAACTTGTCATTGAATTAAATTTTAAATCAGAAAAACGTGCTGTGAGCTATTTCTATAATAATTGTCAAGATNTAATGCAACGTATAAATTCTTTTTACTTTGAATTAATACAAATGTCATATCAAAAAAATAATATTATCAATAGCTATTTACAAGAAGAATTGGGCTTCAACATTGTTGCTCCCAAAGAAATGAAGCTTAATAATGAGGGTGATAATTTTTGGTGGTTTAGTCAATTAGAAATGAAAAAAGACCAAAACGGAACACATGAAATTCAAAAGGGAATTGTTGTTTATACGTATCCCTATTATAGTGAATCCCAATTTTCTATTAATTATCATAAAGAAAAAAGAGATTCTATTGGCCTACACTTTTTAAAAGGCAGAGAAAGTAATTCATATATGTCTACCAGAAACGATGACATTGCACCAATTGAAAGTTTAGCCATGCAGATTAATGATAAGTATGTTTTTAAAACTACAGGGGCATGGAGAATGGTCAATGATAAAATGGGTGGAACCTATGTGAATTATGCGTTTTTAAGTCATGACAGAACAGAAATAATAAACATGGAAGGATATGTCTATGCGCCTAATTTCAAAAAATCAAAACTAATTAGAGAAGTAGAAGCAATCCTGTACTCGGCTGTTCAGTAATTACGCAATTTCCTGTAAAAGAATGTGTTTTTCGATTGACAATCTTTTTATCTCAGATCTAATTAAATTGGAATCTTCATAAGCTAAATCCTCAATAAATACTTTTCTACCATTATGCTTAAGAATAAGTGTGCCACTTGAGCTAAATGTGACTTTAGCAATATTTGCCCATTTTAATACTTCATGTTGATTAGTGAAGGAAATTACAGCACTTTCATTGATAATTATTTTGAATTTCTTCTTACCAAATAGTACGTAAAATATTCCTTCTATTATTACTAATGATAAAATAACGGTTAAGAGTATTTCATTGGCAAAATAGAAGACTAACAACAATATAAATGGTAAATAAATAATAAAAGGCATGATTTCGTTTGTGACAATTTTACTCCATCCTTTACTCGAAACTGCATATCCATTTATGTTTTTTAATAAGCTGAAATTTTTCCAACGTAAAATGAATTGAAAAATAAAAAATAGGACTAAAAATATATTAAGTACGAAGCTAATTTCAAGATTAAAAGGAACAATAACCTCTAAATCTTCGTGGTAAGACAAAAAAGATAATACGATCTGGATTAATACAATTAATAGAGTAAGTACACGTAACCACCTACCCATTAATTCTCCGAATAGTAATTGCTTTCACATCTGAAAATATAATCACAATCCTCTAATACTATATCCTGAAGTGTTAACATAGCAGCAATGGCAATTTGAGAATAATTTTGAGATGCATTTTTAAAATTTCCATATTCATGTGTCCACATCCATTTAATCAATTCCATGCCATCAATTGGCTCATCAAGTTGAGCTACTAACTTTTCTACGTTGTAAGCTCCTGCATGATAAATATGTAACACAAATAATTTAAACCAAAGCTCATCTCCTGTTGGTTCAAAATCTCCTAAATCACACAAAATTCTATAGGCATGTGGAATACAAATGGTTTTTAACAACTGGCTTGCAGCATAAGCCGATTTATCAAAATTCTTTCTTTCATCTACTGTGTTATTTACAGTAAGCCCCATTTTTCTTGCTACTTTTTTCATTAATTGAAATGGCCCATAAGCACCTGCATTGGAATAACTAATTTTAGCTGGACTTTCAATGAGTAATATAGATTGTGCGTACCAAGGGTCTACATGATTTTCTTCAAATATGTCAATAGCCATTGAGATACTAGGAATAACTTCTTCAATTAAATAAAAGTCTTTTTTCCCTGAAGTGATATATATCCTCGTGTTGCTATCTAAACAGTTATAGTAAATAACAGAATCTTTATATGATTTCTTTTCATTTTCTGTTTGACAAAACCAATCATCCTTATGGACATATCCAAGNATTTTTCTATTGTGAGCAACATTAACAATACAAGAATCACTAGTCATACCAATTACTAATTTCCAAAACTTAGACTGTGCTAAGGTATCCCATCGTTCAACCATTAAAACTTCAGGNTCAATAACGGTATGACTACANCTATCTTCAGAACAATACACATCAATTAAATGCTGTGCATGAAATGAAAATGACAATAAAAATCCTATTAGTGTTAGGGTAGCTCTCATTACTGTTCAAAAATATATGAAAATATTAGCTAAAAGTTTTTAAATAAATTCAAATCTTAAGATGAAATTGTGAATAATTACAAGTTGATCAAAATATCTCCAGCTCTTTTTAAAGTTTCTTCTTTCTTAGCAAAACAAAATCTTAAAAAATGTTCATCTAAATTAGCNTGATAAAATACGGATATAGGAATGCTTGCTAATTTATGGTCAACAACTAATTTTTTAGCCATATCTACATCACTTAATGATGAAATTTCACTATAATTCAATAATTGGAAATAGGTTCCTTTTGAGGGGGAAGCTTTAAACCTTGATGCACTGACCATTTCTAAAAACATTGTTCTTTTTTCATCATAAAAAGCACTTAAGCCTAAGTAATTATCCTCATCAGACATATAGTCTGCAAGTGCTAATTGAAGTGGATGATTGCATGAAAACACATTAAATTGATGAACTTTCCTGAACTCTTGCATTAAATTTTCAGGTGCAAGAACATAACCCATTTTCCATCCAGTTACGTGAAATGTTTTACCAAAAGAAAATACTGCAATAGCACTATCAGCCAAAACTGGATATGACGCTACAGATTGATGCTCTTCGTCTTCATAAATTAGATGCTCATAGACTTCATCACTTAAAACAATAATGTCAGTATTAGAAACTATTTTTTCCAATTCTAAAAGGTCATTTTTAGATAAAATGGAACCAGTTGGATTGTGAGGGGTGTTTATCACAATCATTCGAGTTTTTTGATTGATCAACTTTTTTACTTCCTCCCAATTTACCCCGTAATCTGGTGCTTTTAATTGGAAAAAAACAGGCTTTCCACCGCATATCTCTATTGCAGGTTGATAGCAATCATAGGCAGGGGTAAATAAAATAACTTCATCATTTTCCTTAATAAAAGCGGCTATTGCAGTGTATAATGCCTGAGTTGCTCCAGCTGTTATAGTGATTTCATCATCTTCATGATAATGCCTATTATATAGTTTGTATACTTTTTNACTTATTACTTCTCTTAATCTTTGGGCGCCTTGCATGGGTGCATACTGATGGGGGCCTTGAGTNATNCGNTTATTTACTAAATTAATTAGCTTAGGATCAATGTCAAAATCTGGAAAGCCTTGAGATAAATTAATGGCATCATGCGCTGCAGCTAACTGCGACATTGTAGTAAAAATAGTAGTACCTACATTTGGTAATTTTGATTGAATATGGTGATTATAATATGGCATTTAAGGCAGCTTATTTATTTGGACACCAACACTTATTAAATCATTTAAAAAAGTATCTCTCATAGCTTGATTTACGAACAACTTGTAATGTCCTTTAAGCGGAAATTTAACCCGTTCATATAATGGAAATTTATTTTTTACGATTAAGCCTGACCTGTTACCAGTCCAATGACCATAATCGTCTGTAAAGTAATACTCAAAAGTATCTCTTCTAGCTTTTTCATTTGGGAAAATTAAATCTGAAAAAAGATATATGTTAGACCATTTATATGATGTTGAATGTCTTAAATTAAGATCAATTGAATATGATTGAGTAGTATCAGAGATCTCCCACTCAAACATCAAACTATCTTTAAATGACCATGAACTTTCTGATATATCATGAAATGAGGTATAGATTATATTTTTGTTTTCACAACCCATGCAAAAAATCACTGATATTACTACAATAAACTTCTTCATCTTCTTTTTTGTTTAGTGCGTTTTTTCCTTTTAAAAACATTATTAAATCTGTTAATATCATCTGATAAGTCCGATGATTTATTCTGATTAAATGATGTCTCTTCATCAACTTTCAGCAATGAGTGAATTTTTTCACCATTATCCATTCTATTATGAAGTGTCCTAACTTCATCAACACTAAAGCTTTCTATAGTTATAAACTTTGTCTCTTGGTTTTTAATACTATACCACATCATTTTTCTAAAAACATCCGTTTTAATATGAACTCCTTTTTCAGACAATGAGATTAATTTTCTTTTTGGTGAAGGAAAAGTATTAATCATTTCTACATATTGATCTAATTCAAAGTTTAAACAACATTTTAATTTACCACATTGACCAGCCAATTTTTGAGGATTTAATGACAACTGTTGATATCGTGCAGCTTTTGTGGTNACTGATCTAAAATCTTTCATCCATGTNGAGCAACATAACTCTCTTCCGCATGATCCAATACCGCCTAATCTTGAGGACTCTTGTCTAGAACCAATTTGCTTCATTTCTATTTTCAAGCTAAAATGAAGTGTCATTTTTTTTAATAGTTCTCTAAAGTCCACTCGNTCTTCTGCTGTGTAATAAAANGTGACTTTNTTTCCGTCTGCCTGTAATTCTGCATCACTTATTTTCATATCTAAAGNAGTCTCTTTGGCCAATTCTCTTGCTTTTAAAATATAATCNCCCTCCTTTTCTCTTACTATTTTCCAATTTTCAATGTCTTTTTCTGTAGCTTTTCGTAGGATAACAGGNGCATCTTTTAATTGCTTTTCCGCATTTTTTCTATCNATTTGGAATTGCACTAAATGNCCCGTTANACTCACCATNCCCATATCTTTTCCGTAAGCTAACTCTATTACNACAACATCACCTGTTTGGATAGCTATTTGTTTATTATTAGAAACGAACTTTTTTCTGCCATTTTTAAAGCTTAGCTCAATCCATTTATTAGATTTTTTACTGTCATTATCCAAGTTAGACAACCAATTATATANTGTTCGTTGGTTACAACCGTTGGTTAAGCAATTGCCATTTCCCCTACANCCTTTAGGAGTTCCCTTAACATTATTCTTACAAGTTGAACAATTCATAATTATACATCACATTTTTATCATTTGATCCTAACAAGCTTATATAACTTTAATGAAACATCTAACATAAGTATCTTAACATTAGCATTTCGTTCTAAATGNTAATATGCATNATTAATTACNTCATTTAAAGCAATNATATTTTTATGNTTTATAAATGGTTTAAATTTTAATAAAAAGCTTTCTTCCTCAGGTGATAAACCTTCTAAATTTATCTGATAATGATTTACAATACACTGTCTAAATAGTTCAAGAGAATAAGTTAGAAAATCCTTATTTGTTTCTCTTCCCATTTTAGAAAAATCACTAACCCAATCGATAGTNTCTGATATATTTCTTGNATAACATAACCTCATCCATTTAATAAATAATGACAAGTANTCTTTGGTATTCTCCTTGGATAAAAACAAGCTGATAGCACGATGTAAATTAGTACTCGAACTGTTTGCAATTGAATTAGCTTCCANTTCATCTACACTGAAGTAATTCCTTAAATATTGGCTTATATGATCAACACTTAANGANGGAACTTGAATATGNTGTAATCTGGAATAAATAGTTTGAATTAATGAATNAGGTTGNTCTGAAACAAAAATTAAAATCGTATTTTCTGGGGGTTCTTCTATTAATTTTAAAAGCTTATTNGANGNTTGAAGATTCATNAGTTCTGGTAACCACATCAACAAAACTTTTCTACTTCCCTCGTAAGACTTAAGTTGTAATTTTTTTATTATTTCTTGACTTTCCTTCACCCCAATTACACCTTGCTTGTTTTCATTTCCCATTTTAGCATACCATGTCTGCTTTCCAATACAATGATATTCTTTAATCATCTCCACAAAACTTGATCTATGATCAGCAGAAATTTCTGATTTTTCTGATTTTGACAAATGAATTGGAAAAGAAAAATGAAAATCGGGGTGATTAAATGAAAGCATTTTCTTACAGGAAGAACAATGTCCACAAGGGCCCTTATCTACATTTTTACAGAGCAATAATGCAGCAAAAAACAAACCCAACTGAAAATGTCCAGAGCCTTCCTTTCCACTCAATAGTAAGGCATGAGGTACACGATTTGATTGAAACAACTGTAATAGTTGACCCCTTAACTTTAGATGCGCATCGACATTTTCAAATAACACATCTCAAATGTAATTAATCTTTTACGTTTAAATTGTTTTCCTGTTTTAAGGATGCTGGAATTTCTAAAATTTTACTGTTATTTAGCTCAGGGAGTAAAATATTTGAAGCCTTAGACATGACCGGATAAAGTATAGAGCTCTCTTTTGTTTCCTGGCTTAAAATTAAGTTCGTTTCATCCCACTTTTCAAAGAAATATACTCCAGCTAATAAAAACAACAATACTTTAATTAAGCCAAAAATAACCCCTCCTAACTTATTAAGTTGTTTAAGTTGAATAAACGCAAGCATTTTTTCTATCCCTTTAGCTAGCAATAGTCCAATAATTACAGTAGCTACAAAAAGTATGGCAAATGAAACAATTGGTAAGTATTTTATATCCACTTTTTCTTCGATTAAAAAATAAATCCAATCTCCATGATTAGTTCCAATCCAAATTCCTAAAAAAAGACTTATAACACCTAAAACTTGAGAAACTAACCCTTTTTTATAGCCTATATATATTCCCCATAATAATGGTATTGATATCGTGATGTCCAGCCACATGTAAACAAAACTATAGGTATTTCAATACAGGCAAGTTCAATTAAAAGAGTAAATATTCACAAGAGTTTGGGAAAAACTAACGAACAACAAGCACTTTTCCTTTTGCTTTACTGTATCCATCTTCAGAAGTAGCAAAAAAATAATAAACCCCTGATTGAACATCTTCACTATTGAAATTTTTACCATTCCATACTGCTTGCCCTCCGTTTGACTGAATTGTATTTACTAATAAGCCATTAGCATCTGTAATTTTCACTTCGGAATTAAACATCATTCCTGTTACAGCAATATTGCCATAGTAATTTTCTCTTACAGGGTTGGGATAAACGCTTAGTGTAGAAAACGTTTGACTTGCCGTAATAGCAGTTGACTTAAATCCTAATAAACCCTGTTCTGTAGCTATGAACAATTCACCCGATAAATTATCAAGTGTTAGTGCTTTAATTTCATTATTGAATAATGGGCTATTATCG
>PBXW01000030.1 GCA_002727735.1 Crocinitomicaceae bacterium
TACAAATACAATGAAGAGGATGAGTTGGTAAGTTTTGACTCTAATATCAAAGTGTATCACTTAACTAAATTCCAGAAGACGAATCAAGGGAGTGCAGTTAACCTTAGACCCATAGTTAAAAAAGGCGAGTCTGTGAAACAAGGTCAAGTTCTTGTAGAAGGATATGGAACAGACCGAGGTGAATTGGCCTTAGGTCAAAACCTAAAAGTGGCTTTCATGCCTTGGAAAGGATATAACTTTGAGGATGCTATCGTAATTTCTGAAAAAGTAGTAAAAGAAGACATTTATACAAGTGTTCATGTGGATGAATACAGCTTAGATGTAAGAGATACGAAAAGAGGTTTAGAAGAGTTAACAGCTGATATACCTAATGTGAGTGAGGAGGCTACCAAAGATTTAGATGAAAATGGAATTATTAGAGTGGGTGCTGAAGTTAAAGAGGGCGATATCCTAATTGGTAAAATAACTCCAAAAGGTGAAAGTGACCCAACTCCTGAAGAAAAATTATTGAGAGCTATTTTTGGAGATAAGGCAGGAGATGTCAAGGATGCTTCTTTAAAAGTTCCACCATCTGTTACGGGTGTTGTAATTGATAAAAAGTTATTCTCTAAAGCAATAAAAGATAGAAAATCAAAAGCCGCGGATAAACCGATAATTGAGCAACTTGATAATGAGATGGACAAGGAGTTAGCAGAATTAAAGTCCATTTTAATTTCTAAGCTTACTCAAATTATTGGTGATGCAAAGTCTCAAGGCGTTACTAACGTTTTCAAGGAACAGGTTATTAAAAAAGGTGTGAAGTTCACAGAAAAGACGCTAAAAAGTATCGATTTTATTCACATTAACTCCAAGAATTGGACAAGTAACGATGACGTCAATGAATTAGTTGATGTTACGCTTCATAATTACAATATTAAGGCAACGGAGCTTATAGGCCAATACAAGCGAAAAAAATTCCAGATCACGGTTGGTGATGAATTACCAGCTGGAATTATTCAGATGGCTAAAGTGTATTTAGCTAAGAAGAGAAAGCTTAAAGTGGGTGATAAAATGGCTGGTAGACACGGTAACAAAGGTATTGTTGCTAAAATTGTAAGGGAAGAAGATATGCCATTTCTTGAAGATGGGACACCAGTTGATATTGTTTTAAATCCGTTAGGTGTGCCTTCTAGAATGAACCTAGGTCAAATATATGAAACTGTACTTGGATGGGCTGGTCAGAAATTGGGTATGAAATTTTCAACACCCATTTTTGATGGAGCATCTTTAGACGATATCAATAAGTACACAGATGATGCGGGTGTGCCTAGAAATGGTAGAACCTACTTATTTGACGGTGGTACTGGTGAGAGGTTTGATCAACCTGCAACAGTGGGAATTATCTACATGTTAAAATTAAGTCACATGGTTGATGATAAGATGCATGCTAGATCAATAGGTCCTTATTCATTGATTACTCAGCAACCTCTTGGAGGTAAGGCTCAATTTGGTGGTCAGCGTTTTGGTGAGATGGAAGTATGGGCGCTTGAAGCTTTTGGTGCATCAAATGTTTTACAGGAAATACTAACCGTTAAATCTGATGATGTTCAAGGTAGAGCAAAAGCATATGAATCCATTGTGAAAGGTAAGAACTTACCAGAACCTGGAATTCCAGAATCATTTAACGTACTGTTAAATGAACTACAAGGATTAGGATTAAATATAGATTTAGATTAATTAAACACAGAAAATAAATTATAATGGCGTTTAGAAAAGACAACAAATTCAAAAGCGATTTTGAAAAAATAACCATCAGCTTAGCTTCTCCTGAATCTATCTTAGAAAGATCTCATGGTGAAGTTTTAAAGCCTGAAACCATTAATTACAGAACTTATAAACCCGAAAGAGACGGTTTGTTTTGTGAAAGAATTTTTGGTCCTGTGAAAGATTATGAGTGTCACTGTGGGAAATACAAAAGAATAAGATATAAAGGTATAGTATGTGACCGTTGTGGTGTTGAGGTAACTGAAAAAAAAGTAAGAAGAGAAAGAATGGGACATATTGCTTTAGTTGTTCCTGTCGCTCATATTTGGTATTTCAGATCACTTCCTAATAAAATTGGATATCTTCTTGGTTTACCAACAAAGAAGTTAGATCAAATTATTTATTATGAAAGATATGCTGTAGTACAACCTGGAAACGCAGTTAATGCTGAAGGTGAGCCTTTACAAAAGATGGATTTCATTACAGAAGAAGAATACTTGGATATTCTTGAGAAGCTACCAAGAGATAACCAGTATTTGGAAGATTCAGATCCAAATAAGTTTATCGCAAAAATGGGTGCTGAAGCTCTTTTTGATTTATTGGCTAATGAAGATTTAGATGCTAGATCATATGAGCTAAGACATCAAGCAAATAATGAGACTTCTCAACAGAGAAAAAACGAAGCGTTAAAAAGACTACAAGTTATTGAATCTTTTAGGGATGCAAACAGCAGAATTGAGAATAGACCGGAATGGATGATTGTAAAAGTTGTTCCAGTTATTCCTCCAGATTTAAGACCTTTAGTTCCATTAGATGGTGGAAGATTCGCTACTTCGGATTTAAATGACTTATACAGGAGAGTTATTATAAGAAACAACAGATTGAAAAGATTAATTGAAATCAAAGCACCTGAGGTTATCTTAAGAAATGAAAAGAGAATGCTTCAAGAGTCTGTTGATTCTTTATTTGATAATTCTAGAAAATCAAGCGCTGTTAAAACAGATAAAAACAGACCCTTAAAATCGCTTTCTGACAGTCTTAAAGGAAAGCANGGTAGATTCAGACAAAACCTTTTGGGTAAGCGTGTNGANTATTCTGCTAGATCTGTAATTGTTGTTGGTCCTACACTTAAGTTACACGAGTGTGGATTACCTAAGAACATGGCTGCTGAATTGTTNAAGCCTTTTATCATNAGAAAAATGATTGAGAGAGGTATTGTAAAAACAGTAAAATCTGCTAAGAAAATTGTAGATAAAAAAGAGCCAGTAGTTTGGGATATATTAGAAAATGTATTGAAAGGNCANCCNGTATTACTNAATAGGGCNCCAACGCTACATAGATTAGGTATCCAAGCATTTCAACCTAAATTAATTGAGGGTAAAGCCATCCAATTACATCCATTGGTATGTACGGCATTTAATGCTGATTTTGATGGTGACCAAATGGCTGTTCACGTTCCTCTTGGGAATGCGGCTATTTTGGAAGCACAATTGTTGATGTTAGCTTCTCATAATATTCTTAATCCTGCTAACGGAGCTCCAATCACAGTTCCATCACAGGANATGGTATTGGGNTTATATTACATTACTAAAACAAGAAAAAGTACAAAAGAAGAGCCTGTTGCTGGTGAAGGAATGCATTTTTACTCTCCGCAAGAAGTTAAAGTTGCATTCAATGAAAAGAGACTTGACCTTCATGCATCTATCAAAGTTAAGATTAACAATATGGTAGATGGAGAAGAAGTTGAACAAGTAATTGAAACTACTACAGGAAGAATTTTATTTAATGAATTAGTTCCTAAGGAAGTAGGATATATCAATGAGTTATTGACTAAAAAATCTTTAAGAGATATCATTACCAGAATTATTAAAGTTACTGGTGTTCCTAAGACTGCAAAGTTCCTTGATGATATTAAAGATTTAGGTTATTACATGGCATTTAAAGGTGGATTGTCATTCAATTTATCAGATGTTGTAATTCCTAAAGAAAAAGATATTCTCATTGACAAGGCTAGAGCTGAAGTACAAGAAGTTGTTATGAATTATAACATGGGTCTTATTACAAACAATGAAAGATACAATCAGATCATTGATATTTGGACACATACTAATTCAAGACTAACTCATACTTTAATGGATAAACTCCAATCTGATAAGCAAGGGTTTAATTCCATTTANATGATGATGGATTCAGGAGCAAGAGGTTCTAAGGAGCAGATNAGACAGCTTTCAGGAATGAGAGGTTTGATGGCTAAACCNCAAAAATCTGGAGCTTCNGGTGGNCAGGATATTATTGAGAATCCNATTCTTTCAAATTTNAAAGAAGGANTATCNATATTAGAATATTTTATTTCTACTCACGGTGCNAGNAAAGGATTAGCGGATACAGCTTTNAAAACTGCTGATGCTGGTTATTTGACAAGAAGGTTGGTTGATGTTGCCCAAGATGTAGTTATTAATGATTACGATTGCGGTACATTAAGAGGATTAACAGTTTCAGCACTTAAGAAAAGTGATGAAATTGTGGAGAGTCTATACGATAGAATATTAGGTAGAGTTGCTTTATTTGATATTGAAGATCCTAACACTGATGAAATAATTGTTAAAGAAGGCGAAGAAATTAATGAAGATTTAGCTCGTACTATTGAAGCTGCTGGAATTGAAGAAGTAGAAATTAGATCTGTGCTAACTTGTGAATTAACTAGAGGAGTATGTTCTAAGTGTTACGGTAGAAATTTGGCTACTGGTAAACTTGTTCAGCGAGGAGAAGCTGTAGGTGTTATAGCTGCGCAGTCTATTGGTGAACCTGGTACACAGTTAACTCTAAGAACATTCCACGTTGGTGGTACAGCCTCTAATATTGCTGACCAAGCAGAACTTTCAGCCAAGAATGATGGTACATTAGAAATGGAAGGTGTTCGTGTAGTTGAACGTAAGAATGCTGAAGGTGAACTTGAGAAAATTGTAATTGGTAGAACAGGAGAAATCAAAATAACTGACAAATCTCGTACGGTTGTTATGAATGCTAACGTTCCTTATGGTTCGAAGTTATTAATTGAGGATAAGACTAAAGTGAAGAAAGGTGACGTAATTTGTAAGTGGGATCCTTACAACGCTGTTATTATTTCTGAATATGACGGTAAACTTCAATTTAACAACTTAGTAGAAGGAGTTACATACAGAGAAGAAGTTGATGAGCAAACTGGTTTCACAGAAATTGTTATCAAAGAGAACAGAGATAAGAAGATGATACCTACTATTTCTGTAGTTGATAAAGATGATAATGAAATCAAGTCATACAATTTACCTGTTGATGCTCACATCATTGTGAAAGATGGGGATAAAATTAGTTCTGGTGACATCATGGTGAAAATCCCTAGGAAATCTGGAAAATCTGGAGATATTACGGGTGGTTTACCAAGAGTTACTGAAATGTTTGAAGCAAGAAACCCATCAAATCCTGCAGTAGTTTCAGAAATAGATGGTGTAGCTTCATACGGAAAAATTAAAAGAGGTAACAGAGAAGTTATTATTGAAGCGAAAACAGGTGAAATTAAAAAATACCTTATTCCATTATCAAGACATATCTTGGTACAAGAAAATGATTTCGTTAAAGCTGGTCAAACATTATCTGATGGAGCTATAACTCCAAAAGATATTCTTGCCATTAAAGGACCTACTGCAGTACAAGAATACATCGTTAATGAAATTCAAGAAGTATATAGATTGCAGGGTGTNAAAATTAATGATAAGCATTTCGANGTTATTGTAAGGCAAATGATGAGAAAAGTTCAAATCATTGATCCAGGNGACACTAAATTTTTAGAAAATACCGCAGTGAATAAATGGGAATTTATTCAAGAAAACGATAAAATTTTNGGNAAAAAAGTGGTTACCGATNCTGGNGATTCAACNATTTTAAAAGCAGGCCAAATTGTTTCTGNAAGAAAACTAAGAGANGAAAACTCTGCTCTTAAACGAAATGATGCCAAGGGAGTTGAAGCTAGAGATGCATTAACTGCNACAGCTGAACCTATNTTACAAGGTATTACTAAANCTTCGTTACANACGGATAGTTTTATTTCNGCTGCATCATTCCAGGAAACAACAAAGGTTNTAAATCAAGCTGCTGTTAATGGAAAAGTAGATCATATGTTAGGTCTTAAAGAGAATGTTATTGTTGGTCATAGAATTCCTGCTGGAACTGGTATGAGAAATTTGCAGACTATGTTAGTAGGATCTTCAGATGATTTAAATAAAATCAATGTTGAAGAGGAAGTTCTTGAAGAAAATATAGATAAATAACATGGCTGAAGAAAAAAAACAACAGGGAATTAATATAGAATTAAGTGAAGAAACAGCCGAGGGTGTTTATTCTAATTTAGCGATTATCACTCACTCATCTTCAGAATTTATTCTAGATTATATTCGAATTATGCCTGGCGTACCTAAAGGAAAGGTTAAATCAAGAATTATTATGACTCCTGAGCACGCTAAAAAATTACATCGTGCATTGTCTGATAATTTAGCTAAGTATGAAGGTTCTTATGGTAAGATAAAGGAATCAGAACAGCTTGGTAATATCCCACTTAATTTTGGTGGGCCAACTACTCAGGCATAGTTGTTTTAACATATATTTTTGTAAAGACCATTTCCTAGAAATGGTCTTTTTTTTTATTTTCACTTGGCATGAAATTTTTTATTTCTATTCAGTTTATTTTCATTTTTAGTTTTGGTTTTTCTCAGAGCGATTCAGTAATTGTAAATACTTGGAATCAAATGGCATTTTTAGAGGATTCTATGAATTATAATTTATTTATTGGAGGTCCATCAAGTGTTTCATTTAATTTAAAGTTTAGTAAAAACAAAGTAAACCTATTTGAAAATGGATCCTTTTATCAAAAGGAACAGATAGATATACCATTTTTAAAAAATAATATTCCAATTTTAGATGCGCAATATATTATTGGAGATGAATTAGANCAAAACTTAGCANTATTTCATAGTCAACCCATTTCTAANAGATCTAATTATGCTNTTTCCTTNNTGAAAAGAAGTCACGATGGNTANTATTTAAACCAGGCTACAAATGCNAATTTTTTTCAAGCAAATTACTTTCGAAGGTCAAAACAAAACACTTATGAATTAAAAACTTCGATAAAGCATCATAGAATTTACAATGAGCAAAATGGCGGAATAGCTAATGATTCAAGTTTTACGGATTCTAATTTTGACATCTTAAATAGGAAATTAATTGATGTTAATTTAGATAATGCTTACACAAACGATAAATTATGGAGACTAAAAATTCAGCAAACGCTATTTGAAAAAGATAGTCTTCACAAAAAGGCGAAGTTGCATAGTATTACATCTATTGATAGGCGAGTTAGAAACTATTTTGATAGTCTAAATGCGGATTTATTTCTCTACAACTACATGGATACTATTAGGTCTAATGATTCTATTATTACCCATGATATTAATCAGTCAGTAAAGTACTATTTATTAGATAAAAGCGATTCCATTTCATCCAAAAGAGCCTCATTGTTTTATCATGGTAATTTATCTTTTTTCAATAATCATACTATTGATACACTTTTTCAAAATCATAAAGTTGGCTTTGATATTTCAGTTAATAATAAGCAATCATATTTATCTGCCTCAATTGATTATACTTTGTTTGGTTTTAGAAAAAACAATTTCAATGCAGTTTTAAATTATAATAGGTTTATAAAAACAAATGTGAAATTTTCAAGTGAATTTTTTTTTAAAAGACTTACTCCCTCTTATGAAATTCATCAGTTCACCAGTAATCATGTGGCATGGAATAACAATCCCAATGACATATACTTTGGAGGCTTAAATTCTTTTTTTTCATGGAATAAATTAAAGATAATAGCCAATATTTTCATGATTAAAAATCCTATTTATTTTGATAATTCTTTTTCGCCAGTTTCTACTTTAGATACAGTCCAAATTATCCAGTCAGGGCTTAATTATAAAATGGCTAATAAAAATTTTGAAGTAGATTTTGAATTACTTTACCAATATCAAGGTGGACTTTCTATTTATCAATTACCTGATTGGTTAGGTTATACTAAGGTTTATTATAAACTAACTCATGAAAAAAGTAATTCCAAACTTTATTTAGGTTTACGTGGTAGGTTCTTTTCATCATTTAATTTAATGGACTATAGTCCTCAAACAAATCAATTTTTAGTCTCAAATGAAAGACTACAAAATCCCTATGGTATTATAGATGTATTGGCCAAAGCAGAAATAAAAAACGTCACAATTTACGCTATGTTATCTCATGTTAATGCCGGTCTTTTAGGGTATGAATACTTTACGAATTTACACTACCCGCAGCCCGATAGATATTTTAAGTTTGGATTAAAATGGTTATTTTTAAATTAGTTAAACCTTTATTAGGTACTGTTTTCTAAATAAAAACAAATGAAAAAAATAGATTCTTTCTCCGATTATAATAGAGCATATGAACATAGTGTAAATGATCCTGAAGGCTTTTGGGAAGATGTGGCATCAACATTTTCTTGGCAATCAAAATGGGATAAAGTTCTTGATTGGGAGTTTGACACTCCTAATGTAAATTGGTTTGTAAATGGCAAGCTAAATATTACTGAAAATTGCTTGGATAGGCATTTGGCGGATAAAGGTGATAAAATAGCTATAATATGGGAACCAAACGACCCCAATGAAGATGCTATTTCCATAACATATAATGAATTACATCAGCGTGTTTGTGAATTTGCTAATGTGCTACTAAATAATGGGGCAAAAAAAGGAGATCGTATTTGTTTATATATGCCCATGGTACCTGAATTAGCCATAGCAACATTAGCATGTGCTAGAATTGGGGCTATTCATTCAGTTGTATTTGCTGGTTTTTCAGCCAAAGCATTAGCGGATAGAATTAATGATGCAGATTGTAATATATTACTTACAAGTGATGGTTTATTCAGAGGTACAAAGCAACTTTGCTTAAAAGATATTGCAGATGAAGCCTTACAACATTGCAATACGATTATTGCTTGTATTGTTTTACAGCGAACAGGTCAGGATGTGAATATGACTAATGGAAGAGATTTGTGGTGGCATGATGAATTACAAAAAGTAAATCATCATTGTGATGCACAAATAATGGATTCAGAAGATCCTTTATTTGTATTATACACATCAGGTTCTACGGGCAAACCAAAAGGAGTTCAACATCATTGTGGTGGATACATGGTATATGCTGAGTATAGNTTTAGAAANGTATTTCANTATGAAGAAGATGANGTTTATTGGTGCACAGCTGATATTGGNTGGATNACTGGGCATTCATACATNATTTATGGNCCTTTATTATCTGGAGCAACAACAATTATGTTNGAAGGGGTTCCNACTTNTCCAGATGCNGGAAGATTTTGGGANATATGTGAAAAACATAGAGTTAATATATTTTATACNGCACCAACAGCNATAAGAGCATTACAAGCNTATGGGACAGAAGTTATCGAAAAGTATGATTTAAGNTCTTTGAAAACCTTGGGTAGCGTTGGTGAACCCATAAANGAAGAAGCATGGGANTGGTATTATAAAAATATNGGTAANGAAAAATGTTGGATTGTTGACACATGGTGGCAAACTGAAACNGGNGGNATTATGATNTCACCATTAGCTCATATTACTAAAATGAAACCNACNTTTGCNACTTTGCCNTTACCTGGTATNCAGCCATGCTTNGTAGATACTGATGGAAATGAAATNCAAGGAAANGATGTAGAGGGNAATTTATGTGTNAAATTCCCATGGCCAAGTATGATTAGAACTACCTATGGTGATCACGAAAGNTGTAAGCAAGTTTATTTTTCTACTTANCCAGGTAAATATTTTACNGGAGATGGNTGNAAAAGAGACNAAGANGGTTTTTATAGAATTACNGGTAGGGTAGATGATGTAATAAANGTTTCTGGTCATCGAATGGGAACAGCTGAGGTTGAAAATGGTATAAATGAACATGTTAGCGTAGTGGAAAGTGCAGTTGTNGGNTACCCTCATGANATAAAGGGNCAAGGTATTTACGCTTATGTNATACTNGATTCATCTNTAGATGGNTCTGAAGATCTGAAAAAAGAAATTTTACNTACTGTNACCACTGAGATAGGGCCTATAGCAAAACCTGATAAAATTCAGTTTGTTTCTGGATTNCCNAAAACAAGATCAGGTAAAATTATGAGAAGAATATTAAGAAAAGTTGCTGAAGGNGACACATCTAATTTGGGTGATACTTCAACTCTTTTGGATCCCAATGTAGTACAAGAAATTATAAATGGTGCACAATAAAAAAAGCCCAGTATTACTGGGCTTNTAATTTATTTANNCAGTTATGATTTTACATCATACCAGGCATTCCACCAGGCATTCCACCACCCATCGGAGGAGCTGGCATTTCATCTTCTGGTTCATCTGCTACTACACATTCAGTAGTAAGTAACATAGAAGCTATTGATGCAGCATTTTCAAGTGCACTTCTTGACACCTTAGTAGGGTCAATTACTCCTGATTTGTATAATGATTCAAACTTGTCTGTTCTTGCATTAAATCCAAAATCACCTTTTCCTTCTTTTACTTTTTGAACGATTACAGCGCCTTCGCCTCCAGCATTTTCAATAATTGTTCTTAATGGATCTTCAATGGCTCTTTTTACAATTTTGATTCCTGTGTTTTCGTCTTCATTTTCACCACTGTTTTCATCTAATGCTTCGGCAGCTCTGATATAAGCAACACCACCACCAGGGATGATTCCTTCTTCAACTGCAGCTCTTGTTGCAGCAAGTGCATCATCTACTCTGTCTTTCTTCTCTTTCATTTCCACTTCAGTAGCAGCACCTACATAAAGTACAGCAACACCACCAGCTAATTTAGCTAATCTCTCCTGTAATTTTTCTTTATCGTAATCAGAAGTTGTAGTTTCTATTTGAGCTTTAATTTGATTGGTTCTAGCTACAATATCATCCTTTGTTCCAGCGCCATTAACTATAGTAGTATTGTCTTTATCGATTTCAATTTTCTCACACGTACCTAACATATCAAGGGTAGCGTTTTCCATTTTAAAACCTCTTTCTTCAGAAATTACAGTTCCACCAGTTAAAATAGCTATATCTTCAAGCATAGCTTTTCTTCTGTCACCAAATCCTGGTGCTTTTACTGCTGCAATTTTTAAAGAACCTCTAATTTTATTTACTACCAAAGTTGCTAGTGCTTCACCATCAACATCCTCTGCAATAATTAATAATGGTTTACCTGATTGAGCAACTGGCTCTAATACTGGAAGAAGATCTTTCATGTTAGAAATCTTCTTGTCATGAATTAGAATATAAGGNGTTTCTAACTCAGTAATCATTTTTTCTGCATTGGTAACAAAATAAGGAGATAGATAACCTCTGTCAAATTGCATTCCTTCAACAGTTTTAACTTCTGTTTCTGTTCCTTTTGCTTCTTCAACAGTAATTACACCATCTTTACCAACTACTTTCATTGCTTCAGCAATTAGTGATCCAATTGACTCATCATTGTTAGCAGAAATGGTAGCAACTTGTTTTATTTTGTCATTATCTGAACCTACTTCTTTAGAAAGTTTTTTAAGTTCAGAAACTACTGTTTCAACAGCTTTATCAATACCTCTTTTGATGTCCATTGGATTTGCACCAGCAGCTACATTTTTAAGACCTGTATTAATAATGCCTTGTGCCAATACAGTGGCAGTAGTTGTACCATCACCAGCCGTGTCGTTAGTTTTAGAAGCAACTTCCTTAACCATTTGAGCACCCATATTTTCGATAGCATCTTTAAGTTCTATCTCTTTTGCTACAGTAACACCATCTTTAGTTACTTGAGGCGCACCGAATTTTTTGTCTATTACAACATTTCTTCCCTTAGGTCCTAATGTTGCTTTTACAGCGTTGGCAAGTGAATCAACACCTTTTTTAAGTTTTTCTCTTGCGTCAACGTCAAATACTATTTCTTTAGCCATTTTGTTCTTTTTGTTTTATTTATTTAACTATTGCAAAAATGTCACTCTCTCTCATGATGAGGTAATCATTTCCTTCAATTTTAATTTCTGTTCCACTGTACTGTCCATAAAGAACAGTGTCTCCTTCTTTTACAGTTAATGGTTCATCTTTTTTCCCATTTCCTGCGGCAATTATTTTTCCTTTTTTAGGTTTTTCTTTTGCAGTGTCTGGAATAATAATTCCACCAGCAGTTGTCTCTTCAGCTGCTGCAGGCTCAACGATAACTCGATCAGCCAGGGGTTTTACGTTTAATGACATTTGTTTGTTTTTTAGTTTTACTTGATTACTATTAGCATTTTTTATGCCAACTAAATATTATGCTGCTTTTTAGCCAAATTGACTTTTATGGCTTAGTTTCTTAATGACATTCTGACACTTACTTATTCTGGAAGGTCAGTAGGTAAATTTAATGGATCATTATTTGAAGGAGCCTCAACGTTATAACCNTCAGTACTAATTCCTGTTGTTGTCTCTTGGTTTGGGCTGTATTTTACTGCAGCAACTAAACTTAANATGGCAATAATTCCAGCNAATGTCCAGGTTGCTTTTTCAATAGTTTCTGTTGATTGGGCTACACCGCCTAATTGATTTACATTTCCAAAACTGGAGTCTAATCCACCACCTTTTGAATTTTGCAGTAGTACAACCACAATAAGTAAGATGGCTGCGAGTGTAGATAATATCATTAAAAAAGTTGTCATTTATAATTTTGTTTTTTGATTTATAAATTCAATTCGGCTTGCAAAGAAAAGTTTTTTTTCTGGATTTAACAACATGAGTTTTTGGTATATTTCAATAGCTTTNGGGTAGTTGCCCTGCTGAACATGAATTTCAGCTAAAGTTTCTGTAACGATATCATTATTTAGTTCAAGGCTTTTCTTTGCTGCATCAGATGCGGAAAAGAACGAGGTTTTAGGAGATTGGGTTTTTCTACTTTCTAAACTTTGTAAAATTTCATCGACTGTTACTTCTTTAGATGTTGTCGGGATAGACTCTTTAAATAGCCAATCCTCAAATGATTTAGGTGTATTTTTGTTAACTGTTTTAGGCTCAATTAAATCAGTCTTCGTTTTAGGCTCTTCAACTTCGTGTATGATGTTTTCAGCAATTAAATTACCATATATATTTTCATTTAAAGTTTTAANATCTTCTGAGGNNNGGGTATTTCTCGTTTTCATGGATTCTTTCATCCATACTTTTTGCGGTTTCCTTACCAATGTTTAAGTCTAAATTATTAGCAAGTTGTTCAAGATATATTCTGTTATGAAAACGAATGGCTGTTTTTTTGAGCATATTTTCATATCCAGTTCTATTTTGTTTTTTGAGCACTGAAAAAACAACATAATGACAAAAACTAGAAAAAGGATATTTGACCGTTAAATCAAATAAATAAGCAAGTTCAGAATCGTTAATCTGTTCTTTATTTTTAAGAAGAAAATCAATATTTTTCAATGTCTTATTTACCATTCTCCGCCAAAAATTTTGTCAAAAATATCTTGAGTTATTTGAAAGTTAAGTTCTTCAACCAGTTGCTCTTCAATAGTATTAAAATCTGTTGATGCATCATAATCAACAAATGCACTAAAAGGGGAATTATTTAAACCTATAGAGTCATTGAGTTTGAAATATGTATTTACTGACACATTCATTTTAAGTCTATTTTGTGCTGCAGCTTCGCTTTGAGCTTGAATATTAATGGGGGACACCATGTAGTTACTGATTACTCCGGTGATTTGGATATCTCCTTCACTATCTACTAAATTTAATTTCGTTTGAGCTTGCATAATATCTCTAAGGCTTTCTGTAAATGAGGCGGACAAAAAAGAACCTCCAATGGTACTGTTATTTTCAAAAAAATCAACTTGTACGGAATTAGCATCTATTTCTTGACTATTTCCTCCACCAGATTTAAAACTAAATTGTGGTAGTGCACAACTTGTTAAATAGAAAAGAATAATATATGCCAAATATTTATTCATTTCAAAATTTCNTATTCTTTGATTTTTCTNTANANAGTTCTTTCAGAAATACCTANCTCTTTAGCAGCATTTTTNCTTCTGCCATTATGCTTTTTAAGTGCTTTTTGAATTAATTCTTTTTCNCGCTCTTCTAAAGANAANGATTCTTCTATTTCNACACTTTCCTGAAANGTNCCNTGAAANGAATCAGTTGAGGNNTNATGTTCAATTTTATATTNATTAATTACAGGNTCNTNAGAANTANTACTNAAATNATCATTTNTNTTNTGTAACCTTGTAATNATAGCTGANTTTTCATTATTGCTTAATTCATTATTGTTNATNAAGTCNACAATCACTCTTTTCATTTCTGTAACATCGTGTTTTAGATCGAACAATACTTTNTAAAGNANNTCTCTTTCNGAANAGTTTTCNTCTTTTTTNCTTTGNTCNATTACCATTGGTAAGTTNTTNCCTNCTGAAANGTTNGGTAAGTANGAAGATAGGATNAGTGCATCTACATTTCGNTCACTNTCAATTACAGAAATTTGCTCAGCGACATTTTTTAGTTGTCTAATATTCCCTGGCCAATTATAACTNGATAGTTTTTCAACAGCATCATCCATTAATTTCACACTTGGCATTCTATATTTCTCNCCAAAATCTGCAGAAAACTTTCTAAAAAGAAGGTGAATGTCGTCTTTTCTTTCCCTTAAGGGTGGTAAATAAATAGGGACAGTACTTAATCGGTAGAATAAATCTTCCCTAAATTTCCCTTTTTCAATAGCACTTTGNACATTTTCNTTNGTAGCAGCAATTATNCTAACATTGGTTTTTTTGACTTTGGATGAGCCAACCCTAATAAACTCTCCCGTTTCTAAAACTCTTAATAATCTTACTTGAGTAGGTAGGGGTAATTCAGCTACTTCATCTAAAAATATTGTACCACCATCGGCTACTTCAAAATAGCCTTTTCTGCTATCTGTAGCNCCNGTAAAAGCACCTTTTTCATGNCCAAAAAGTTCAGANTCAATAGTNCCCTCAGGAATAGCTCCACAGTTAACAGCTATATANTCATGATGTTTTCTTGAGCTATAGTGATGTATNATTTTTGGCATATTTTCTTTACCCGTTCCACTCTCTCCAGTGATTAGCACAGTAATATCTGTTGGTGCTACTTGAGTAGCAACATCCAATGCTCTATTTAAGGCTGGAGCATTTCCAATGATNCCAAATCTATTTTTAACTGTTTGTAAATTCATTTTTTAAACTATTTTTCCTTTTAAAGTAGCAGCAGTACAATCTTCAATTAAAACATTTACATATTGTCCTTTTTCTACATTTTCTTTTGGAAATACAATCATAGTATTTTCACTATTTCTGCCGCAAAAATTATCTTCGGATTTTTTGGAAGGNCCTTCTACAAGAACNTCAAAAGTTTTTCCAATACATCTCCTATTGCTTTCTAAAGAGTGNGTGCGCTGTAAATCAATTACTTCTTGCAGTCTTTCTTTTTTAACTTCTAATGGAATATCATCTTCATACTTNCGTTGTGCTAATGTTTTTGGCCTTTCGGAGTAAAAAAACATATANGCAAAATCAAATTTCACNATATCCATTAAACTTAACGTGTTTNCGTGGTCTTCATTAGTTTCTCCACAAAAACCAGTAATTATATCTGTNGATATAGCACATCCTGGAATTATTTTNCTTATNGNTTCAATTCTATCTANATACCATTCTCTAGAATATCCTCGATTCATTTTTTTAAGAACAGGAGAACTTCCTGATTGAATGGGTAAGTGAATATAATTACAAATGTTTTTATATTTCTGCATGATATGAAGTACATCATCAGTCATGTCNTTAGGGTGTGATGTAGAAAAACGAATTCTTAAGTCTTCAGCTACGTGAGCAACCATTTCTAACAATTGTGCAAAATTTGTAGTAGGTTGTTGCTTGTCTAATATTTCCCCTTTTTTATTGATGTTCCATCTGTAGCTATCTACATTTTGGCCTAATAAAGTAACTTCACGATATCCATTTTTATAGAGCTCTTTAGCTTCAGCAACAATACTAAGTGGATTTCTGCTTCTTTCTCTTCCTCTTGTAAATGGNACAACACAGAAAGANCACATGTTNTCGCATCNTCTCATNATTGAAATAAATGCAGAAACCCCATTGTTGTCAAGTCTTATGGGTGAAATATCAGCATAAGTTTCTTCTCTTGATAAAAGTACATTAACACTTTTATGACCATCTTCAACTTCTGTTAATAACCTTGGGAGATCTCTNTAGGCATCAGGACCNACAACCAGGTCCACTAATTTTTCTTCTTCTAGTAAACTTTCTTTCATTCGTTCGGCCATACAACCTAAAACACCNATAATTAAACTTGGATTATTNCGTTTNAGTTCATTAAAAGATTTAAGTCTATTTCTAACTGTAGATTCGGCCTTTTCTCTAATAGAACATGTGTTTAAAAGAATTAAGTTAGATTCCTCATAGTTTCTTGTTGTTTGATATCCATGCTTGTCTAAAATGGAAGCTACAATTTCNCTATCAGAAAAATTCATTTGACAACCATAACTTTCTAAGTANAGTTTTTTGTCACTTTCTTTTGGATTTTCTAAAACAGTTGCTTCACCCTGGATTTCCTCATCAATTACCTTATTCATTTCAAATAANAATNTATTTCCCCAAAGGTATAACTTTAATCAAAAACTGACAATTTGTCAGCGTAAAAATATGTATCACATTTCTTAAATCAATTGGTTTTGAAACCATCGAAATTTAAACTTACTTGTTTTTTACCCTTATTATTTTATTTCTTTGTAAAGCAAATAACCAAATCATTTTTCTAATCAATGAGTAATTTAGTTATCGTAGAGTCTCCCGCAAAAGCCAAAACTATAGAAGGTTTTTTAGGGAGTGATTTCACTGTTAGATCATGTTATGGACACATTAGAGAATTACCAAAAAAAGGCGATCCTATAGATGTTGAAAATGATTTTAGTCCAACTTATGTTGTTCCCCAAGACAAAAAGAAAGTAGTTTCTGAACTTTCGTCTTTGGCCAAACAATCAGAAATAGTATGGTTAGCAACGGATGAAGATAGAGAGGGTGAAGCTATATCTTGGCACTTGTTACATGCTTTAAAGCTTAAATCAGAAAATACTAGACGAATTACTTTTAATGAGATTACTAAGAATGCTGTACTTAGAGCAGTTGATTCCCCTAGAGATATTGATGAAAATCTAGTTAATTCTCAACAAGCCCGAAGAATTTTAGATCGATTAGTAGGGTATGAATTGTCACCAGTATTATGGCGTAAAGTCAAGCCAAATTTATCCGCAGGAAGGGTCCAGTCGGTCACGGTTAAACTAATTGTCCAGCGAGAGCAAGAAATAATTAATCACAATCCTGTAGAAACATATAAAGTTACAGCCACATTTCTAAGTAATGAAAAGTCATTTAAAGCTGAATTAACTTCTAATCTAGGATCAAATGAAGAAGCTGAATCATTCCTCAATTCATTAATAGATAAAACATTTACTATACAAAATATAGTAAAGAAACCAGGTAAAAGAACGCCTTCTGCTCCTTTTATAACTTCAACATTACAGCAGGAAGCTAGCAGAGTTTTAGGCTACAGTGTTTCTAGGACGATGTCTTTAGCTCAGCGACTTTATGAAGCAGGTCATATAACTTACATGAGAACAGATTCAGTTAGCTTGTCAAAAGATGCTATGGGTGCTGCACAACAGCAGATTTCAAGAGCATTTGGATCTCATTATTGCAACCCAAGAAAGTATCAGAATAAAAACAAATCTGCTCAAGAAGCACATGAGGCCATTAGACCAACCAATTTTGCAGTTGACACATTAAATGACGATAGTCCTGAAGATAAGTTGTATAAGTTAATTTGGAGAAAGACTATTGCTTCTCAAATGAGTGATGCAGAAATAGAAAAAACAAATATTCAAATTAGTTGCGATGGTCAAGCTCAACCTTTTGTCTCCACTGGTGAGGTAATAAAATTTGATGGTTTTTTAAAGGTTTATGGGCTTGCAAATGATAAAGAATCTTCTGAATTGCTGCCATCAGTAAAAGAGGGAGAACAAGTAGATTGTAAAGATGTAGTTGCCACTCAAAAATTTTCCAGACCACCTGCAAGGTATACGGAAGCTTCTCTTGTTAAGAAACTTGAAGACTTAGGTATTGGAAGACCATCTACATATGCTCCAACTATAAAAACTGTTCAGGATCGGGGATATGTTGAAATTAAAGATTTGGATGGTGTTGACAGATCAATTAATATAATTTCTTTAGTTAATAATGAAATTAAAAAGACTACTCAGGTTGAAAAAGTTGGTGCTGACAGAAAAAAATGATTCCTACTACCATTGGTGAAGTAGTAAATGAATTCCTTTCAGAACATTTTGTGAAAATTATGGATTATAATTTTACAGCTGATATTGAAAAAGAATTAGATGCTATTGCAAGTGGCCAATTAAATTGGTCAGACATGTTGCAAAAATTTTATAAACCTTTTCATAAAAATGTAATTCACACTCAAGAAAATGCTGAAAGAGCAAATGGTGAGCGATTTCTTGGCGATGACCCTGCCACGGGCGAGCCAGTATTTGCAAAACTTGGAAAATATGGTCCTATTATACAAATAGGTGACACCAAAGATGAGGATAAAAAACCAAGGTTTGCAAGTTTGAAAAATGATCAAAATATAAAATCAATTGATCTTCAATCTGCACTTACTTTGTTTGAATATCCAAAACTCTTGGGTCATCATGATGGAGATGAGGTTTTTTTAAAATTGGGTCGTTTTGGACCCTACCTTCAATTTGCTAAGTCCAACGTCTCTATTCCAAAAGGTATGGATGTAGATCAAATTGATATGCAGTTTGCTATTGAATTAATTCAAAAGAAAAAAGAAGCTGACGCACCTATTCATCATTATGAAGGAAGTCCAGTAACTAAAGGGAAAGGTAGATTTGGTCCTTTTATAAAATGGAATAATATATTTATCAATGTGAACAAAAAATATGATTTTGATAATTTATCTGAACAAGACATTGTCACTTTGATTGAGGAAAAGAAGCAAAAAGAAAAAGAAAAGTTAATTCACAATTGGGAAAATGAAGGCATTACTGTTGAGAAAGGTAGATGGGGTAAAGTATTTGTTATTTCTGGAAAAAAACGAAAACAACTTGATGCTAAAAAAGACCCTAAAGCGCTAACATTAGAGGAAGCAAAGACAATTTTAAAATCCTAAATTCATGAATTTGGATATTTATTTCCAGCCAATTGATTCAATTGAAGTGAAAAAGAATACAATTGGATCAATTTGTGAAATCTACAATACGAATTTCCCTGATTGGGAATCTTCTGATATAGTTTTAATTAGCGTTGATGAAAATTTAGGATTCTCCGAATTAACAAGTCTAGAAAGTAATCATGTTAAAATAAGGCAGCAGTTGTATGACTACCACTTAGCCAAGGGGAATAAATTAAAAATGGCTGATTTAGGAATAATTAAGAGGGGAGCTAGTACTTCAGATACCTATGCTGCTTTAGAAGATATTACTGCTGAAATACAAAAAAAAGGCAAGCTACTATTGATTCTTGGTGGCACTCAAGATTTGACCTATGCTAATTATCTTGGATACAAAAAGTTAGAGCAAACTATCAATGTTACTTGTATTGACCAAAAAATTGATCTAGAAATGGGTAGCGAGGCTCCAATTTCTTCTAATAATTTTATTAATCATCTACTTACTTTTCAACCAAGCTTTTTGTTTAATTTTTCCATTTTAGGTTGCCAACAATATTATATTTCTGAGGAACAATTAAATCTATTTGATGAATTATATTTTGATTACCTAAGACTTGGAGAATTGAATAATAACATTAAGCTTGCCGAACCTTATTTAAGAAACTCAGATATCATTTCTCTTGATATATCATCAATTAGAAGAGCTGAATTTTCGGGGGCTAACGAAAATGGACCAAATGGTTTTTTTGCTAATGAAATATGTCAAATAGCTAAATATGCAGGTATTAGTGATAAATTATCAAGTTTTGGGGCTTATAATTTTTCTAAAATCTTGGACGATCATGAAGTTGAATTAGCAGCTCAAATATTTTACTTTATAATTGATGGGTTCTGTCATAGAAAAAAGGATTATCCTATTGGTACTAAGAAAAATCATGTAAAATATGCTGTTTTTCATGAAGAATTAAAGCACAATTTAGTTTTTCATAAAAGCCCCAAGTCTCAAAGATGGTGGTTAGAAGTTCCCTACCCTCCACTCAAGGATTTTAAATTTGAACGACATAATTTAGTGCCTTGTAATTATGAAGATTACTTAACAGCACAAAAAGGATTGATACCTGATCTTTGGTGGAAGACTTACAGGAAGTTAAATTAGTTTAATTTTATTATCTTTACCATCTTAAAATTAGTACTTTTTGGTGAAAATTGACTGAAATTAATCAGTTTTTAGTTCCTAACAATTTGATTACTAATATGTTATATATGAAAAAAATTGTAATTGCGTTTTTATTTACAGGATTGGTAGTTGGCTCAAATGCTCAACAAGATTATCAAATTACACATTACATGTTTGATAATTTATCTTTTAATCCTGGATATGCAGGAATGAATAACAATATCTGTGGAACTATTCTAGGCCGTCAACAATGGGCAGGTTTTACAGGCAGCCCTACTACAGGTATTTTAAATGTTCATGCACCTGTTGAGTTGGTAAGAGGTGGTATAGGACTTACTTATGTGAATGACCAGTTAGGTTTTGAAAAAAATAATATTGCTCGATTAAATTACTCTTATCATATGGGCATAGGCGCTGGACAACTGGGCATAGGTGCTAGTGTTGGAATTCTTCAGAAAAGTATTGAGGCTCAATGGCAAACACCATCTGGAAACCCATGGAATCAAGATCCAAGTATTAACGGAGATCAGATGTCTGGTGTTGTACCAGATTTTAATCTTGGTGTTTTTTATAAAACTAATGAGCTGTATTTAGGTATTTCAACAACACATTTAGGTGGGCTGAAAATGAATAATTTAAATGTCAAAAATGTACATCACTACTGGATAACGGCTGGTTATAATTATGATATATCACCAGATGTTAAGCTGAGACCAAGTTTGCTAATTAAGTCAGATGCTTCATCAACTATAATGGATGTCAACGTTAATGCGTTGATCCAAAATAAGTTTTGGGGAGGAATAACATGGAGAGTTGGTGATGAGATAGCCCCTATGTTAGGTTATCAACACTCATTGGGAGATGGAAGCTCACTGAGAATAGGTTATGCTTATGGTTATACTACAAGTGAAATTGGTTCTTACAGCTCTGGTTCACATGACATAATGTTGAATTATTGTTTCAATTTGGCTAAACCTCCAACTATAGAAAAATCAAAAAATCCTAGATTCTTATAAAGAATAATGAAACTTAAAAAATTAAATAACGTATTAAGTGGTCCCTCAAACGATAAAGTTAGGGGATTTTTAAAAGAGAATAAGATGAAAAATATACTTTATTTTATTTCAGTAATTTTCCTAATAGGAAGTTGTGCAACTTCTGGTGGAAATGGTGAATTAGTCGGTGTTTTAGGTAGGCCAGTATGGTATCAAACAGATCCCTATGGTATGCTTTACATTCCTGCAGGTGCATTCAACATGGGTCAAAGTGATCAAGATGTTCCTTTAACTCACTACAATGAAACTAAAACAGTTTCTGTTGGTGCATTCTACATGGATCAGACAGAAATTACTAATAATGAATATAGACAGTTTGTCTACTGGGTTAGAGATTCCATAGCACGTAGAATTTTAGGTGCAGAATTTCCAGAGGAGTTTTTAATTGAAACCTATGATGATGAATTAGAAGTTAAAGATGAAGCTGATTGGCAGTTGAATTGGAATTCAAGGTTTGAGTATATCTCTTTTAACCCATCAAGAGGACATAACTCTGAGTATGCTCCCTTATTAGCTCAAATGTTTTTAAATGAAAGTGATCGTTTCTATCAAAGAAAAGAATTTGATACAAGAAAATTCATGTTTGAATATTACTGGATTGATCTTCAAGAAGCTGCCAAAAAAGGTCGTCCATTAATTAAACGTATTTCTAATACTGAGGCAGATGAGGATGAAGATCACAGGGTGAAAATGAAAAATCCTAATATGCCCTTTCCAGCAGAGCCTGGACAAGTAAGAGGTAAAGATTTGAATTTAGGATTCAGAAATAGTAAGGGTCAAAATAATGCAATAAGGGGACACGAGGATAGATCTAGATTTATAATTAAAGAGGTTATTAATGTATATCCTGATACGCTTTGTTGGATTCATGATTTTACTTATGCTAACAATGAACATATGTCCAATATGTATTTTTGGCACCCAGCTTATGATGAATATCCTGTAGTTGGTGTAACTTGGCAACAATGTAATGCATTTAATGTTTGGAGAACACAACTGCTTAATTCATGGAGAAAATCCCACATGCTTCCTTTTGTTCAAGATTTTAGATTACCAAGTGAAACGGAATGGGAGTATGCTTCCAGAGGTGGTTTAGACAACAACCCTTATCCTTGGGGTGGGCCATACATTAGGAATTCAAGAGGATGTTTCTTAGGTAACTTTAAACCTCTTAGAGGAAGATATATGGAAGATGGTGGTTTTCACACAGTAAAAGCTAATTCGTACCATCCTAACGATTTTGGATTATACTGTATGTCTGGTAATGTTGCAGAATGGTGTCGAACTGCGTTTGACGAGTCTGTTTACGAATATGGACATGATATGAATACTGAATATATATACCACGCACTAGATCATGACCCTCCTTCTATGAAAAGAAAAGTTGTTAGGGGTGGTTCTTGGAAAGATATTGGTTACTATCTTCAGACAGGTACAAGATCTTATGAGTATCAGGACACGGCTAAGTCTTATATTGGATTTAGAAGTGTAATGAACTACTTAGGTAGAGGTGGACCAAATAAAGAAGGTGATTTTTAACATTTTCTTAAAACAAAACACAAAAAAAACATTTATTATTACTAACTAAATTTATTTATTAACTCTAAAAACTAAAAATTATGAGCGGAGGTGGCTTTTTTGCAAGTAAAATGTTTAAAAACATTATGAAATTCGTTTACGGCTGGGGTGGTGCAATCGTTATTATTGGTGCATTATTCAAAATTCTTCACTTAAAAGGTGCAGACGTAATGTTGGTTATTGGCTTATTAACAGAAGCTGGTATATTCTTTATTTCGGCATTTGAGCCATTACATGAAGAAATTGATTGGACTTTGGTTTATCCTGAGTTAGCTTTAGGTCATGCAGATGATGATGATTTACATGAATTACCAGAAAGTTCTGATGAAACAGTAGTTGAACAATTAGATAATATGCTTGCTAAGGCAAAAATAGAACCCGAACTCATTGAGAGTCTTGGAACTGGAATGAGGAATTTAAGTGATAGTGCAGGTAAGTTAAGTGACATGACATCAGCTGCCGATGCTAATAGTGAGCTTGTAGAAAACATTAAAGGTGCATCTAGTAAAGTTGGAGAATTATCTTCTGCTTATGACAGTGCTGCTAGTTCAATAAACGAGATAACTAATATTTCTGCTGGTGATTCAAATTTTGGAGAGCAGTTAAATAAAGTATCTGGTAATCTTTCTGAGCTGAATAACGTATATGAAATGCAACTAAAAGGAGCTAGCGAGCACTTAAAGTCAAGTGAAGAAATGTACTCAGGTATCAATGAATTAATGTCA
>PBXW01000031.1 GCA_002727735.1 Crocinitomicaceae bacterium
AGAAACTGTGATTATAGAGAAAAAGGTTAAGGTAAATACATGACCATCTAAATTTTCCTCTAAAGAAGTTTGGTAATTTCTAAGAATTTCACCCTCAGATTTACTGTAAGTAGAATCATTTTCAAGATCAGTGTAAGTGTAATTGCCAAACTTATCCTTTATAAATCTTCCCTTATCATCCTTCTCAAATTCAAATTGATCATTATTGAATGCGGCAACCTTAATTTGTTCTGGATTCATTTCCTTTGGGTTATCATCGGTCATGACAATTAAGGTGAACAACACGCCAAGGAATATAACAAGGTATGTTATAATTCTCGTGATTAAATTTTGTCTATTGTTTTCCATGCTAGAAAATTATGAGTGTTAGACTTATTTCTTTAAATCATGTTTTACTAATACATCAATAAGAGAAATAGAAGCATCTTCCATTTGGTTGACCAAAGTATCTATCTTAGAAACAATGTAATTGTAAAATATCTGAAGAATAATAGCAACAATAAGACCAGATACCGTGGTAATTAAAGCCACTTTAATACCTCCTGCTAATTCATCGGGCTTTGCTTCTCCTTTTGCCTCAATAATATCAAAAGCATCAATCATACCAATCACCGTTCCCATAAACCCAAGCATAGGTGCAAGTGCAATAAACAATCCAATCCAAGACAAACCTCTTTCAAGCAGACCCATTTGAACACCACCATAGGCAATAACTGACTTCTCTACCATTTCAATACCTTCTGAGCTTCGTTCTAACCCTTGTAAGAATATACTTGCAACTGGTCCGCGAGTGTTTCTACAAACTTCTTTAGCTGCATCAACACCTCCATTAGACATGGCAGATTCAATATCTTTCAATAACTTCTCCGTATTTGTTGTGGCTAAGTTCAAATAAATAATTCTCTCAATTGAAAGGGCTAAACCTAATATTAATGCAATTAGTACAAATGACATAAATAGAGGACCCCCATCTATAAATTTCTTTTTAATTTCCTGTGTAACTTTTTCAACATTATCAAAAAACCCTCCTTCTTCTTCCTCTTCTTCAGTT
This sequence comes from Crocinitomicaceae bacterium, assembly GCA_002727735.1. GTDB lineage: Bacteria > Bacteroidota > Bacteroidia > Flavobacteriales_D > Parvicellaceae. The sequence continues at coordinate 1,052 of PBXW01000031.1, forward strand.
GGAACAACTGGCTCTTCAACGGCTTCTTCTAAAACTTCTTCTACAGGCTCTTGAACCTCTTCAACTTGAGCTGAATCTCCATCGGTTATACCTTCTTCTACCATTTCAACATTATCATTGGCACTTGAATCTTCCTGTGCCATTAGAGGATTAAAAAATAAAAACATCCCCATAAATGCGATAAATAAAACTGTTTTTTTCATGATTTTTTTAATTGTCAATTGATTGTATAATAATTTTTGCGGTGGCCAAATTACGAAAAAATATAGGTTTAAAACAAAATAAAATTTTAAATAGAAAATTCTCCTGCTTTTTCTGTTAAAAATTCAGTTGTAAATTGACTAACATCATTTGGGAATTTATGCAAGTACAACATGGTTTTTGAGATGACAGCCTCTAACGTCATGTCATAAACTCCTAGTACACCTAAATTGTGCAATTGAATTCCAGTTTCATATTTCTGTTGCTCAACACGACCAGCTTTACACTGACTTACATTCAAAAATATCTTCCCTTTTTTAATGTGCTTTTTGATCAATTTAGTGATTTTATCACTCATAGGAATATTTCCAGAACCATACGTCATTAAAACAACAACTTTAGAAGATGAATTTTGCATCATCTCTTTTACGGATTCTGTATCTAATCCCGGGAAAAAAACAATGACTAAAATGTTTGTATCAAAACCTTTGATATACTTCATCTTTTTAGCTGAAGGCCTAAAAAGCACACTGTGATTATAATTGATGTCAATTCCAGCTATAGCAAGTGGAGGGAAATTATAAGACTTAAATGCTTCAAAATGTTCTGAACTGATTTTGGTAGTCCGATTAGCTCTGTATAATTGATATTCAAAATAAATAGCTACTTCTTGAACAATTGGCTCTCCCTCCCTTTTAGAAGCTGCAATTTCAATGGCTGTAATTAAATTTTCTTTACCATCAGTCCTTACCATGCCAATTGGCAATTGTGATCCGGTGAAAATTATAGGCTTACTTAGGTGCTGAAACATGAAACTGAGTGCACTAGCTGTGTAAGACATGGTGTCTGTCCCATGCAAAACAACAAAACCATCATAATCGTTATATTTGCTGTTTATATAATCTCCTATTTTCTCCCATATAACTGGAGACACATTAGAAGAATCAATAGGGTTCTTGAATGATACCGCATCAATGTGACATTTAATCTTCCTAAGCTCAGGAAGTTCTTTGTTGATTTGGTTAAAATCAAATGGTTTTAATGTCTTACTAACATGATCTTCTACCATCCCAATGGTTCCTCCAGTATATATAATTAATATTTTAGATTTTGATGGTTTCACTTTGCAAATATTGGAAAAAGTAGCAACAAACCATCTAATATAAATAAGTAGTAATACTCCCCTCTTATTTTATAACTAGGAATTAAAACCAATATGGTTATGATTAAATAAATGCAAAAAAGATTTCTTTTGAAATACATAGCAATAATTAGCAAAAAAGAAATGATTATGAAAGACGTCAAATAGGCAGATTTAATTCCAATAAGCTGTGGTAAAGTTTTAAGTTTTTTGGAATCATAAGACAAGTCTCTCTTGTCAAANGGTATGGTTATAGATATGATATAAAGAAATATTATTGTTGGATAGTATAAGCCAACTTTATTAAAATAAATGAGTTGTGGCAAGATTGCACAAGTCCATGTCCATACTAAAGCAATAACAAATAGCTTNAAAAAAGGTATTGATCTAAAGCTAAAAGTATTTTTTCTCTTTTCTCTGTAAAATAAAACTAGAACAAAAGCNGGTATAGTATATAAGATATTTTCCCAAGAAAATATTTTCACCACGAGTATTATCGAAATGATCAAAATTATATACGCTAGTTTTTGAGTGACTTTTCCGTAATTACTTATCCATATAGATTGATTTTTTCTATCATCAAAAATTTCATCATAACTACTCTGCTGCAAATTGTATCCAAAAAAAGTGGCGCAAAATACCAGTGCTAAAAATTCAATTGCAATGGGTTTTTGGTAAAAAATAAATGCTGAAGCTGCACACGAAACAGCCCCAATGGAAATCCATGTGTTTGAAAATAATATGAAATCTATAACTTTTTTCAATTTCAATATTTACTCTAAAAGTATCTTAGTTGCAACCACAATTGAAGCACCTAAAATTGAACCTCCTAAAACTGCCTTTGTATTTTTTTTAATGAAAACATTATCATAACCTTGATAATAGCATGCTTTTAAGTCATCTATTTCTATAGTGTTTCGACTTTTATTTAATTTATTTTGTCTTCTCTTTATAAGAAATGTACTCCACATTGGAGAAGAAATTGTTAACCAACTTGCACTATTTTGAAAGAAGCCTCCACTAAATCCATTTCTAAATTCATATGTGTCTATCATAGAAAGAGCAAATCCAAAGAAAATAGCTTTAAAAAATTCATTTCTAGAAGAATATTCGTATTTAGCTGTTTTTTTACCACTTACAAATTGTTGCATTTCTTTTAGAGTCATGAAATTTCCTTTAGAAGGAGCATATTGGTAAAAAAATTGTTTCCCCTTATCATCAGAATCAAAATGAAAAAGTGATGATTTAGGGTAGCTTTTTATTGTCCAAAGTTCTCCTTTCATCTTAAAGCCATTAACCAACCAATCGTTCTCATTATATAATTTAAAGACTATTGTATCACCATCATTAAAAAGTAATGTTCCTGTAGGAATTGAATCAATTTGAGGTTGGCTAAATAGTACTATTGAAATTAAGGAAAATAAAAGTGTTAAAATTTTAATGACAGCATGTATTAAAAGGTTAGAAATTAAATATAAACAATTGATTAACAAATCTACAATTTCATAACTTGGATATATATATTTGCCGAAAATTGAAAGTATTTAAAACATGATAAATTCATTTGTTAATAGACATGTCGGAATAAAAGAACATGAAATCTCCGAAATGTTATCCGAAATAGGGAATAATTCAGTTCAAGAATTAATTGATCAAACTATACCAAAATCTATTTTAAAACAAGATGAATTAAAAGTAGGTGATGCATTTAATGAAAGTGATTACCTAAATCATCTCAATGATATTGCTAGCAAAAACAAGCTATTTGACAATTATATTGGACAAGGTTTTTATGGGACAAATGTTCCTAATGTTATAAAGAGAAATATTTTATGTAATCCAGGGTGGTATACTGCCTACACTCCTTATCAGGCAGAAATTGCACAAGGGAGACTGGAAGCATTACTTAACTTTCAAACTCTTATAACAGAGCTAACAGGCATGGAATTAGCTAACGCATCACTATTAGATGAAGCTACGGCCGCTGCGGAAGCCATGCTCATGTTTTTTCATATGAGATCCAGAGATCAGCAAAAGCGAAATGTGAATAAATTTTTCATCAGCGAAAAAATATTTGAGCAAAATAAGGAAGTTATGATTGCAAGAGCTGAACCATTAGGTATTGAAGTGGTTACAGCTGATCCTGAAGAAGTTTCTTTTACAGATGATTTTTTTGGAGCTATTATTCAATATCCTGATGCATTTGGTGAAGTTTGTGACTACAGAAAATTTGTTGAAAAAACCAAAGCATTTACCATACCTGTTGCAGCAATAGCTGATATAATGAGTTTAGTTTTACTTCAAAATCCAGCAAGTTGGGGTGCTGATGTTGTTGTTGGTTCAACCCAACGTTTTGGAGTGCCCATGGGCTATGGAGGCCCACATGCTGCCTACTTCGCATGTAAAGAAGCTCACAAACGATTTATTCCAGGTAGAATAATTGGTGTTTCATTAGATTCTAATGGAAATCCGGCTCTTAGAATGGCTTTACAAACAAGAGAGCAACATATTAAAAGAGGNAAAGCAACATCCAATATCTGTACTGCTCAAGCCCTTTTAGCTGTAATGGCTGGAATGTATGCGGTTTATCATGGTCCTAATGGGCTTAAAGAAATTGCACAAGAAATTAGAACCAAGACATCTAGCCTTAGAAATTGCNTTGAAAAAATGGGTCTTAAAATNGTAAACAGAAATCATTTTGATACTATAACTATTTCTACAGAAGATGAATCCATAAAAGATTTAATGATAAATAACAACATTAATCTTTTTTACAGAAATGATTCCATTTCAATATCAATTGATGAAACTACTTCATGGGTTCAGCTTGAAAAAATTGTTTCTGTTTTAGGTTCTAAATTAGGANACAGTATTTCACTTGAAAGACTTAAGNGTNTTGANAGTAAATTNGATAGAGATGACCAATTTCTACAACAAAAAGTGTTTAACAGTTATCATTCAGAAACTGAAATGATGCGTTATGTGAAAAAATTAGAAAACAAGGATTTGTCTTTAGTTCATGCCATGATATCTCTTGGATCATGTACAATGAAACTTAATGCTGCCACAGAAATGGAGCCCATAACCTGGCCAGCTTTTTGTAATCTTCATCCATTTACACCCACAGATCAAACAAAAGGATATCAAGAAATATTTGAATCGTTAATCAAAGATTTGAGCGATATTACAGGATTTGANAGTGTTTCTTTACAGCCAAACAGTGGTGCTCAGGGCGAATATTCTGGCCTAATGGTAATTAGAGCATACCACAAACATAATAATGAAGAACATAGGAATATTTGCCTAATTCCAACAAGTGCTCATGGTACAAATCCTGCAAGCGCAGTTATGGCAGGGATGGAAGTTGTCTTAATCAAATGTGATGAAAAAGGAAATATTGACTTAGAAGATCTTCAACATAAAGCAACATTACACAAGGAAAATCTTGCTGCCTTGATGATTACTTACCCTTCAACCCATGGTGTATTTGAAGAAGAAATTATTGCTATAACTGATATTATACACAAAAATGGTGGNCAAGTTTATATGGATGGTGCAAACATGAATGCACAAGTTGGATTAACATCTCCAGGGATTATTGGTGCTGATGTATGTCACCTTAACCTACACAAAACATTTGCCATACCTCACGGAGGAGGTGGTCCAGGGATGGGGCCGATAGGTGTTGCTAAACATCTTACACCATTTCTTCCAGGAAATCCAATTATACAAACTGGTGGTGAAAAAGCTATCAAATCCATTAATGGTGCTCCATGGGGAAGCGCTTTAATTTTGCTTATTTCTTACGGATATATAAAATTACTCGGATCTCATGGCCTCAAAAAATCAACAGAAGTNGCCATACTAAATGCCAATTACCTAAAANCAAAACTGAATGATCATTACGATATTTTNTATGTNGGTAATAATAATAGAGTGGCACATGAAATGATTCTGGATTGCAGAACATTTAAAAAAACTTCTGGTATAGAGGTAGAAGATATTGCCAAACGCTTAATTGATTATGGGTTTCATGCACCAACTGTTAGCTTCCCTGTTCCAGGCACATTAATGATTGAGCCAACAGAAAGCGAATCAAAAGCAGAATTGGATAGATTTATTGAAGCTATGATTAGCATNAGAAAAGAGATTAATGAAATTGCTGAGGGTAAATTAGACAAACTNGATAATCCGCTTAAAAATGCTCCACATACCTCAGCCCAAATAGCAGATGAAAATTGGAATCATTGTTATTCAAGAAAAGATGCCGTTTTTCCAACAATTCATCAATACAATGCTAAATTTTGGCCACCAGTGGGGAGAGTAGACAATGCTTATGGTGATAGAAATTTAGTATGTAGCTGCTTACCACTTGAGATGTATGAAAAAGAAACTCAAATTGCAAACTCATAAATTTTGCATTATAATTGCAAACTTTTAATAAACAAATATGAATATAATAACTACTAAAACTAAACTTACTTTCTTAATTGTAATTATCATTTCCTTGGTTGGTCAATTAAATGCACAACCATTTAAAAACAAACATTACATTAAAAAACAATTTTCAATTGATAGAAAAATTCAAAGAACTAATACTGATACAGCTGGATGGACACTAAGTGGAAATTTTGCTCCTGAATTTGCTGCAACAGGAAATATCTTTATTTATGGATACATGGGTGGAGGATATGTTTATGGCTCTAATGTTGACTCATTGAATGTTTGTGCTCAAGGATATATGAANACAAATAATTCTACAGCAGAAATAAACGAAATTTTATTCTACGTAGGCGGTAAATATGAGAACCCTAACGACAATGTTGATGGAACTATTGGTGTCAATATTTACCAAATGAGTGCAAATCAAGCTTTTACATATGACGGCACCAACTGGAATGCATCACATGAAGGGCCTGCAGGTAANGCCNTAGCTTCTGAAGTATTAAACATTAGTGCTTGTGATACTACTGGTGGATTAACATCGGTAATGTTAAGTAGCTCTATTTATGTTACAGGAAACTTTGCGATAGAATTTGACGCCAGCACATTNATTTCTACTGGTGATACTATTGGNATANTNAGTGATGAAAATGGCTCTGGATGGGAATATGCATTTCACAATTTTACTCCTGGTGGTCCATTCATGGTTACAAACTCTGCATTTGGAGGGAATCTTAATAACAATATTGCCATGTTTGCNGTGATTGGAGATAATAACCTAGGGATTGATAGCGATGAGTTTTTTAATGGTTTGCAGGTATCTGCATTTCCAAACCCAGCTACANATTATTTAAATGTTCAATACCGATTAGAATACCCAAGTTCATCTGTAAACCTATCTATTTTTGATCAAACAGGGAAAATTGTATATACAGATATTTCTTACCAGAATGGTAATGGACTTAGAGAGTTCAATATAAATGCANCAAGTTTTGCTAACGGTAAATATTACCTAAATATTGAAACTGATCATTCTAGAATAACTAAATCATTTATTATTTATAAATAGTTNTTTTAAGAATAACTTAACTTTTATTAATTTTACAACAACAACTAATAAACAAATCATGAAAAAAATTTACCTTTTTATATTAATCGGATTGGGATTATCTCTTAATGCTCAACAAAATGAGTTTTTAAAACCAATCAAAAAAGATGTCTTAGAATATCAAAGAACATCNAAAATTTCACCATCAGTTAACAAAACTGTAATCTANTCNAACACATTTGCAAACCCNTCTGANTGGGTAATTGCACATGACNCNACTGCTTGTAGTTTAGATTGGCAAGTTGGAACTGGNTTAGCATGNACNGGATCATANCCTATTNNTACTATAGTATCTACAACAGCNAGTGATGGTTACGCTATGTTAGACTCCGATNCATATGGTGGAGCAACTGGTGGAACTGAAATTGAAGACAGCTGGCTAACTATGGCTAGTCCNGTTGATTTAAACGGATACCCTAATGTTGTAGTTGAATTCGAAACTCAATACAGAAGATACAATAGTGAAAATCCATATATCGTTGTTGGTATTGGCGATGGAAGTGGAAACGTAGTATGGCCTGACTTAGACCCAACTACTGATATTACAAANATGAGCAATGTTTTTTACGCTTTTCCTGACTGGGCTTCTCAATCTGGTGTTACTGGTAATGCTACTGCCAATCCAGAAGTTGTTCAGGTTAACATCAGCGCTGCTCTTGTAGGNTTAACTNCAACTCAACTTGCTGATATCTACATNAGATTCAACTGGACTGGAACTTGGGGTTATGCTTGGTTTGTAGATGANTTTAAAATNGTNGAACAAGCTGCAAATGATATCCAAGCACAATCTGGATGGATTTTTGAAACTAACTCTAACGGTGCTGAATATGGGAGAACTCCAATTGCCCATGCAGGGACTGATTATGACATTGGTGGGTCAGTTGTTAATTTTGGTGCTTTAGACCAAACTAATGTTACNTTAGATGTAAACTTTAGTGGTCCATCAACTATTTCTTCAACATCCTCTATCGCATTATTAGAGAATGACTCNTCTCATACATTTAACAGCTCTGAAAATGTAAACCTTCAAGTTGGTGTTTACAATGGTACTTATACTTTTAGTTCTGATGCTGATACGGCTGATGCTAATAATGTTTATGAGAGAAATTTTGAAATTACAAGTGATTTATACTCTTTAGATGGTATAAATGTTCATCCAACAAATAGCCTAGATCTTTCATCACTNGGTAGTAACTCATGGGCAGATGCTGCAGATGGTCTTGTTTGTGCTACTTTGTATCCAATGAAACAAAATGAAGTAATAAACTCTGTAAGAACTTACATTACTACTACNTCAATGGCCAACAGTGAAGTTGTTCTTTATATANTAGATTCACTTGACATGGTTAGCGGTATGTTTGGAAATGCTTTATTTACTTCTGACTTATATACAGTAACTGCAAATGANGTAAGTCAAGGATATTTTGATATTCCTGTTGTTACTTTAACTGGTTGGGATCCTAATACAGGTCAAAACACTTGGGCTAACTTAGATGTNACNCCTGGTAATTATTATGCTGCAGTTGAATTATACAGTGCAGGGAATACTTATGATATAAGAATTNTAGATGACGAAACTGTTCCTCAGCCAGCATGGCAAAGTGTAATCTGGTATCCACAGGATCAGGCATACACTAATGGTAATGCTTTTGCTATTCAGTTAATTCTTGGAAACAATGTTAACGTTACAGAATCNACTTTAGAAGAAGTNAGTGTNTATCCAAACCCTTCAAANGGAGTATTTAATGTAAATANNTCTNTTAACGAAACATTNAATGCTAACGTTTTTGATGTTGCTGGAAAGTTAATTTACACTTCAACTCTTTCTAANAGTTCTACTATAGATTTATCTAATTTTGGAAAAGGAACTTACATTTTAGAATTGAGTAATTCTAAAGGTTCTCANAAAGAAACCTTAACAGTNCAATAGAATACTTATCTATTCATTAAAAAAGGGAGAAGAAATTCTCCCTTTTTTTTTGTAATAACAAATCGATAATAATAATTTTATTTTAACCTAATAATTTCTTATTTTTANCGGCAATTAACTAAACTTTAATCAAAATAACTATGAAAAAAATACTACTTAGTACAATTCTATTAGTTTTTTCCATCTTCAGTTTTAAAGCTCAAACTATTGAGTTTACAGTTGAAGCTCCTGCAACTATTGCTGGTCCTTATGGTTTTACATCTACTAATGATGTTGCCGGTTGGGGTAGCCCAGATCTTCTAGATACTGCTAACGCTGTAATGGATACACTAATGTTTGTAGATGACGGTACTGCNGGTACAAACCCTCAGGGAAANCCAATGTCTGCNGAAGGATGTAACCCNTTAATTAATGACCTNTCAGGTAAAATTGCTGTTATATACAGAAATACTTGCCAGTTTGGTACAAAAATTTTAAATGCTGAAAATGCTGGTGCAGTTGCAGCAATTATTATTAATAGAGAACCTGGTCTAGTTAACATGGCTCCTGGTGATGATGGAGCAAA
>PBXW01000032.1 GCA_002727735.1 Crocinitomicaceae bacterium
AGATGCTTGTCCTAATCAAATTGAGGTATTTATAAAAAACTACTTCATGGAATAGCTTTAAATAATAAAGTTAAGTATTAATGTAAAAATCAAGCGTGATTTAAGGGGCATTTCTTGCACGGCTTACCCTTTTTCTTGTACTTTTTACAGCACTTTTTCTTTGATTTTAGATTAATTTCTGCACAAATCCATGTAAAATCAGTGCTTATTGGAGTATAATCTTTTTGGTTCATAATTTGAACGCGAAATTCAAACATAATAATTTTAAAAACAATACCTTTTTAGTGGTATTTTTACAGAAAGATTATTGACTTATTTTTAGGTTGTAAGATTTTTTCCAGTTTATCCAGGGAGTTTATTAACACACTAAGCTAACGGACCTCCTTTAAAAAAAATAAGTTGGTTAAAGTAAAATAGTAGAATTAATATAAAATTGACAATAATTCCTTTAAGAGCATTTCTTGCTTTATCTATTTCATTTGATTTCAGATAATTAAATAATAATCTGCAATAATTTAGACCAAACACAACAAAAATGGCAATGAAGATACCTTGATTAGCAAGCCCTTTTAAAATTTTAATAATAAGTTCCATTTCATAAGTTTTGATACTAAATTAAGAAAAATGAGTTTATGGTTTTGTTGAGAGGTAAGGGTGAAGAATGTTTATGAAGTGGAGTCCTGATATCTTTAAGATTAAGGAAGTTGTAATTAATCAAGTTTAAAACCAAGATTATCTATAACAATCACAGAGGTGAATGCAATAATGCCAATTTTAACACCTCCAATTATTGCATCTTTAAAATCAACAGTTTTGGGTTCATTTAAATAGGTAAATATTGTGCCAACAATAAAAGCAAGAGATGCATATAAGAATGGCTTTTTTAATCTTTTCATCTTATAAGATTTGATACTAAATTAAGAAAAATAGTGCAAAGAGGCTTAAATTTTTGTGCTCATTTTAAGTATTTGTTGAGCATAAAAAAGGCTTCAATTGCTGAAGCCCTAATCAAACGAAGTGGGCAATACTGGATTCGAACCAGTGACCTCTTGCCTGTCAAGCAAGCGCTCTAAACCAACTGAGCTAATTGCCCAAAAAAAAAGCCTCTGATGAGGCTTTGTGGGCGATACTGGATTCGAACCAGTGACCCCCTGCTTGTAAGGCAGGTGCTCTGAACCAGCTGAGCTAATCGCCCTCATTTGGGTCTGCAAATATATTATAAATTTTATTTTTTGTTCATTGACAGCTAGAAAAAATATCGTAGTACATCGCCAATCAGAAAAACACTACCACATATCAAGATAAAATCATCTTTATTAGCACTTTTTTGTACAGCTTCAATAGCTTCTTGATGTTTTTCAAAGCAAGAAATGTGTTCAGATTTTAGGTGTTCTTTTATAAGAATGGGATCAACACTTCGTTCATTGGTTGATTTTGTAATGTAGTAATGTGCGTTTTCAGGAAATAGTTTGCCTATTTTTCCAATTTCTTTTTCACTTGAAAACCCCATTACAATATGCAACTGGTGAAATGATTCATTGCTCAGTTGATTAACAATTGAATTTACTCCCTGCTCGTTATGTCCAACATCTAAAACTACCTTGGGACTTTCTTGTACTATTTGCCATCTTCCTTTAATGGTAATGTAGTTTTCAGGCTTATTTTTAAAAGTTGTTGGAAAGTATTTTTCTAATATAGATAAAGCATTTTTTGCTGTTTCCCAGTTTTGAAGTAAATACTTAGGTAGAGTTGAATTAAATGATGAAGAATTTTCAGATTGATATAGCGGAGCGTTTTTTTCTTTTGCAATTTTTTGAAATACAGGAAATGTTTCTTTTATGTCAGGACCCAATAAGACTGGCGTTTTTTGCTTTATTATACCCGCTTTTTCATTCGCAATACTATAAATATTATCTCCCAAAAACTCTTTATGATCTANACTAATGGTAGTAATGATGGATAATAGTGGTTGAATGACATTGGTTGAGTCTAATCTTCCTCCTANNCCTGTTTCTATGATGTTGATATCNGTTTTTTGTGTCTTGAAGTAGTNAAATGCNAGTGCAGTTGACCATTCAAAAAAAGANGGTTTTAAATGTTCTACATCTCGATGGTATTTTTNATAAAATTGAATAATNGCTTCTTNNGCNATCCACTNTCCATTTATGGTAATACGTTCTCTNAAATCAATGAGATGCGGAGAAGTGAATGTCCCNACTTTATATCCATTTTNTTGGTAAATGTTGGTTAANTAGTTACTTACAGTTCCTTTCCCGTTGGTTCCAGCAATGTGAATGGTTTTCAGGTTTTCNTNAGGATTTCCAACGATATTACACATGGAAATAATGTTNTCTAAACCTACCTTATAGGCTTTTCCTCCTTTATTTTGATAAGATGGGAATTGTTGAAATAAAAAGTCAATGACCTCTTCGTAGGTCCCCATTACTTTTTAATGTATTGAATTCTTTTGACAAGTCTGTCCTTAACACTTCCAGTAGAGGTTGGTGTGAATTTAAATTTTTTCTTACAATCACTTTCTATAAAGCTTTGATCGCTACTAGTTAAATTTATAGTAGTTTTTGAATGTCCTTTCAGTACTTTGGTGCTAATTACATTTCCGCTTGCATCAATGATAAATTGAACCATTACAAAACCTTCCCAATTTTTAGGATTTGCTAACTCTGGATTTCCAATAACTTGTCTGCCTTTTCCATCACCCATTCCTCCACCAGTATCAGGTCCATCTCCAGTTCCAATTCCCGTACCTTGACCTTGGCCATTTCCTCCTTGATTATCTCCTGATCCATGACCAAATAAATTACTAAAGTCATTTTTTGGTTGTTGTGGTTCTGGATCTGGCTCTGAAGTGGTTTCTTGACTTGATGTTTGTTGAGTATTACTGCTTGTAGGCGTTTCAACTGGAGACTCTTCTTGAGTAACTTCTTTAGGTGCAGGGTCCTTTACCACAGGTTGAGGTTGTTGAGGTGAAGAACTTCCTGGACTACCACCTCCTTTTTCAGAAAAGTCAAGAACAACTACCTCTTCTAGTGTGAACTGAGGAGGATTTTGAAGCTCAACACATCCTTTACTTAATAGAATAAATAATAATAGAGATAGATGAAGGACTACACTTATAATAATTCCAGTTCTATTATCTTTTTTTCTTACTAAATCCAATTTATTTACCGCCTTTAGTTTTAATAACGACTTTTAAAGCATTTTGTTTTGCTATGCGAATAATTTCATAGGCTGAAGCACGGTGCGCATTTTTATCAGCAAGAAGTTCTATGGCTTTGTTTTCCCCAATTAATCCTACAATCTCACTTTCAATCTTAGAAATGCCAATGGGTTCTTCATTGCTGTTAATGAAAAATTGATTTTGTGCATCTACATATATTTTAACAGGTGAGGTCAATGATGGGTCTCCGCTGCCATCAGGTAATTGTATTTGATGTGAGGTGTTGACGAATGTAGAAATGATGATAAAGAAAATCAACAATAAAAATACCAGGTCAGTCATAGAAGACATGCCACCTTCAACTTTTATTTTATTGGATGACCTCATTTTTTATTTCCGTTGAGTGAAATTTTAAAATCATTTTGTTTAGCAATATCAATTACGTAAACGGTTGCTTCCCAAGAGCTTTCTTCACTTCCATACAGGGATATTATACTGTCTTTTCCAATATTTTTTAAGATTGCAGATTCAATATTTTCACTTGAAATAGGTTGCTTTTTCTTATCAAGAAAATATTCGTTTTTATCATTGATGTTGATAGTAAGTATCTTTTTATTGGAAGATTTACCTCCGTTTTTGGGTACATCAATATTTACACCAGCTGTAATCATGGTAGAAATAACAATGAAAAAAATCAGTAGTAAAAAGACCAAGTCAGTCATAGAAGACATGCCACCTTCAATCTTAATTTTATTTTCTGATCTAAAGTTCATGGATTANTTTCCAGGTGCTTCTAGAATGTCAATAAATTCTATAGATGCTCCTTCCATGTTATGAATGACCTTTTCNACTTTACTNACCAAATANTTATANGNTACATAGGCCACAATNCCTACNATAAGNCCACCAACAGTNGTAATCATNGCTTCCATTATACCACCAGATAAACTTGCGATTTCAAATGTCTTTTCTTTTGACATGTTTTGAAATACCTTAACCATCCCCAGCACTGTACCTAAAAATCCTAACATAGGNGCTACACCAGANATAGTTGCTAACATAGATAGTCTTCTTTCTAAACGTGAGATNTCTAATTTNCCAACATTTTCAATAGATGTNGTAATGTCTTTCATTGGTCTACCAACACGACTAATACCTTTTTCAATCATTCGGGCAATAGGGTTGTCAGAAGATTTACAATGGTCTTTTGCTTCATTTAAGTTTCCAGCTTTTACAAATCCAGTGATTCGTTGCATAAAATCTTTTTCTCCCTTAAGTGCTCGTTGGACAGCCATAAACCGTTCTATGAAAACGTAAATAGCAATAAATGANAAGAGAAACAATAGTGACATTACAACTAAGCTTGTCANACTGTAAGTTCCAGTCATAGAATCATATCCCCATATAAGTTGCCACATGGAAATTTGTTCAGTCTCAATAATGGTTGTAGCTTCTTCAATTATATCTGAAGAGGTGTCTTGAATTGAAAAGAAAGTGGGAAGAAAATTTAAATTCATAAATGATGTTTTGTGGTGAAATTAGTGTTTTTTAAACCTANTTATATTGAATTCATCAATAGAAATGAACCAGCGCCTGTTAAGTATCCAATTGCAGCAAGCCATCCGATTTTCTTTAGATACCAGAAAAATGATATTTTTTCCATACCCATGGCTACTACACCAGCAGCAGATCCAATGATTAGCATACTGCCACCAGTTCCTGCGGCATAGGCAATAAAATGCCATGTGGTACTATCTGTGGGTAAATCAAACATACCCATGCTGGCTGCTACTAATGGAACATTGTCTATAACTGCAGATCCAGCTCCTAATAAAATAACGAATATGTCAGTAGAAATAGCTGACTGAACATCTTGACCAAAAGTGAAAATTAAACCAAGAGATTCTAGAGCTGCAACAGTCATTAAAATTCCTAAGAAAAACAATATAGATGGCATTTCAATTTTAGAAAGTGCTTTAAAAACGGGGCTATTAGAATGATTTCCATTGGATTCACCCAGTTGAGAAATGCTAAATTGTCTAGAACTAAGAATTTCAGCAACTAGGGTTACAACAGATAAAGATAACATCATGCCTACATAGGGAGGTAAATGAGTTAAGGTTTTAAAAATAGGTACAAATACAATAGAAATTAACCCAAGATAAAGCATGAAAGCACCATACTTATTTTCCTCATCTTTTACTTGTGGTGCTTCGAAAGTGCTATTGAATGGTTTTAAAAAACTGGCTATGATAGTAGGAATCAACATACATATAAGAGATGGAATAATGAGCAATTTAATAAGTTGTACAGTTGTTACTTTCTCACCCATCCATAACATAGTTGTGGTAACGTCTCCAATAGGAGACCATGCACCACCAGCATTNGCAGCAATAATAATTAAGCCAGCAAACCATATGCGGTCTNTGTTTTCAGCAATTAATTTTCTTAGGATAGTGATTAAAACAATAGTTGCAGTTAGGTTATCAATAATGGCAGAAAGTATAAAAGCTAAAATGCACATGATCCATAACAACGATTTTTTCTTATTTGATTTNACAAACCTTTTAATAGTGCTAAAACCATTAAAGTGGTCTATAATTTCGACAATAGTCATAGCACCGATAAGAAAAATTAAGATTTCACAAGTNTTTCCAAAATGGAATAATAATGTTTCTTCTAGCCAAAGCATTTTAGAAGCGCCATGGTGTTCAGCATGCATAGGTAAGCTACNAAAATTGTCAACTAAATGATGTTTGGTTGAATCAAACCAAGATGAAATATCAGGTAACCCAAAGGCAATACAAGCCCAGACTAGAGCCATCATTAAGAGCGCAGGAACAAGTTTGTCAATTTTAAACGTGTGCTCTAAGGTTATGGCTAAATAACCTAAAATAAATATGACAACTATAATCGTTTCCATGTTAAACTAATTGGTTCAGTGCAATTTCAAAAGCTGTTTTTGAAATACTGGTTTTTGAGTTATTGTTACTATGTGTGTTTTTAAGTGCTTCCTTAATAATATCTGAAGTGTCTTTAAAAATGGCTTCATCTTCCATTTTCTCTAAATCATTACCCATCAGGTAAGCAAAAACTCTGGCCATTCCGCAATTTGATATAAAATCAGGAATTACACTAATTTTTCCATCTGTGTAATCTGCAATAGGACCAAAAAATATTTCTGGATCTGCAAATGGTACATTTGCGCCAGCTGCAATAACTTCAATTCCAGTATTTATCATTCTATCTACTTGGTCTTTGGTGATCAACCTTGACGCAGCACAAGGAATAAATACTTCAGATTCTAAATCCCAAATTTTACTATTTACTTCTTCAAATGATAACATATCTGGGCTATTTAACGCATTTCCATTTTTTGTTAGGAATAATTCCTTGATTTCTTCAAATGAAAAGCCATTTTCATTAATTAAACCACCAGCTCGATCAATAATACCAACAATTTTTGCTCCTTCTTGAGCTAAATAATAAGCTCCAGCAGATCCAACGTTACCCCAACCTTGAACAATAACTCTTTTACCTTTTAATTCACCACCATAAATGCTGTAAAAATGTTTTACAGACTCCGCAACACCGTATCCAGTTATCATGTCAGCAACAACATATTTTTTAGAAACATCTGGAGAATATTTTTCATCCTCAATTGCCTTTAGTACACCTTGGCGAAGTTGTCCTATACGATTAATTTTTTGCGCTTCTCTGGGTTGGTAATGACCGTTGAATACTCCTTCTTGAGGATGCCATACGCCACAATCTTCTGTTATTGGAATTACTTCATGGATTTCATCAACATTTAAATCTCCTCCAGTTCCATAGTAATGTTTAAGTAATGGAGTAACTGCTTCATACCACCTTTTTAATACTCCAGCTTTTCTAGGATCATTAGGGTCAAAGTTGATTCCAGATTTTGCACCTCCTATTGGAGGACCAGAAACGGTAAACTTGACTTCCATCGTTTTAGCTAAAGATGTCACTTCATGCTGATCTAATCCAACTCTCATTCTTGTACCCCCACCAGCAGCACCTCCTCTTAAAGAGTTTATCACTACCCAACCTTTAGCTTCAGTTTGAGAATCTTTCCATTGAAAAACAACTTCAGGTGTTTTATTTTCAAATTTTTCAAGTAATTCTTTCATTCTAAATTTTATGGTTCCAAATGTAAAAAAAAACACGTCATTATTACAATAGTTTAAATAAAGGTAATTTCATATTTCCGGCATATAAATAGTTCCTGAAGAGGAATTTTTTGTTGCTCCAGTAACAGAGGACAAAACATTGATTTGATCATTTACTTTTAAAATACCAAGTAGAGCGAAAATTAGCGCTTCCTTGTAATCTATTATTAATCTATCTGGTATATGTAATTTAATACCATAATCTTTAAATAAACTAACCCAAAATTTGTTATATGCACCACCCCCAGTTATAAGTAGTGGCAGATTTGAATCTAAAGACATGGTTTTTATAATTGTTTGAGTTAAATGATGCCCAAGGGTGTTGAGTTTGTCTTCAATAGATATATTGTGATTTTCGATCACTGGTAAAAACCAATTAGAAAAATCTTCAAATGCTAAAGATTTCGGAAATGATTTTTCGAAATAAGNTAATTGATTNAANTCATATANNAGNGCTTCATTAAGGCAGCCATTNCTGGNTAATTCACCATCNATGTCATAGGCTTTATTTTTTTTNTGTGCTAANTAATTNCTNNCCATATTNGCAAANGTCAAATCACCAGCNACNATNCTATTTTCACTTTTGNATGTCAAATTTGCAATTCCTCCAATNTTAAGGCAGTAATTGAANTTTGAAAAAAGAAGTTTATCTCCAATTGGAACCAATGGAGCTCCTTGACCACCTANTTTAACATCAAGTGTTCGAAAATTATTTACTGTTTTAATTTGGGTTGAATTAGCTATGGTTTGACCATCACCAATCTGTAGAGTTATTCCTTTTTCTGGTTGATGAAAAACGGTATGTCCATGTGAACTTATAAGATGAACTTCTTTTATATTAATATGATTATTAATTAAAAAGTCATTTATTTTTTCTGCTAAAAGAGTTCCAAAATCAATATCAATTTGTTTTAATTCTTTAGCATTAAGATTTGGAGATTTCTTTAATTTATTATACCAATTAGTGTCGTATTCGAAAGTTTTTGCGCAGTGGATTGTATAAGACCAATCTTTATCATGTGAAAGGGTTGCATAGACAAGGTCTAAACCATCAAGAGACGTGCCTGACATCACGCCAATAACATTCCATTTTCGCATAAAAACTTAACAAAATTCTTCAACTACAATATATGATTAATTTTATAGCTTTGCAGCCTAAAT
>PBXW01000033.1 GCA_002727735.1 Crocinitomicaceae bacterium
TTAGCTATGGTTTGACCATCACCAATCTGTAGAGTTATTCCTTTTTCTGGTTGATGAAAAACGGTATGTCCATGTGAACTTATAAGATAAACATCATTTGCGTTAATATGATTAGTAGTTAAAAAGTCATTTATTTTTTCTCCTATAAGAGTTCCAAAATCAATATCAANTTGTTTTAATTCTTTNNCATTNAGNTCTGGTNGATTTCTTTAATTTATTGTNCCAATTAGNNTCNTATTCNAAAGTTTTTGCGCNGTGAATTGTNTAAGACCAATGTTTATCATGTGAAAGGGTNGCATAGACAAGNTCTAAACCATCAAGAGANGTGCCTGACATNACGCCAATAACATTCCATTTTTGCATAAAAACTTAACAAAATTCTTCAACTACAATATATGATTAATTTTATAGCTTTGCAGCCTAAATAAGAAATTATGAATTTTGAATTATCAGAAGAACACTTGGCAGTTAGAGATGCCGCAAGAGATTTTGCCATCAANGAGTGTAAACCAGGNGTAATNGAAAGAGATAGTACGCAAACTGTAGCATACGATCAACTTAAACAACTTGGTGAGCTAGGTTTTATGGGGATGATGGTTGACCCTAAGTANGGGGGCAGTGGGATGGATACATTAAGTTATGTTTTAGCNATTGAAGAGGTGTCTAANATNGANGCATCNATTTCGGTAGCNATGTCNGTAAACAATAGTNTAGTTTGTTGGGGGTTAGAACAATTTGGTAATGAAGAACAAAAACAGAAATATCTTGTTCCTTTAGCNAAAGGAGAAAAAGTAGGTGCATTTTGTTTGTCTGANCCAGAAGCTGGATCNGATGCAACTTCNCAGAGAACAACNGCTATTGATANNGGNGATCATTATCTNNTNAACGGAACTAAAAACTGGATTACAAACGGAAGNACAGCNTCGACCTATCTCGTAATTGCACAAACNGACGTAGATAAAGGTCATAGAGGNATNAATGCATTTATNATAGAAAANGGTTGGGATGGATTTGAAATTAGTGCNAAAGAAGATAAATTGGGNATNCGTGGAAGTGANACACANACGTTGGTATTTACNGATGTAAAGNTNCCAAAAGAGAANAGAATAGGAGAGGANGGTTTTGGNTTTAAATTTGCNATGAAAACNNTATCTGGNGGTAGAATNGGTATAGCTGCTCAGGCATTGGGTATAGCTGCTGGNGCATATGAATTAGCNTTGGCNTACTCAAAAGAAAGAACAACTTTTGGNAAACCAATTTCAAANCACCAAGCAATTCAGTTTAAATTGGCTGANATGCACNTNGATATAGAAAATGCAAGAAATTTAGTTTATAAAGCNGCATGGCATAANGATCAAGGTATGGATTATGCNTTATCTGGNTCNATGGCAAAANTACATGCNTCNGAGGTAGCCATGAGAACAACNGTTGAAGCNGTTCAAATACANGGAGGTTATGGTTATGTAAAAGAATANCATGTTGAAAGNTTAATGAGAGATGCGAANATTACNCAGATTTANGAAGGAACATCAGAAATTCAACGAATCGTAATTGCTAGAAGTATATTAAAAGATTANTTNAAGATTATTTACATGAAAAAAGGGGACGATTGTCCCCTTTTTTTGTTGGTGTAATTATTAATATTATTTGAAAACCCCAATACCAGTTGGACTTCCAATTCTGTCCATTGCACATCTAAAACCAATGGTAGATGTAGATCTATCTTCCTCTAAGAATCTTCTTGTGCCAGGATTTAAGTAATATGCTCTATCTCTCCACGAAGCACCTTTAAAAACTCTTGACTTATCAGAAATCAAAGTAGTTGGAGCTCCAGCAGGGTTTTTAATACCTCCAAGTGAAGCTTCAGGACCTCTTTGGTACATAGCATAATCCTCATTTTTAGTTCCAGCATTAAATTCAGAAATTACAGGATCATTGAAGTCAGGATCACCAGGGTGCCATTTAGATGATTTTAAATCTCCATCTAAATAATCTATGTTATCTGCAATTCTATAATTACTTCTTTTCATGTTTTCTTCAGCTGTAACATTACGCATTTTAACATTTCCAGGAGTATTTACAATGTAATCAGACATTCCTACTCTTAACATTGGACTAATTTGAATAGAGTAACCAGTCAAATTAACGTCTTGTTCTACTTGCATTTCAAAATCTTCAAATACATTATCAAAAATTTCTTGAACTTTAACTGACGCCTCAATAATTTGTTTGTCTTCCAATAATTTTTTAGCATCTTGAACATATTGGTCAACTGTGTTTAATAGTTCAGTTTCAACAGAATCTAGAAGGTTTTTCGGAGAATAACCATATTTTCTATCTGCTTTACCTTGTCTTTCTGCTCGGAACTCAATTAAATATTGCTCTATACCATAGATATCATATATGGTAGCATCGTATTTTTCATCAACAGCTCCAGAAGCATTCAATGTTTTAGTTTTGAATACGTTACCTCTGTAAGGTCTGAATTCATCTACATCTTCTGAAGAAAGTGGTCTATACACATCGCTTACCCACTCACTAACATTTCCAGCCATATTATATAAACCATAATCATTTGGCCAGTAAGAATATATTGGAGCCGTAATATCTGCATTATCATTAAGATGTCCAGCAACACCCATGTAATCTCCTCTTCCTCTAACAAAGTTAGCTAACATGTCACCTTGAAAATTTTCTTGAGGGTTTCTAACCCAATGACCATCCCAAGGGTATAATCTTTTCTCTATAATTCTTTCATCAATAGTGTTACCTATAAGACCATAAGCAGCAAATTCCCATTCTGCTTCGGTTGGTAGCCTATATCTTGGTAAAAGAATTCCATCTGACATTTTCACAATTCTAGTTGCCATATCTCTAGGCTTAAACTTACCAGTAGTTGGATCATAACCACCTTTAGATGGGTCTAAGTCTGCAATTTGTCCCTGTGGGTTTAATCCCTGCTCGTACTGACCAGCAAAATAGGCATCAGTAGTAAAAGGTTCGTTTTGCTGATTAGGATTCATTAGTAAAATACCTTCTCTGATTAGGATATATTCATTTACTCTATCTGTTCTCCATGCAGCAAAATCATTTGCTTGGTTCCAAGATATACCCACTACTGGATAATCTCTGTAAGCAGGGTGTCTTAGGTAGTATTCAACATATTTTTCATTGAATCCTAATTTTTCTCTCCAACATAATGTATCAGGAAGGGCCTTTTTATAAATCATTGGAAAATCAGTATAGGTTCTTCCAACCCAGTAAAGGTATTCGCACCAGTGGAAGTTAGAAATTTCTGTTTCATCCATGTAAAAAGAAGATACAGTTACTCTTCTAGGTACATTATGGTTTTCATAGGTGACATCTTGTTCTATTCTTCCCATGGTAAAAGTACCACCTTCTACTAGAATTAAACCTGGTCCAGTTTCTTGCTCTGCGTAAGGGACTTTTTGAAAACCTCCATTCTTAGGATTGTTGTAATCCCAACCTGTAATACTTGAAGTTTCATATTCTGTACAGCTTGTTAAAAAAGCCGCAACAAATACCCCTAAAAAATAAATACTTCTCTTCATCTATAAAATAATTAGTGTCGCTCTTAACGAATATTTTGAACGTAAAGTTACAAATTTAGGCATTTTTTTAGAAAGAAGGACAACTTATTGTTCTGTAAGTTCTCTTTTTNGGTTGACAATCAAAATTAATTTGTAATGATAGTTCATGTGATCCTGATGTAGCCATGGATAAACTTGATACAGTAACATCATAACTATATCCTATTTTTATAAGGCCAACTTCCATGCCAAGTAGAATAATAAAAGCATCTTGATTTCTATACCAAACACCTCCAACATAAGGTCCTTTTTGTACATACAGCCCCATATTTAACTGTTGTGCGCTTCCTTGTCTTCTATAAAGAATATTTGGGGAAACAATGGTTTCAGTTTCCCTGTAAATAGAACCATTTCCAGACCATGGAATACGAAAGCCAAGATGTCCTGTGTACTTTCTTGGCAAAGGGCTAGTTCTATTTGTTAATAGAGATTCATTAGGTTCTGTTAAATGATGAGCTGCAAATCCAAAATAAAATTGTTCGCTAAATCCTAAAAAACCTGCAGAAAGATCAATACCAGATTTTGAACCACCCCTTGGTAGATCACCAGTTTGATAAACAAAACCCCTTATTGGATCAATCATATCACCAAAAGTCAGCTGATTCCAATCTAATTTTTTTTGCCAAAAAGTGGATTCAAATCCAACCCTAACAGAAAATTTTCTAGATAGTTTCATTTGATAGGAGTACACAGCACTAACCCTGTTATTTTGAAGAGAATTTGCCATCCTGTCGTTAACCACCATTAAGCCTAAACCACCATGCAAACCATCTATGTGTTGATCATAAGAAAAGGCATTTGTAACAAATGTGGCTGGTACACCTGGCCATTGATTTCTATGATTTAGAGTAACACGCGGACACATGTGAGTTCCTGCAAATGCAGGATTTAAAAAAATTGGGCTTGCATAAAATTGTGTAAACTCGGCATCTTGTGCAGAAATCTTATCTGGGAATAAGAAAAAAAATGAAAACACAAATGCTAGACGAAATGACTTCATGCAGAATTTATTCAATATTTTTAAACTTATAGTCATTAAATTTTTTCAATTATACGAAAAAACAATCATTGCAACTTCTACAATACGCCTTGTATTACAATAATCATTATAATTTTGAGTTTTAAAGTTAATCAATGTTATTGATAAGGATTACCATAATTGTTTTACTTTTTGTAATTACGCCAATTTCAAATGGTTTATATGCGCAAAGTTACTTACAGTTTACAGATACTGTCAAGTATAGTACTTATGCTCAAAAAAACAATTCAATTGTTGATTTTTATCCTTCTAGTGGGTACTTGAATTCATCAATAAATAACTTAATTTTTCAAAAAAAACTCCCACATGGAAATTATAAAGTAGAAGAATTTGAATTTACTGAGGAAAGAGTTGAAGTAAATAAAAATGCTATTTCAAATTTAAATTTAGATAATCAATATACTTTCAATTTTCACCATCAAGAGGAACATGTAAAAAATAAGGNNACACAGTTNCTTCTCAATTGTTTGAGNATGCATAATGGTGANTTTTACAGAATNAAAAATTTCAAAATTAAACTTAGAAAAGNTGTAGTNTANAANAANNTTCCTAAGAAAACTGAATTTTCAAATCAATCAGTTTTATCAAATGGATGGGATTGGTATAAATTGGGNATATCAAATGATGGTNTATACAAAATAGATTATAATTTTTTGCTATCAAATGGAATTATTGATGGNCCTCTACCCTCAACTCAAATTCATCTATATTGTAATAATTNGGGNATGTTAAACACNACAAATGGAACTTACAGACCGGATGATTTATTAGAGNATACTTTATTNTTTAATGATGGAAATGATGGTANATTTTCACCTGGTGATTACATGCTTTTTTATGCGAAAGGAAGTGATAGAATTGTTTGGAATAATCAACATTTTTCGCATGTAAACCATCTTTATGCTGATAGTTCATTTTGTTTTATCGGTATTGGCTCTGGTGGGGTTAACTTAATNGATACTGTAAACCATTTAANNCAAACATATTCCGCNGAGGTTAATGAATTTTGGGATTTCGATTANATAAATGATGACAGAGTTAACTTACTNAAATCAGGATCAATTTGGTTGGGGGACGTATTTGACTTAACTAACCAATATGATTATTCTTTTCCTTTTACCAGTTTAGGCGATTCATCTTTTGTTAAAATTAGAGTAGTAAGTAAATCTACTTCNACTCCTGCTTCATTTAATTTGTCTCTTTTTGGTCAAAACAGNAATATATCCATTAATGGATCAGGAAGTTCATACNTATCTGATGCTGGAAGGGCATCAGTNAATGANTATTATTTTTNAAACACGCCTAATTCCAATTTCAACATGACCCTTNCATATAATAANAACGGTTCACCATCATCNAAGGGTTATTTAGATTATNTAGAGGTTAATTGTAAAAGACAACTCAGTGTGGATAAATCAGCTTTTGATTTTAGAATAACAAATAATATTCCTACTTGGTCAAAAATAAATCTACAAAACAGCAATAGTGTTCAAATGGTNTGGGATATTACAGANNTNACNAATGTTAAATCATTAGCTTTTCAACAAAATGGTGCTGCATTGTACTTTATTGATGAAATTGATAGTGTTAAACATTATACAACAATTTCAGGAAATGCTTTTCCTGCCCCATCTTTTATCCAAAAATTGGTCAGTCAAAACTTACATGGTNTATCAACTCCTGACATGATTATCATTACAAATGGAAATTTCATGCAAGCNNCCGANGAATTGAAACTATTTCATGANTCTGATGGATTATTNGTTCANATTGTAACTGATCAACAAATTTTCAATGAATTTTCTTCTGGGATGAGAGATGCTACTGCNATAAAACAATTTTTAAGAATGTTTTATGTTAGAGAAAATGNNAGTCCTCAGCANATACCAAAATATTGTTTATTAATGGGTGATGGAACTTATGATAATAGAAATTTACTNGGTCATGGTAATAATNTACTCCCTGTTTTTGAATCTGCTGAATCTCTTGTTAAAGTAAATACTTATGCTACCGATGATTACTTTGCCATTCTTTCTGATGGNGGAGCTATGTTAAATACAGATTTATTAAATATTGCAATTGGAAGATTAACTGTATCTACACAACAAGAGGCTATGGANGTTGTTCGAAAAATCAAACACTACCAAACCATTGATACACTAAATAATGCTATTGGTTGTTCAATTAATTCTTCTAATAGCGTCTTGGGTGATTGGAGAAATAAGGTAGTTTTAGTTAGTGATGATGAGGACAATAATGCTTATTTCAATGATATTGAAATAATGGCTTCTAAAATTGAGCAAACTAAACCAACTGCTAATATTACTAAAATTCATGCTGATGCTTATGCTCAACAATCCACTGCCGTNGGTGAACGAATTCCAGCTGCTGAATCGGCAATTGAAGAAAGAGTTAATGATGGGTCATTGATTGTAAACTACATTGGNCATGGTGGGGAAACGGGTTGGGCTCATGAACAAATACTNACTGTTCCAACTATACAAAACTGGTCTAATTTATCTTCAATGCCAGTATTTATGACTGCTACATGTGAATTTGGTCGATTTGATGACCATGATAGGGTTTCTGCAGGTGAGTTTGTTTTACTTAATCCTAATGGTGGAGGAGTGGGTTTATATACCACAACAAGGTTAGTGTATGCTACTCCAAATGAATGGTTAAACCGATATTTTTATGATACAGTATTTGATTTGGTTGACTATAAAGCACAAAGATTAGGAGATATTTANAAGGGNACAAAAAATAAATTTGCCATGTATAGTGCCGATCAAAATTATCGAAAGTTTGCATTGTTAGGAGATCCAGCATTAAAATTAGCTTTACCAGAAATTCATGTAATTATAGATTCACTTAGTTCAGATACCATTAAAGCATTGAGTGAGCTAAAAGTTTTTGGACATATTGAGGACCAATATCAAAATATATACAATAACTATAATGGGAAAGTATACCTCACCTTTTTTGATAAAAAGGCAACATTTAACACATTAGGNACCAATTCAGGTTCGTCATCTTCTCCATTTCAAATGTGGAAGAATGTTATNTATAAAGGAAAATCTACTGTNAATANTGGAAATTTTAGCTTTTCATTGAAAGTNCCNAAAGATATTGATTACNCTTANGGTAATTCAAGAATGAGTTTTTATGTTGAAAATGGTAATATTGATGGNAATGGNAGTTATGAATCTTTAATCATNGGAGGGATAAANNCTAATGCTCCAAANGATATAACTGGNCCTGAAATTAAGTTGTTNTTGAACGATGAAAATTTTGTTTCTGGTGGNATTTCAAANAATAANCCAGTTTTAATTGCTCATTTGTTCGATACAAATGGAATTAATACAGTTGGNAATGGAATTGGGCATGANATTGAACTTATTATTGATGGAGATAATNCCAGCAGTATAATTCTNAATGATTATTATGAATCGGATTTAGANACNTATCAAAGTGGGAAAATATTTTTTGAGCTAANTGAACTTTCTCCTGGAGATCATACTGTTGAGTTAAAGGTTTGGGATAACTACAATAATTCTTCTAAATCAGATATTAATTTTATTGTTGTAAATAATGAGGAAGTTGAGCTCAGTCATGTTTTAAATTATCCAAATCCATTTACAACCAATACATCATTCTTTTTTGAGCATAACCAAAATTGCAACTTTCTAGATGTCAATATAAATGTTTACAGTGTTTCTGGTAAAATTGTTAAAACAATTAATCAAAGAATACACAATGAAGGTTTTAGGTCAAATGGTATAAATTGGGATGGGCGTGATGAGTTTGGAGAAAAATTAGCTAAGGGTGTTTACCTTTACAAATTAAAGGTAACTAATGAGCAAGGAATGAGTTCTTCAAAGACAGAAACAATGTTCCTGTTGAAATAATTAAATCCTATATACTATTTGTATATATTTGTCGTTATTGAGATTAAAGCGAAAGGGAATGTTAAAAAACAATTTTGTAAAATTTAATGTATTATTAGTCTTGGTTACTATGGTGTTTAGTAACTCATTAAGGGCGCAAATTTCTACACAAACTTTAAATGGTAGCTCAGGTATTAATACTATTACTTCTGCTGTTCCATTTCTGTTAATATCACCTGACTCAAGATCTGGGGCAATGGGAGATGCTGGTGTTGCAATCAGTCCAGATGCTAATGCTGTTCATTGGAATCCAGCTAAGTTAGTTTTCATAGACGAAATGAATGATATGGGATATAGTTTATCCTATTCTCCATGGTTAAGAGCCCTAGTTAATGATATTAATTTGGCTTATTTATCTGGTTACAAAAGAATAGATCAATTCTCAACTATAGGTATGTCACTTAGGTATTTTTCTTTAGGAAGCATCACATTTACTGACGTATATGGCCAAACAATAAGAGACTTTAACCCTAATGAATTCGCAGTTGATCTTGCCTATTCAAGAAAGTTGAGTAACAACTTTTCGGCTGGTCTTTCGGCTAGATATATTTTCTCTAATTTAACAGGTGGTACTCAAGTGGCTGGAGCTAGCACAAAACCAGGACAAAGTGTATCTACTGATTTATCATTTTATTACGTGAGTAACTCTTTTGATATTGGAGATATGCCATCTACTGTTGCTTTGGGTGCGAATATTTCAAATATTGGAGCTAAAATGGCATACACTGAAAATGCCGATAGAGATTTTATTCCTACTAATTTTAGGTTAGGTAGTGCAATAAATATGAATTTAGATGAATACAATAAATTCACATTTACTTTTGATGCAAATAAACTTTTAATTCCAACCCCTCCTATATATGATCCAAATGATCCNAATGTTNTNTTATCTGGTCGNGANCCNAATGTTGGTGTTGCTNCAGGAATGTTTGGTTCNTTTACAGATGCACCAGGTAGTTTAATTAANGATGGNNGCAANTATACNATTGAAAATGGTTCAAGATTTAAAGAAGAACTNAGAGAGGTAAANNTATCTGCTGGAGCTGAATTTNTATATTCNGANTTNTTTGCTGTNAGNGCAGGTTACTTNTATGAGCACCCNACAAAAGGAAATAGACAATTTATTTCTTTTGGTGCAGGAATTAAATACAANGTAATTGGGTTAGATCTTTCTTACATTCTAGCNTTAACTCAACAAAGTCCTCTTGCAAATACCATCCGTTTTTCTATTAAATTTAATTTAGGAAATACTGGATCTTCNGANTAAATTTCACTTTTTATATCTTTATGGCAAATGATCAAGAAAGTTTCTTTTTCCTACAAGGTATATGATTCATTAAATGAACTNTCTGAATCTGATAAGAAGTTGGTTTTAGCTTCTGATGAAATCCTTCAAAAAGCTTATGCTATATATTCTGGCTTTAATGTTGGAGCATCAGCATTACTTGAAAATGGAGAAATAATGACGGCTAATAACCAAGAAAATATGGCGCTNCCTTCATCNCTATGTGCTGAACGTGTTTTGTTGTATTATTGTAGAGCTCATTTTCCTGATTTGGTTGTTAAAAAGATGGCTATCTCTGTTAAAGCTTTACATGCTGTAATAAAAGAACCTATNACTCCCTGTGGTGCCTGTAGACAAGTTATGGTTGAGTATGAACGTAATCAACAATCTGACATNACAGTTTTCCTTAAAGGAGAAGTAGGTGAGATTTACGAATTAAAAAGTATTGGTGATTTATTGCCCTTAGCCTTCAAGACTGACGCTTTAAAACGTCATTAATACATAACATTTGATTAGAATATATATCTTTAATATATATTTGCTTTTTACTTTAAGTTATGCCTACTCAAACAATGGAAAAAAATACTAAATCCAAAGCAAAAAAATCATTGGATTTTTCAAAAGAACAGTATATCAAATGGTATAAGGATATGCTTGTGATGAGAAAAGTTGAAGAAAGAGTTGGACANCTCTATATTCAACANAAATTTGGAGGATTTTGTCACTTATATATTGGACAAGAAGCTATAGTTGCTGGNACNGTTTCTGCTTGTGAAAAAGGAGATAAACATATTACAGCNTATAGAGANCANGCACACCCAATAGGACTTGGNGTTCANCCNAAATATATGNTNGCTGAATTGTATGGTAANAANACNGGAATGTCNAANGGTAANGGTGGTTCNATGCACATGTTNANTAAAGAAGTGAATTTAATGGGGGGTCATGGAATAGTTGGTGCTCAAATACCTATGGGTGCTGGAATTGCTTTTGCAGATAAATACAAGGGNACAAAAAATGTTACTTTTTGTTCTTTTGGAGATGGAGCAGCNAGACAAGGTGCTCTTCATGAAACATTTAANATGGCCATGATGTGGAAGCTTCCAGTTGTTTTTATTATTGAGAANAANAATTATGCTATGGGNACNTCTGTAAANAGAACCACAAATGTTGAGGATATGAGTGANATGGGAAAATCTTATCANATGCCTTCTTTTGTTGTTGATGGTATGTCAGTTGAGGNNGTGCANTATGCTATTCAAGAAGCTTGTGANAGAGCTAGAAAAGGAGAAGGNCCAACTTTATTAGANATAAGAACATATAGATATAAAGGTCATTCCATGTCAGANCCTCAAAAATATCGTACAAAAGATGAAGTTGAAGATTACAAACAAAAAGACCCTATAACTCAGGTGCTTAAAACTATTGAAGAAAATAATTTAGCATCTTCTAAAAAAATTAAAGAAATTCAAGACGAAGTGAAGCAAATCGTTGAAGAGTCTGTAAAATTTGCTGAAGAATCTCCAGATCTTGAACCACATGAACTATACGAAGATGTTTATGTTCAGAAAGATTATCCTTTTATTAAAGAATTTTTATAACATTTGATTTATGGCTGAAATTGTTAGAATGCCCAAACTTAGTGACACCATGACTGAAGGTGTTGTAGCAGAATGGCATAAGAAAGTTGGAGAAAGCATTGAAAGTGGAGATCTACTAGCTGATATTGAAACAGATAAAGCAACAATGGAATTTGAATCCTTCCAAGAAGGAGTTTTGTTGCATATTGGTGTAGAAAAAGGTCAAACTGCACCAGTTGATTCAATTCTAGCCATTTTGGGTGAAGAAGGGGAAGACGTAACGGCTTTACTTAAAGAAGCAGAAAAAGAAGTTGAAGTAACAGAAAAAGAAGAGGGACAGAGTCAAGATGCTAAGCCAGTGGTTGAAAAAACATCAGCACCTGTTGCTCCAGTAGTTTCTGCTCCAGCTCCTACACCCGCTCCTATTGCGCAACAAACCGTAACTTCATCTAACTTTCCATCGACTGCATCAATTTCTTCTCAAGAGATTAAGGCTTCCCCGTTGGCTAAGAAATTAGCTGAAGAAAGAGGCATTAATCTACGTTTGATAAAAGGAACTGGTACTGAAGGAAGAATAATTAAAAGAGATATTGATAATTTTCAAGGTAGATCAGCAATTAGTGGCGTTGAGTCATTTTCCGATGCACCTGTCTCACAAATGAGAAAAGTTATTGCTCAGAGGCTTGCTGAAAGCAAGTTTTCAGCACCACATTTTTACCTAACGGTGCAAATTGATATGGACAATGCAATGGCTGCAAGAAAGTCAATAAACGAATCAATCAGTCCAGCGAAAATTTCCTTTAATGATTTAGTTGTAAAGGCAGTAGCCGTTTCACTAAAAGATAATCCAAAAGTAAATGCATCATGGTATGGAGATTTTATTAGATATAATGACCATGTTCATATCGGAGTAGCTGTAGCGGTTGATGAGGGGTTATTGGTTCCAGTGGTTCGATTCGCAGATGAAAAACCTCTAACTCAAATTGGTGCAGAAGTAAAAGAATTTGCGCAAAGAGCAAAAGACAAAAAATTACAACCAGAAGATTGGGAAGGAAACACTTTCACAATTTCTAATTTAGGTATGTTTGGTATTGATGAATTTACAGCTATTGTTAACCCCCCTGATTCCTGCATTTTAGCAGTTGGAGGTATACAACAAACACCTGTTGTAAAATCAGGACAAGTTGTCCCAGGAAATGTAATGAAGGTTACTTTAAGTTGTGATCACAGGGTTGTAGATGGAGCTGTTGGTTCAGCATTTTTAAATTCATTTAAAAATTATTTAGAAAACCCTGTTTTACTTTTAGGAAGGGATTCTATTTAGTTTATTTTTTCGAACTTTATTGTAATTTCTAGTCAAATAAACTTCTGGAATTGCAACATGACATACTTCATACTTCTATTGACTACTTAAAAGGAGTTGGTCCAAAGAGAGGAGAGGTACTTAAAAGTGAGTTGGGTATTTATACATACAGCCACTTATTAAACTATTTCCCCTTTAGATATATTGATCGTTCAAGATTAATTAAAATAAATCAAATTTCCCCTGATTTGGGTAATGTTCAACTTTCTATTCTAATTCGAAATATGGAAGAAGTTGGTCCTCCCAGAAAGAAAAGACTAGTTGCACATGCATATGATGAAACAGGTGAGATAGTATTGGTTTGGTTTAAGGGAGTTAAGTGGATTAAATCTTCAATTCAGGTTGGAAAATCATATGTTTTATATGGGAAACCTACTATGTACAATAGTACATGGAATTTTAATCATCCTGATTTAGAATTAGAGCAAAAAAATAAAGATAAAATAGGAGTGCTTCAACCTGTTTATCATTCTGGGGAGAAATTATCCAAGTTTGGTTTACACTCAAAAGGGATTGAAAATTTACAACGCAACTTGATTCCACAAGTATTGGATGTTTTATTGCCTACATTATCTACTCAAATAGAAAAGAAAAATGGTTTTTTATCCATAAAAGAAAGTTATAAAAACATTCATTTTCCTAAAAACCCTTCTACCCTAAAAAAAGCGCTTTTGAGGTTAAAATATGAGGAATTATTTTTTCTTCAATTAGGGATGACTAGACAGAAATTAACTACAAGAAGAAAAGTAGTGGGTTATAGATTTGAAAAAGTTGGTCAATTTTTTAATGAATTTTACNCTCAGCATTTAACTTTTGAATTAACTANTGCTCAGAAAAGAGTACTNAAAGAATTTAGAAGAGATTTAGGCTCTGGAAGTCATATGAATAGATTACTTCAGGGTGATGTGGGTAGTGGAAAGACCATGGTTGCTATTCTTACCATCTTACTGGCTATNGATAATGGATTTCAAGCTTGTCTGATGGCTCCAACAGAAATTTTAGCCACACAACATTTTAACACTATTTCAAATTTACTAAGCAAATTAGGTATTGAAGTGGCTTTACTAACTGGTTCAGTTAAAAAGAAAGATAGAGTTCAAATACATGATGACCTTGAAAATGGTAAACTAGGTCTTTTAATTGGTACACATGCTTTACTTGAGGATAAAGTAAAATTTANCAATTTAGGATTAGCTGTGATTGATGAACAACATCGTTTTGGTGTTGCTCAAAGGGCAAAGCTTTGGAAAAAAAATCATCATCCACCTCATATACTTGTGATGACAGCTACTCCAATACCAAGAACATTAGCTATGACATTCTATGGCGATCTTGATGTCTCTGTAATTGATGAGCTACCGCCAGGTAGAAAACCAGTGAAAACTGTGCACAGATTTGATTCCAGCAGATTAAGAGTTTTTCAATTTATTGAAGATGAAATTAAACAGGGACGTCAAGTTTATATTGTATATCCGCTAATTGAAGAGTCTGAAAAAATGGACTATAAAGATCTTATGGATGGATATGAAAGTATTGTAAGGAGGTTTCCTTTGCCAGATTACTCGGTTAGTATTGT
The DNA here is from genome assembly GCA_002727735.1 of Crocinitomicaceae bacterium. Lineage (GTDB taxonomy): Bacteria > Bacteroidota > Bacteroidia > Flavobacteriales_D > Parvicellaceae. Next base: position 14,402 of record PBXW01000033.1, read on the forward strand.
ACATGGTAAAATGAAGCCTCAAGATAAAGATTATGAAATGCAACAATTTGTAGTTGGTAAAACACAAATTATGGTTGCTACTACGGTAATAGAAGTAGGTGTAGATGTGCCTAATGCATCATTAATGGTAATTGAAAGCGCTGAAAGATTTGGATTATCTCAATTACATCAATTAAGAGGAAGAGTTGGNAGAGGAGCGGATCAATCCTATTGCATATTAATGAGTAGTTATAAANTATCAGAAGATGGAAAAACTCGTTTAGAAACTATGGTAAGAACAAACGATGGTTTTGAAATTGCAGAACAAGATTTAAGACTCAGGGGACCAGGTGATATAATGGGAACTCAACAAAGCGGNGTATTGGATTTTAAATTGGCAGATTTAGCTAAAGATGCCCAACTTGTTCAGTTNTCTAAAAATGATGTAGATGATTTACTTAAAATTGATCCTGATTTAGTGCTGAAAGAAAATCAAACCATAAGAAAAGAATTGGTAAGGCAAATGAAGTTAAAACCTAATTGGAGTAACATAAGTTAATTTCTCAACAACATATTTTTATATTTGCCCTTCAATTAATTGAAAAATGGCAACAACATCAGATATTAGGAACGGATTATGCATTAAACACAATCATAAATTAATGCAAATCATAGAATTTCAACATGTAAAACCAGGTAAAGGTCCTGCATTCGTTAGAACAAAAATGAGNGGGATTGAAGATGGTCGTGTATTAGATCATACTTTTCCAGCTGGACATAAAATTGAAACGGTTAGAATTGAAAATAGNCCATATCAATACCTATATCAAGAAGGCTCAGGTTACCACTTNATGCATACTGAAAATTTTGAGCAAATATTTGTGGAGGGACACATGATTGATAAGCCNGATTTCTTAAAAGAGGGTATGGTATGTACCATTATTTTTCATGCAGAAGAGGAAATGCCACTTATCGTAGANCAACCTCAATTTGTTGAAGCAGAAGTGACTTACACNGAACCNGGTATTAAAGGAGATACAGCAACAAACACCATGAAACCAGCNACTGTTGATACTGGGGCNGAGGTAAGAGTTCCATTATTTATTGACACTGGTGATCGAATAAAAGTAGATATTCAAAAAGGTGTTTATGTAGAAAGAGTTAAGTCATGAGTTATACCATTCATGGAATTCAGCATTTAGGAGTAGGTGTACCAGAACATGCTCCCGCATGGAAATGGTATAGGCAGTTTTTTGGTATGGACATCCCCTTGTTTAATGATGAAGCAGAGGCTCCATTGATGACTATTTATACTGAAGGGAAAGTTATTTCCAAAAGAGCAGCTATGGTTTTGAATATNAAGGGTGGNTGNGCTATGGAAGTAGTATGNCCAAGTACTTTNAAAGCAACTCATGCTAAAGTAGATCATCAATTAGGNGATTTAGGGATATTTATTGGACAAGTGAAATCTCCAGATGTTTCAANGGCATTTGATTTTTTNAAAAAAAATAAAGCTGATTTAGTCTCCGATATAAAGACAACACCATATGGCTGGAAAACCTTTTATGTTAAGGATATAAATGGGTTACTNTGGCAAATTATTCCAGCTGATGATTTTTATACCAATCATCCTACTGTTACGGGAGGCACTGCTGGTTGCTCTATTGGAGTTTCTAATATGGAAAAAGCTATAAAATTTTATTCTNTATTAGGATATGANCAAGTTCTTTTTGANGAAACNGGAAATTTTGATGATTGGTCAGAAATTAATGGCGGAAAAGAAAATTANAGAAGAGTGTTATTAACCCAACAAAACCCATCAGGTGGTGGATTTTCAAAATTAGCAGGAAAAAGTTACATAGAACTTGTCTTTGATAAATCTGATAGGGCTGCTAAAAAAATCTATGCTGATAGACTTTGGGGCGATATTGGTTTTGTGCACCTTGGCTTTGACGTGAGAAACATGCAAGCGCTTGGAGAGAAATTAGCACAAGAAGGGCATGGCTTTACATGTGACACGAAAGATGTTCTTAGTATGGGTGAAAGTACTAANGTNCATTGTACNTATTGTGANGANCCNGATGGNACNNTNATNGAAATGATTGANGTNTANAAAATNCCTATTATTGAAAAGTTAGGTCTTTATCTTAATGTTGAGAAAAGATTACCTTCTCAACCACTCCCAAATTGGATGTTAAAGGCAATGAAGTTTNCTAGAGTAAAAGACTAAGTTCCAGACTGNTTTTTTAAAATGNAGTAAAAAAGTTTAGGAAAAAATCGNTTTAANTGAACCATCCAAACTTCTTTTCCACCAGTGTAAATTTCATGTTTGTTGTCTAAAATGCCATTCACAATGTCTTGAGCACACTTATCAGGGCTAATACCTTTGTCCTGATTGTTGTCCAAAACTCCATGTTTTTTACCACTTCCAGAAAGAGCGTTCTGTGAAATATTAGTTTTAACAAATCCGGGGAAGACTATACTAACATTGATTTTATTTTTTTCTTCTTCCAATCTTAAAGATTCAAAAAATCCAACTTGTGCAAATTTTGCTGCAGCATATGCCGACCTTAGAAAAAAACCAAACTTTCCAGAAAGGCTACTTATAGTTATAATATGGCCTCTTTGTTGATTTTGCATAACTGGAAGTACAGCTTTAGTTAATGCAATCGTTCCAAAATAATTTATTTCCATAAGAAGCCTGTCAACCTCCAAATTTGTTTCTGTAGCTCTAGATCTTTGACTTATTCCTCCATTATTGATGAGGTAGTCAATGGTTTTGAACTTTTCACATACTTTTTTAGTT
>PBXW01000034.1 GCA_002727735.1 Crocinitomicaceae bacterium
CAAGACTTCTGATAATAGCTCCCTAAATGCACTTGCTCCACAAGTTATTAGTAGAACTTCTGATGCTCACTCTGGAAACTACGCAGCAAAACTAACAAATCTGAATGTGCCGTTTGTTAATATAGTGGCAAACGGGATAATCACTAATGGCATAATTCATACTACTACAAACCCGCAAGATTCATATGTGTACACTGATGTGAACAGCAGCGCCCATAATCAACCATTTACAGCATATCCAGACAGCATTGTTGGTTGGTATAAATACGCACCTCAAGGAAATGACATAGGGAATATACAAGTACTTATTCATGGTTCCTACGGTCAACTACCTGTTGATGCATCTACCAGTATCATTGCTTTGGCAGATTTTGATTTTTCTGCTAATTCAAACTGGACCAGATTTAGTACGCCATTTAACTATTACCCTACTATAAATAACCCAGCTTATATACTGTGTAATATAAGTGCTGGTGATAGTACTCAAGCAGTTGCTAATAGTGAATTAATTATTGATGATTTAGAACTTGTCTACAGCACCACAAGCTCAATGAGTTTGACAAAAAACAATAATTTAAAAATCTACTATGCTGAAAATGGAATTCAAATTTTTAATATCAATAGTCAAATGGATTATCAACTTTTTAACACGAATGGACAACTGATAAAAACTGGATTACTGAATAGTTCCAACTCCGTAATTAGAATAAACTTAGAAAATGGAATATATCTTTTAAATCTTAAAAATGATGAACAGCATCAAAACATAAAGTTTGGGGTGTTTTAAGATTCAGCTAATACTACTTTAGTAATTTTACTTTTTCATTTAGGGCACCAACAACTTTATCCTGTTGTTGAATTTCCACTTTTTTTAATTCTTGGTCATTTTTCTTCTTTTCAATGCTCCTTTCAGCATCTAGTATTGAATTCTTCCATGATTCAATATCATGAACTAATTTATCCTCATCTTTCTCAAGTTGATGCAACTCCTTCTCTAAATGATGGAAATCATGTTCTGCTTTCTTGATTTTTTTATTTAGAGCTTCCTTAGTTGAAGACTTTGCAAATGATTTTAATTCATTTTTAAAAGCATTTGTCTGTTCTTTATGCGCTCCACTATTTAAAAAAGCACCACCTAAATCAACAGAAGCAATGAATTCAACATGATCGGATTTTTCTTTACAATATGCATAGGTGTCAAATGAATTATCACCCATGCTTTTTAAAGTGACGTCATCAGCAAAAAATTCATGTTTCTTTTCATCTACTTTACCATGCCAACTTTTCATTAATTTTTTCCATTCTTTTTCAATATCATGAACATTTGACTCATATATGTTAATGGAAAACCCATGATTTTTAGCTTTGGAAAAATCATACTCTGATTCTTTTATGTTAAAATTATACTGAGCGTTAATTAGCTGATGTATTGTAAATATTAATACAAGGAATACATATTTTTTCATTTTATAATCTTTTAATCCAACCATTAATTTTATTGTTCCTCATAAACAATTTAGCTTCACTATGGTCTTCTGTAAGAAAAACCGAAACCCAATATAATGAGTAACCATTATGAATTATTTTACAATCGTATTTTCCTTCTTCAATTATTTCATCAAAAAGGCCAATGGCATTCCTTTTTTCACCAAAAGTACCTACAACAATGATAAATTGATTTTTAAATTTACTTTGAAGCTCAATTTTGTTTTTTTGACTAATTTCTTCATTATTCGCTTCAGTAAACTCATTAGTAATTAAACTATCTTTTGTTTGTTTTAATCCTTCCTTTTTAAATGTATTATCTACATTTTTATTTTGTTCTTCTATAAATGATATTTCAATATTTTCCATTGTAACATCTTCTGTATAAGTGTACAAAAAAGAGAAAACAGCAAGAATGGCAAAAGTGAAAGTCAATATGCTTAAAATTAAAATTCTAACTTTTTTTGACTTAGACTCTTGCTTGTCTTTTTTGATCTTATCCTCCATTACTTAATCACTTTCATAGATAAATATACATTTTTTAGAGGCCTATTTTTATCATCAGTAATAACAGCACTTATCTTATCTACTACATTCATACCACTAATTACTTCTCCAAAAACAGTATATTCATTATCGAGATGAGGATTACCTCCAAATTTTCTATATACTTTTCTATTCTTTTCTGGGATTGTTATGCTGTAAGTTTCTTCTAATTTATCCATGTATTTATCTGAAATTGGACCTTTTTGAATAATATAAAAATTATAAGCACTTGAAGAATGATCATGTTTTGAGGCATCTTGATAATACTGCTCTTGAACTGCCATAGCTAATGCACCTCTTTTGTGTATATGATTCTTTCTAATTTCTGCTGGAATTTTATAATTGCCAATAGTTGCAATTCTTTTAAACATTTTTTGGTCATCACTATTACCTCCTTGAATCATAAAATTTCTAATNACTCTGTAAAATAATGTTGAATCATANAATCCTTTTTTTACTAACATGANAAAATTAGNTCGNTGTAATGGNGTATCATCNTACAATTTTAATTTNATNTTTCCATAANTAGTTTCAATCNANATTAAGGTCTCTTTATTTGACTGACCAAANTCCTTAAGTTTTTGAATTACATTTTGGTTATTAATTAAATTGGCATATTTATTTACTTTTTTCTTTTTTTGGACAGGCTGACTTTGCTCATTGACAATGACAGTTTCTATCTTTTTTTTCTTGCTCTTTGAAGAGCAACTAAAGCCCATAACCAATGTTATCAATAAATAAATAATAAATCTCATCAAGATAAAATTGAAGTTANTAAGAAGAATATTACCAAAAAAGACANTCCACTTATTACATACACACCAAAAATATGTAGAAAATTACGTCCTTTAGATAGTAGTGTTATTAATGGAGTAAGTAACAAAAAAAAGAAAATGTAAAATCCTTCATAAACACTGTAGTGATTAAATATTTGCTCTTGTCCATCTTGTTTATAGAATGTTAAATAAATCAATTCATTGAAAAGAGGACTTTTTTGGCAGTTATATGAAACATTCTTAGAAAAATTTAATTTAGAAATATCTGACATGGCAACTGCAAATTCATCCATTAACTTTCCATTCTGTGTATTTTCTTTGAATAGTATTACCTCTTTTTGAGTAACCATATCTATATAACTTCTATAAAACTTTACTTCAACATCATGTGTGGTTAAAATTTTAAAATCAAGAAAAATTAACAAAGCTAAACCTATACTAATCCAACTGACCAATTGATAAATCCACCCTAATGAAGAGGAGTATATTTTATCATAGGTGATTTCAGCCAGTTGTTCTTCTTGAATTTTTTTCATGTGGGCATAATTTTTAGCCCATTGCATTCTTTTCTTTAATTCCTCTTCTTTGATTTTAGCCTTTGCCTCTTGTGCAGATATACCCCAACTTTTTACCGTAGGTCTATCATCAGATAAATAAGCGTATGCTTCATTAATTAATATGAACTTTTCATGAGCACCTTTAGCCTCATTTTTATCAGGATGGTATTTCATAGCCAATTTCCTGTATGCTTTTTTTACTGCATCTTTACTAGCGTTGTTTGGAAGTCCTAATATTTTATAATAATTCTTCATGATTGGCTAAGGTCCTAAACTAAAGTATTTTTTAAGATGAAAGAAATTTAAATTAATCTATATTTCTATATTTGAAAAAAATCAATTTTAATCTATTATGGGGAATAATTTATTACAAGGAAAAAGAGGAATTATATTTGGAGCACTTAACGACATGTCTATAGCATGGAAGGTTGCTGAAAGAGCACATGAAGAAGGCGCTACATTTACACTTACTAATGCTCCAATTGCAATGAGAATGGGAGCTATAAATGATTTGGCTTCTAAAACTGGGGCTGAAGTTATACCAGCTGATGCGACTTCAGTAGAAGATTTAAAAAATTTATTTGAAAAGTCTCAAGAAATTTTAGGTGGTAAAATTGATTTTGTTCTTCATTCAATTGGAATGTCTCCCAATGTTAGAAAGAAAAAACATTATACCGGTTTAAACTATGAGTGGTATAAACAAACACTAGATGTTTCAGCTATGTCATTACACAAAACTTTACAAGTTGCCTATGAAATGGATGCCCTTAACGAATGGGGTTCAGTTCTTGCCCTAACTTACATAGCAGCTCAACGAATTTTCCCAGATTATAATGACATGGCGGATGCTAAGTCATTGTTAGAATCCATAACAAGAAGTTTTGGATATCATTATGGAACAGCTAAAAAAGTAAGAGTCAATACCATTTCTCAATCTCCTACTGTTACCACAGCTGGTAGTGGAGTTTCCGGATTTGACAAATTCATCAGCTTCAGTGAAAATATGAGTCCATTAGGCAATGCTGGTGCTATAGACTGTGCTAATTATTGTGTAGCTATGTTTAGTGACTTAACAAAATATGTTACGATGCAGAATCTTTTTCATGATGGCGGATTTTCTTCTACGGGAGTTACTAATGCCGTTATGGATAGATTTGAATAATTATGATCGAGGAAATCTACCGTGCTTTCCTATCCTGTGATCAAAATATAACATCTGATACCAGGAAGATTTCTCCTAATTGTATCTTTTTTGCTTTAAAGGGACCTAATTTTAATGGTAATAACTTTGTAAGTGAAGCCCTTAATAAAGGAGCATCTTATGCCGTAATTGATGACGAATCTGCCGAAATTAAACATAAAACTTTTTTGGTTAAAGATGTCCTAACTACACTACAAGAACTAGCCAATTACCATCGTAAGCAATTTAATATTCCAATAATCGGAATTACAGGAACAAATGGAAAAACAACAACCAAAGAATTATTGGGTGAAGTACTTAATACTAAGTACAAAACACTTGTAACTGAGGGGAATTTAAACAACCATATTGGTGTACCACTAACCTTGCTAAAATTAAGGTCTAATCATGAAATGGCAGTTATTGAAATGGGCGCTAGTAAAATAGGTGACATCAAAGAATTAGTTGAAATAGCAAATCCAAACTATGGTATTATTACAAACATAGGAAAAGCACATCTTGAAGGGTTTGGATCTGCAGAAAATATTAGAAAAACAAAATTGGAGTTATATGACTATATTAAAACTAATGATGGGACTNTAATTTATAATTGTGATGATCCAATTCTAAAAAATGAAATNCCNAANCAAAATAAACACTTTTCCTATGGAGATGAATCTAATTTTGTTAGTGGATCTGTAAAAGATTTTCATCCTACCATAGAAGTTTCTGTTCATTTTAATGATGACACCAAGCACATAAAAACCTCTTTACTTGGAGATTTTAATCTTTACAATATTTTGTGCGCTGCTGCCGTGGGTAAAGTATTTCAAATTAGTTCTGATGATATTAGTCAATCANTAGCAAGCTATACGCCTTCAAATCACAGGTCTCAACTCATAAAAACTGCTAATAACACTATTATAGCTGATTGTTATAATGCAAATCCAACAAGTACATTAGCAGCATTGAAAAGTTTATGTGCCATGAAAAATGAAAATAAGATGGCCATTTTAGGTGACATGCTTGAATTAGGAGAAACAGAGCATATTGAACATCAAAAAATAGTTGACTATATGCACGAAAATAACTTAAAGGGCATTTTAGTTGGCCCATTATTCAACAACACTAAAACTAATTTTCCTAAATTTAGAGACACTGAAGAATTAGTAAATGTCATTGGTAAAATGAATTTAACTGACCATGTAATATTACTTAAAGGTTCGAGAGGCATTAAACTGGAGCAAATAATTAACCTAAACTTATTATAAATGGGTGCAGGAGATATATTTATTACTTTTTTTGTTGCGGCAGTTTTTAGTATTGGTATTTATGTTGGTGTAAAGCTTTACAAATTGAATATGAAAGACTTTAAGGCCAAGAAAGAAAGGAATGAAAAGATTAAATCTAATAACAAAAAAGACTAAATATGTTTGGTAATCAAAACATGCAAGATATGATGGCAAAATTGCAGGAAATGCAAGGTGCAGTTGAGGATTCTAAAAAGAGATTAGAAAACATTTATGTAAAAGGAGATGCTTTAGAAGGTAAAATTCGATTTGTATTAGATGGAAATCGTCAATTGAAAGAGTTATTTATTGATGATGAGATTATGAAACAAACACCCAAAGAAGAAATCATTCAAAATTTAATTGATGCGTTTAACAAAGCCATTAAAGATGCTGATCATGTTAATGAAAATGAAATGAAAAGCACAGCATTTAACATTATACCAGGGATGGGAAAATAAGTTGGCTTAAATACTATCCATCATTAATATGGATAATCCAATTATCACAATTCCAGATATTAAGCCAAAAACATGTTGGAACTTTGATTTATATTCCAAACTCATTGGTATCAAAACAAAAATGGCAATAAATACCATGATTCCACCAACAAAAGACATTATTGCTGCTTCTATAAAAGGATTCAAGCCGTCTTTTATTAAATAAAAGCAAAATAAGGCTCCAATTGGCTCTGTAACTCCGCTTAAAGCTGTGTACCATACAGCTTTCTTCTTACTTCCAGTGGCATGGTAAATGGGTACCGAGATAGACATACCTTCAGGAATATTGTGCAAAGCAATAGCTAGTGCAATGGCTAAACCAGAAATTAAATTGGTATAGCATTCCATGAATGTNATTATACCTTCTGGAAAATTATGTAAGGCTAATGAAATAGCAATTAATAAACCTGATCTATAAATTTTCTTCTTTGTAGAAAAGCTTTTTCCTATTTGATTATTAATTTTTTGATCTGGTAATAATTTTTCAATTAATACTGCTACTCCACATCCTACAAGAAAAAACAGAATTAAGTTCAAGTAGTGATTAGTAATAAAGAAATTAGTTTTTCCATTGTCCTGAAGGAAAATTTCCATAGAACTTGGTATAATTTCTACAAATGTTACATACAACATTACACCTGAAGCAAAAGCCATACTAAATGATAACCAACCTAATTTTTTAGAATGATTAAAAAATACAACTAGACTACCTACAACTGTTGATAATCCTGCTAAGAGGGTAATTGAAAAGGCAATTAAAAATTGTTTATCCATTATTTTCTGATGATTGTTTAAAACTAAATTGATTAGGTCTTACCATTTCTGTTTTAACAGCATACATTACAATACCTGCAGTATTGTTAACACCTAATTTTTTCATGATATTTTTACGATGTGTATTTATTGTATGGTTACTTAAATAGATAATAGCTGCAATTTGAGAATTGGTATATCCTTCAGCTATAAATTGAATAATTTGCAACTCTCTTTCACTCAATTTTACAGGGTTTGGATCAAGTGATTTAAAAGCAATTTTATTAACATCTATTTGCTCATGTCTCATTTGATTAACTATATCACAACAAAAGAATTTTTTTCCTTTTAATGTAGCTTCATATGCTTCCTTGATCTCTTTAATAGAACACTCTTTTTTTAAATGACTTTCTACACCAGCTTGTACAGCTTGTACTATTGTTTGGGCATTAGTGTATGGTGTAATGGCTAATATTTTAAGCTTTGGATTATCGTATTTTATTCCAACAATATTTTCTAGAGAAAACCCCTCTGAAGTGTAATCTATAATTAAAATTGGATCTGATACTGAAGAAATATATTTCTTTAAAATTAATAAGTCATTTGCTAAATAAATTGTAGTATCTGAATTATCTTGGAAAATGTTTTGTAACCCTTTCAATATTAGTTCTGAACTATCTGCTATAATTATGTTACTGCTCAAGCTTATCTAGAATGATTATAAATAAGAGCAAATATAGAATTAAGTTTTTAAATAAAAATAAATGTCAAAATAATATAAGTAATTGTTATTGTGTATAGTAGAAATGAAATAAAAGAGACTAAGCAGTTGTTCTATACCAGTTTTGGAAAATACATGGGTAAGCATAGGTCTACGCATGGTAAAAAAATAAAATGGATTAATTATCCAACTAAAGTAAAACACATATATGTGAGATTATATGCAGATCATAAAATAGCTAAAGTGATGATTGAACTGCAACATAAAGATGAAGAAATTAGAGGCTTGTTTTTTGAGCAGTTTATGCAATTAAAAACAGCTTTTGAAAACATGGCTGGTAAATGGAATTGGAATGAAAATTCTATAAACGACATTGAACTACCATGTTCAAGGATAGAAATCACAAAGGAAAATGTAAATATTTTCGATAAAAATACATGGGCATCTGTATTTAAATTTTATGAAGAAAACTTAATTAAATTTGACAGTTTTTGGGTGGAATTTAAAGACGTTTTTAAGCAACTTGAAGATTAAATAAATGATAAAAAAGGGCGATATTATAGAAATAAATATTAGTGACTATGCTTATGGTGGAAAAGGAATCGGCAGTTTAAAGTTTAATGATAATCAAGTTATCGTTTTTGTGAACCATGCCATTCCCGGTCAAAAAGTTCATGCAGTAGTCAAAAAGAAAAAGTCTAATTATTTAGAGGCTGATATTACTGAAATTATTTNCCCTTCNTCAGTTGAANNGANTACACCATACCAACGAATTTCTGGAGCACCGTACATACATNTTCCACTAGAAGAGCAAAAAAAAATGAAATATCAAGTTTCAATTGATGTTTTTAAACGCATTGGAAAGCAAGATAATATTGATAATTATTTTGATNAATGGATATCCTCTCCTAACTCNTTTCACTANAGAAATAAAATGGAATATTCATTTTCTTGTATTGAGTATGACTTGAAAAATGAAAAAGTACTGGATGACGCATTTGCGCTTGGTTTTAAAAGAAAAGGAACGTGGTGGATGGTTGAAAANTTGGATAAGGATAGTGGTATGTTTGATGAAGAATTAGAAAACTCTCTTCATNTNATTAGAAAACATTTAAAANAATCNAACNTACCTGCCTGGCATCCACCAAAGAAAATTGGTTTTTNCAGACATTTAGTGGTTAGGAAAAGTTATTCTACAGATCAATTATTATTTAATNTNGTCACTTCCTCANAAGGATTAAAAAANTTTAAAGCAAAAGAATTTGGANTTTTTCTTAAAAANTTATTCAAAAACAGNTTTAAAGGGCTNATTCANACCATTAANGATGATGTTGCAGACAGAGAAAAATTAGATAAAGGGAGTGNCTANATTAATTACTGGAGAACCTACCATAACTGAAAAAATAAATCAATTAGATTTCGATATCAGCATGCAAAGTTTTTTTCAAACTAATCCGCTCTGTGCTGAAAAACTTTACAAAAAAGTTATAGAATATATAAAAGAAGAAAATATTCCTAGTGGAAGTTTTATTATGGATTTGTTTTGTGGAACTGGAACTATTGCTCAACTTATTGCAAAACATCATGAAAATACAAATGTAATAGGTGTAGACATTGTAAAAAGTGCTATTGAGAATGCTAAAATTAATGCTCAAAAAAACAAACTTTCAAAGGTTGATTTTATTTGCCAAGATGTTGGTAAATTTTTGCTAAATAACCCTGAATATGAAAACAAAATTCACACTATTGTAATAGATCCACCAAGAGCAGGTATATCGCCCAAATCTTTAAGAAAAGTAATTAGACTTAATGCCAAGGTTATAGTTTATGTAAGTTGTAATCCTTCTACCCAAGCAAGAGATCTTGAAACATTATCTAATATGGGTTATTCTTTATCAAAATTTAGTCTTGTAGATCAATTTCCACATACCGCACATGTAGAAAGCATTATGCTATTCAAAAAAGATTAAGAATAAAAACGCTCCATTATTGAACGAAAAAGATCATCACTTTCATTAGAATTCAGGTTCTCTTTGATATCGTAGATAATTCTCTTTTTGGATGGTTTTTTTGAAGTTTTCTCTGCTTGGTTGGTCAATGTTTTTTTAAGTTGATTAAATGGAAGTAGATTTAGCACTTTTTTAATTACCCCATCACCAACTTTCTGAAGGTTACTGCTAAAA
>PBXW01000035.1 GCA_002727735.1 Crocinitomicaceae bacterium
ACGATAGAGTTACAGGTGATTTAAATAGATATGCCAAACAAGCAAAAATTATTCATTTTGAAATTGACCCTGCAGAAGTAAATAAAAATGTTACTGTAGATGTTGCTGTCATGGGAAATATTAAAAAAACATTACCTCAAATTACGGATAAAGTAAACAAAAACAACCACGAAAATTGGCTAAAAGAATTTAGAAAACATGATGAAATTGAATATCAAACAGTAATTGAAAAAGACCTTCACCCTACAAAAGATGAAATGACAATGGGAGAAGTTATTCACGCTATTAATAAAGAAACTAAGGGCGATGCTATAATAGTTACTGATGTTGGTCAGCACCAGATGGTTGCTTGCCGATACGCAAAATTCAACCAGTCAAAATCTAATATCACATCTGGTGGATTGGGTACAATGGGTTTTGCATTACCTGCTGCTTTAGGTGCAAAAATGGGCGCGCCTGAAAGAGAAGTAGTCGCTATAATTGGAGATGGAGGTTATCAAATGACCATACAGGAATTGGGAACTATATTCCAAACAGGTGCTGCAGTTAAGATAGTTGTATTAAACAACAACTTTCTTGGAATGGTAAGACAATGGCAACAATTATTTTTTGATAAAAGATATGCATCTACTGAACTAGTAAATCCTGACTTTGTTACCATAGCAAAAGGATATTATATAGATGGTGAAAAAGTTGAGAAGAGATCTGGATTAAAAAATGCTGTTAAAAAAATGATTCAATCAAAAAAGCCATGTTTCTTAGAAGTTTGTGTGGAAAAAGAAGACAATGTTTTTCCAATGATACCAACAGGCGAATCAGTTTCTAATATAAGATTATCATAAATGAAAAAAGTGAAAAAATTTACCGTTTCTATCTATACTGAAAACAATTTAGGGTTACTAAATAGAATTTCTGCAATATTTCTAAAAAGACACCTAAGTATTGATAGCATTAATAGCTCACCATGTGAGATTGAAGATATTTTCCGTTTTGTAATTGTACTTAAGACAGAAGAAGAATTGATCAAAAAAGTAATTACTCAATTGGAAAAGCAAGTAGAAGTAATTGCTGCATATTATCATACCGATGTAGAAACCATTTTTCAAGAGTCAGCATTATATAAGGTAAAAACCGAAGCCTTATTTCAAAAGAAAAAGGTACATACCATTATAAAGAATAGTCATGCAAGTATTGTAATGGTTTCTCCAGAATATTTTGTGATAGAAAAAACAGGCAAAAGAGAAGAGACTGAGAAAGTATATACTGATTTAGCTCCTTTTGGAATTTTACAATTTGTTAGATCAGGAAGAATTTCGGTAACTAAAGAACCTATGAGAATAACAGAAATACTAGAAAAAAATAAATAATGAAAAATTACTTTAACAAACTATCAATAAGAGAACAACAATTACAATTAGGTAAGTGTAGGTTTATGAATTCAGATGAATTCAGTGATGAGGTAGATCTTTTGAAAGATAAAAAAATTGTAATAGTAGGGTGTGGTGCTCAAGGTCTAAATCAAGGGTTAAATATGAGAGACTCTGGTTTNAATNTNAGCTANGCTTTNAGANAATCTGCNATTGAAAACAANAGAACNTCCNNTCAAAATGCTGTTGACAATGAATTTAGTGTGGGNACCTATGAAGAAATGATTCCAGATGCTGANATGGTGATTAACTTAACTCCTGATAAAAATCANACNCAAGTAGTNAGTNCAGTAATTCCATTAATGAAAAAAAATACCATTTTATCTTATTCACATGGNTTTAANATTGTTGAAGAAGGAATTGAGATAAGAAAAGATATNACAGTAATTATGGTAGCCCCAAAATGTCCTGGAACTGAAGTAAGACAAGAGTATTTAAGAGGGTTTGGCGTACCCACTTTAATTGCTGTTCATNATGAGAATGATCCATTTGGAAATGGTCTAGCTTATGCTAAGGCTTATGCTGTTGCGACTGGTGGACACCGAGCAGGAGTATTAGAATCATCTTTTATTGCAGAAGTAAAATCAGATCTAATGGGTGAACAAACTATCCTATGTGGTGTTCTACAAACAGGATCTATACTTTCTTTTAATAAAATGGTAGAATTGGGTGTTGAACCATCCTATGCAGCAAAGCTAATACAGTATGGTTGGGAAACAATAACTGAAGCACTAAAGCACGGTGGTATCACCAACATGATGGATAGACTATCAAATCCAGCTAAAATTGAAGCTTATCGCCTATCTGAAGACTTAAAGCAAATAATGAAACCTTTATTTCATCAACACATGGATGATATTTTATCCGGAACTTTTTCCTCAACAATGATGGAAGATTGGAAGAATAATGATGTGAATTTATTAAAGTGGAGAGCAGAAACAGGTGAAACATCTTTTGAAAAAACGGCTGTCACCTCTAACAACATAAGTGAACAAGAATATTTTGATCATGGGCTATTACTGGTAGCCTTAGTGAGAGCTGGTGTTGAGTTGGCCTTTGAAACCATGACTGATGCTGGAATAAAAGATGCTTCAGCATATTATGAGTCACTTCATGAGGCTCCACTTATAGCCAATACAATAGCCAGGAAAAAATTATTTGAAATGAACAATATTATTTCTGATACAGCAGAATATGGATGCTACTTATTTGACCATGCATGTAAGCCACTATTAGCAGATTTTTACACCAACATTACAGTAAAACATATTGGTCAAAAATTTACATCTGAAAATGGTGTAGATAATCAAGAACTAATAAAAATAAATGAAGAAATCAGAAATCATCCTGTTGAAATAATTGGCAAGGAATTGAGAAAATCAATGATAGCGATGAAAAAAATCAGTGCATGAAATACCAATTGACTGAAATAGAAAATGTAAAAAAAGCTAGTCATAGACTTAAAGAAACTGTACGTAAAACACCATTTCAGTATAATGAACGATTAAGTCAATTAACCAAGACTAAATTATGGTTGAAAAGAGAAGATTTGCAAGAAGTTCGCTCTTTCAAAATTAGAGGCGCGTACAACAAAATAAGTTCACTTAATAATAATGAGAGAAATAAGGGTGTAGTTTGCTCAAGTGCTGGGAACCATGCTCAGGGTGTTGCAAAATCATGTAATCTATTGAAGATAGAAGGTGTAATTTTTATGCCTACCATCACTCCTAGACAAAAAATTGAGCAAGTAAATATGTTTGGAGGGAAATATGTTAAGGTAATACTTGATGGAGACACCTATGATGACGCTTATGAAGCTGCAAAGAAATATTGCAATAAAAACAACAAAACTTTCATACACCCCTTTGATGACGAATCTGTTATTGAGGGTCAAGCNACATTAGCTTTAGAAATTTTAGAACAAGCAAATGAAAAAATTGATACCATAATTGTTCCTGTTGGTGGAGGAGGTTTAATTTCTGGGGTACTAAGTGTATTTAAACAATTATCTCCTGAAACTAAAATTATTGGTGTTGAACCAGAGGGAGCTCCATCTATGTCCAAATCTTTGACTAATAATACTGTAACATCATTAGATAAAATCGATCCTTTTGTTGATGGGGCATCTGTAAAAAGAGTTGGTGAAATATCATATAACCTTTGCCGAGAATACTTAGATGAAATGCTTCTTGTTCCTGAAGGTAAAATTTGCCAAACTATTCTCAATATGTATAACAAAGATGCTATCGTTGTTGAGCCTGCAGGAGCAATTAGTGTAGCAGCTTTAGAACTTTATCAAGATAAATTTATAAATCAGCATGTAGTTTGTCTTATATGTGGAAGTAATAATGATATTTCAAGAATGTCTGAGATCAAGGAAAAGGCACTCCTTTATAGAAATTTAAAGCATTACTTTTTAATTAAACTTCCTCAAAGAGCTGGTGCTCTAAAAGAATTTTTAGCAGATGTTCTAGGCCCAAATGATGACATAACTCATTTTGAGTATACTAAAAAACATTACAAAGAAACCGGTGTTGCCATTGTAGGTATAGAAGTCCAAAAAGCAAATGAATTAGATGGGCTTATTGAAAGAATGAAGGCACGTGGGTTCTTTAGTGACTACTTAAATAATAAAGAAGACGTAAGACAAATTTTGATTTGACCTTTTATTTTTTTGGCTATTTTGAACCAATTTACTGATCTAAATTAACTTGTAACATATCTGTAAACCTAGTGGTATAGCAAGGTGATAATTTTTCTTGTTTTAATCTCCATTTTCGATCAAATCCTTGTATAGCCAATCGTACTTTATCTCTGCCCATAGTAGTGTTAATGTAATCCAATGAATTCATAACACGTTGGCGCCTTAATATATCTTGTTGATAAAAAAAACTCAATTGACGAGAGTAATCAGGAACAATATCACCCACAATTACACCTGCTTTTTTATAGTTAAATCCCTTTTTGTATAATCGTTCAAGTACGGCTAAAGCTTGTTTGGTAATTTCCATGCCATCATTTGTCGGAACAGCTAGCATAGCTTTTTGAGAGGCATTGTATTGCTTTGCGGATTCTTTAAAAGGATTAGTTCTAACAAAAACACAAATAGAATGAGCTAAACTTTTTTCTTTTCTAAGCTTGATAGCGCACGTGTTGGCATAAGTAGCAATGGCTTCTTTTAATTCATGTAACTCTTTAGCTTCTATGCCAAAAGATCGTGACGTACAAATATTCTTTTTTCTGGCTGTTTCACACTCAATAGTATAACAACTTATTCCTTTAAGCTCCTTTACCATTCTTAGTCCATTAACAGTCATGTTTCTCTTAATCCATGATTCACTACCATGAGCTAAATCATGAGCTGTATGAAAACCTCTTTCCATTAAAAACTTCGCGTACTGACGCCCTACACCCCAAAGCTCATCTACAGGAATATATTTTAACACCTCGTTAATGGTCTTGGAGGACTTCATTACAAAAACACCCTCTTTTTTATACTTTTTAGCTACATGGTTAGCTACTTTAGCTAATGTTTTTGTAGGAGCAATACCTACAGATACCGGTATACCCGTCCATTGTTTAACTTTCGCCCTTAAGTCAATAGAAAATTGACGAGGTTTCATTACTCCCTCTAAATCTAAAAAAGCTTCGTCAATAGAGTAAATTTCTATAGCAGGTACACTTTCTGTTAGTATATTCATTACACGATTGGATAAATCTCCGTAAAGTGCAAAATTTGAGGAAAAAACATGTACAGCGTATCGATCAAAGATGGATTGCATTTTAAAAGCGGGAGCCCCCATTTTTATCCCTAATGCTTTAGCTTCATTACTTCTAGCGATTACACATCCATCATTATTGGATAATACAACAATAGGCTTGTTTTCTAACTTNGGTTGAAAAACGCGCTCACAAGAAGCATAAAAATTATTACAATCTACCAGCGCAATCATACCTTATGTATGATATGCGTAACTACTCCCCAGACCTTAAAGTCCATTTCTTCTGTAATCTGTATTGGCTTAAATGTTTCATTTTCTGGCTTCAAAAAAAGTTGTCTTCCTTTTTTTTGTATTCTTTTCACAGTGAATTCACCGTCTAAAACAGCTAAAACAATCGTGTTGTTTTTAGGCTCTAATGCACGATCTACCACCATTACATCACCACTAAAAATACCTGCATTTTGCATAGAATCTCCCGTAACACGAACACAAAAAGTAGCTGATGGATGCTGTACTAAGTACTCCTGCAAATTCAAATCTAAATCCATAAAATCTGCTGCAGGAGAAGGAAATCCAGCAGGTACTTTAGACTCATAAAACGGGATAGACAACACATCATTATCCAATGAATAGAAACTTAACTCTTGATTTTTATATATGTTCTTTAATTTATTCACGACAAACTAAATTTCCACTTTTTAGCAAAAAAATAAAACTATCGTTCAAGAATAGTTATTCACAAAATGGCACTACCCCTCATTATCTAACAAAGGACGATCAAGCAGTTCTCCATCGAACCCAATTTGCGTATTTCCCTCCGAAATTTTAATAACGTCTTTATCAATCTTTTTAAACTCTGAAGAAGACCGATTGTAGTGGTTAACTGCTGTACCCAATGTATTCCCTAATTTATCATGGTAAGTTTTATAAGCATTGAGGTGATTACCTAGCTTATCGATATTTTTCATGATATCTTTTATGGAGTTTTCAATTTTTAAATTATGTAATGCTTTNACTGTGATTTGCAACATAGGAAACAAACTCATTGGAGAGACAATCATGACCTTTTTGGTATAAGCATAAGAAACTAAATCTCTAGAATTAATTTGAAGCGTACCTACCCTACTNTTCAATAAATCTTGATACAAACCATCTGCAGGAATAAACATGTAGGCATAATCTGTTGTTTTTTCAGTTGGACGAATATATTTAGCTGTTTCATCAATGCGTGACTTTATGTCTTCTTTAAAACGTTTTTCTAATACAGCAATTTCAGCAGCATCAGAACTTTCTACCATCTTNTTATAATTATCCAATGAAAATTTNGCATCAACNGGNATAATATACTCTCCTGCTCGAACGATGGCATCAACTGCCTCACCNCTAGAGAAACTGTATTGCATTTGAAAAAGNTCTGGAGGCAATACATTNGCNAATAAATTCTCCAGTTGNATTTCGCCAAGAATACCTCGTTGCTTTTGGTTACCTAAAATTTTTTCTAATGTCTTCATCTGATTAGCAAAACTCAANACTTGTTCATTGGTGCCTTTTATTTTTTCTAACTCTTTAGTTACTTCTGTAATTACTTTATTAGAATCTGCAAATTGTTTTTGCATNTCTGTTTTGGATGATTTATGAAAATCATTGATTTCCTTATTAATCCCAGTAAGCTTTTGATCAATTTCCAATCGACTTTTCTCTGCATCTTGACTTAATTCCTTCCTAACCTCTTGAATTTCTTTTCTTAATTCAGCATTGAGTTGAACCAATAACTCTTGAGACTTTCCACCATCATCCTTCTTTCGCGCNATTAAAAAAACAACGGCAAATAACAAGACAATTAAAATTATAATGATTAAAATATCCATAAATAATATTTAAAACGAATTTAATTATTTATGAATATATAAAAGGAGAACGTAATATTTTTAAGTTCTTTTCCTATTATTACGCTTCAAAATAATTTTTGTAATGGGTAAACCAATTTTAAACGAGCTTTTCGAAACTAAAAACAAGCATATTGAAGAAGTTCCTATCATAGATAAAGAAGAATTCATCAAGGCAGTTAAAAGTAGACGAAGTGTACGGAATTTCAAAGATGAACCCGTATTAGAAAAGGATATGCGTGAATGTTTGGAATTAACTTTGTTAGCTCCCAATTCTTCCAATCTTCAACCTTGGGAATTTTATTGGGTACGCAGTATAGAAAAAAAGGAAAAGTTAATAAGCTATTGTTTGGGACAACCAGCAGCATCTACTGCACAAGAACTAGTGGTAGCTGTGGCAAGGCCAGATTTTTGGAAAGTGAATCAAAAAAGAATGTTATCTCTAATTGATGAAATGGGTGAAAAAGCACCGAAGTCAGTGAAAAAATACTATGGAAAAATTGTTCCACTTGCTTATCAACAAGGATTTTTATCCATTAAAGGGTACATCAAAAAAATAGCCATGGAATTCAGAGGACTAAAAAAGCCAACACCTAGAGAACCTTACAACAAAAAAGGCATGGCGGTTTGGGCTCACAAATCAACTGCTTTAGCATGTGAAAATTTAATGCTTTCACTTAGGGCTTATGGATATGACAGCTGTCCTATGGAAGGAATGGATTCTACAAGAATTAAAAAACTACTTGGTTTAAGTTCTCCCGCTGAAATTAGTATGGTTATTAGNGCTGGAAAAAGAGCTGAAAATGGCGTTTATGGGAAACAAATAAGATTCGAAAGCAAATACTTTATTCATGAAGTTTAAATTCTTCAATTTATTAGTGGTTTTTATTTTTTCTGTTAGCATTCCTGCTCAAGACATTGACTTTAAAAAAGGATTAATCCAAAAAATGATTGATGCCATTGACAAACACAACCAATTAGAGTTTACAATGTATAGAAGTGAAAGAAATGAAAAGGGTTATACGGATGGTGAATTTTATGCAAAAATTCAAAATGTACCATTTAAACTTTACATAAAAAATGACAAGCCAAGACCTGGGTCTGAAGTGTTATATATTGAAGGAATAAATGAAAATCGTGCTCTAATTAACCCCAATTCATTTCCATATTTCAGTATTTCATTGGACCCTGACAATAATATTCTANTAGCTGGTGGGCATCATTCCGTAAGAGAAGCTGGATTCATGTTATTGAGCAACATGTTTAAAAAATACCAAAATCAATATGGGGATTTACTTTACGAAATGACTACTTACAATGGTTTGTACAAATGGAACGAAAGAAAATGCCATAAGATTACAATTGAATATNNTGACTATAAAACCATNAATTATACNCCNAAAAAAGGGGAAACACTATATACAATTTCNAGAAGCCAATTNCTNAATATTGGAAAACTNAGAGANTACAATAAAGATTATGATGACGATGACATTTTNGATNAAGATGACTTAATTACAATCAATAATGTTTACGCCAAAAAAGCTNTACTNTTAATAGATACAGAAAATTATTTTCCAATATATCAGCTCATACATGATGAAAATGGCCTGTATGAAAAGTATCATTATAAAAATTTAAAAACTGACGTAAATTTTGAAAATGAAGAATTTAGCAGAGATTTTTCAGAATATAATTTTTAGTAGATATTTAAATTTGATTTATAATAAATATTTTACATTTGCGGCATGACAATTGAAGTGTTAAAATCAAAAATTCACAGAGTAAAAGTCACTGATGCTGACCTAAACTACATTGGCAGTATTACTATTGATCTTGATTTAATGGAAGCTGCTAACTTGATTGCTGGTGAAAAAGTGCAGATAGTTAACATTAATAATGGTGAAAGATTAGAAACTTATGTCATTCCCGGTAAAAGAGGTTCTGGTGAAATAGCACTAAATGGGCCTGCTGCAAGAAGAGTTGCTAAAGGTGATATAGTAATTATCATTTCATATGCCACCATGGATTTTGAAAAAGCAAAATCATTTGAACCCACTGTAATTTTTCCTAACGAATTAACCAATAAGTTAATTTAACATATACAACAATACTACTTATTAAGTTATAAGTTCATTTTCTTATATTCTTTAGTATTAATTTAAAGTTGTGAAAAGAAGAGATTTTGTAAAAGTTGGTGCACTTGGTTCTGCAGCCTTAATCACCAATAGCTGTTCAAATATTAGTTCAAGTAATAATGAACAGCCAATTTTATTGACAAAATCCAAAGAAATTAAAGTTATTTCTACATGGGTCTCTGGTATAGATGCCAATAAGGAAGCTTTTCAAATACTAAAATCTAATGGCTCTGCCATAAATGCTATTGAGAAAGGACTAAACATAACAGAGTCTGATCCAGAGAATACAAGTGTCGGTTTGGGTGGAATGCCAGATGCTAATGGGCTAGTTACGTTGGATGCATCCATAATGGATCATAATTACAATTGTGGATCTGTTACTTACCTCCAAAATATTGAACATCCAATTTCTGTCGCAAGAAAAGTCATGGAAGAAACACCACATGTTATGTTAAGTGGTAAAGGAGCATATGAATTTGCTTTGGAGCAAGGGTTTAAACACAAAAATTTACTCACTGATAGCTCATTGCAAAAATGGCAAGAATGGAAAGATAAAAAAACATTAAATCTACCAGTTATCAATCATGAAAATCATGATACTATTGCGATGATTGCTCAGGATGAAAATGGAAATTTAGCTGCTGGATGTACAACAAGTGGATGGGCATACAAAAAGCATGGACGCGTTGGCGATTCACCCATAATTGGAGCAGGAATTTTTGTAGATCCTGAAATTGGAGCTGCATGTGCCACTGGTCTTGGAGAAGCTATCATTAAAATTTGCGGTAGCCACACCATAGTAGAACAAATGAGAAATGGTCTTACACCTGAAGAGGCTTGTAAAGTTGCCATTGAACGAATTAAAAAATCATCCCATTCACTAGAGAATTTACAAGTAGGTTTCATAGCAATGAATGTAGCTGGCGAGGTTGGAAGCTACAGTATGTATTCGGGGTTTGATTTTGCATTACATGATGACAATAGAGCCGAACTCATTAAAAGTAATTATGAGTTTGAATGGGAATGAATTAGTTAATTCTTATTTCGTCAAAAAATAGCCAAGTATCGCCTCCAGCCCCTAAGTGCCAATTAGGACATTTTCCATAATTTTTCGCCACCACTTTCACGTATCTCCCGAATGTTGATTTGCTTAATTTAGATTCAAAAACATGAGTCATCGATCTTTCATCATTATCTGGGAAGACATGCACTTTCTTATCTACAAAGTGAAATTCTTTTCCATCTTTTGAAACATAAAAATCTACTTCTTTAGGAAACCAAATCCATGAACGTATATCTTGCAAAGCTCCAACACTAATCGAATTAATTTTTGTTGGATTTTTTAAATCAACAATTGCTTCAAAATCTACATTATGATATCCTTGCCATAGGCCAGTCATGAAATTATTCGGGCCAGTTAAACCATCTATTAATGCCTTAGCTCCACCACCTGTATATTGGTTACTGTACTTGTTTTTTAAACCAATTTCATAGTCTTTATCATGTTTAATATATGTTGCATTCTCTATTTTACTTTTTATACCATTAAAATATGCTACTGCGTTAATTGAAGTAGAATTAGAAATTATAATCGGATTTTTATAAAAAGTAGACATATTGTTTTCACCAAATCCATAAAGAATAGAGTCACATTGATAGCAATCCATTGATATACTAAGCGTATCCATGAATGTTTTAGACTTTGCTTTTATTACAGGATTAGGAGTAATAATATTTGAAGATATTTTGGTGATGTAATAATCATTAATGGACCAACTATTAGATGTATCAGACGTAGTATAAACAACCAATTCTCCTCCTTTCATAATTTCATCTATGTGCAAGTAATTTCTATCCATAACTTTTCCATTTAACTCAACTTTAGCAATATAAATTTCGTCATTTTCTATGCCTGTTTTTTTAATGGAAAAAGAATTTCCATTTTCTAATTTTAGCGAAGCCTTATTAACCAATGGAGTTTGTATCACATAGTAAGGATCTCCNGGATTAATATCAAATAAACCTATTGCACTGAGCACATACCATGAAGACATTTGACCACAATCTTCATTCCCAACAATACCAGTTGGAGANGAGTAATACATATCATTTAAAATTTTATGTACCATATATTGTGCCTTTTCTGGCTTTCCAATACAATTGTATAAATAAGCCATATGATGACTAGGCTCATTACCGTGAGCGTATTGACCAATTAAACCAGTAATGTCAGCTTGATGTCTCCCCTCAAGTTCAGAATCATTATTAAAAAGACCATCTAAATGTTGTTCAAAATTATCTTTACCACCATGACCTTCAATTAAACCTGAAATATCATGAGGAACAAAGAATGCATATTGCCAACCATTTGCTTCAGTGTAATTAAAATTCACTTCTGAAGGAATAAAATCGGACTTCCAAGTTCCATTGTATTTAGGTTGCATAAATCCAGTTTCAGGATTAAATATATTTTTATAGGATTGTGCCCTTGATATGAATGAATTAAAAGATAAAGAATCATTCATTTCCTTTGCTAATTGAGCTATGCACCAATCATCATAGGCATACTCTAATGTTTTAGAAACAGATTCCGATTCGTCATGAGAAGGAATATATCCATGTTTTAAATAAGAGGGTATACCCAAAATATTTCTATTAGCAATGGATAACATACCATTGTATAATGAACCATAATCATTAAACTGAATTCCTTTAGCATAAGCATCAACTATAGCTGAAACAGAGTGATAACCTATCATACAACCTGTATAATTGGCTGATAACTCCCAAATTGGCAGTTGACCACCATTTTTATATTGATTATTAAAGGTGTTGAGAAACAAAGCTGTTTTATCTCTATACAAAATATTATAAAGAGGATGCGTAGATCTAAAGGTATCCCACAATGAAAAAACAGTATAATTAGGCTTATCATCGTGGTGAATTTTAAAATCTGTACCTCTATAGGATCCATCTACATCACTTATCAAGTTTGGTGCTATAATACTATGGTAAAGTGAGGTGTAAAAAATAGTCTTAATGCTATCATGATTGGTTTCAATTTGAATTTTATCCATTTCTTTTCTCCAGCTATCTTCAGCCTCAATTCTGTATTGATCAAAATCCCAGTGTGACGCTTCATGCATGAGATTATTTTTGGCATTTTCTTCACTAACAGTTGAAATTCCAACTTTCACCANTAATTCATCTTTATCCAAATTTTTAAAAGTAATGACAGCCTTAGTTGGAGCATTTGTGTTATTGAATTCAACCTGATAATCAGATGAGAAATCTATACAGAAATAGAAAAATTGTTTATTGGCCCAAGAGCTTGAAATTCTACTGCCTGTCAGTTGGTTATCTTCATTTATTGATAATTTCCAATCTAATAGCTTATCTCGATGTTCCAAATCAATAATTAACCTTGCATCCTTTGTGTTTTTGTAGGAATATTTATGTATTCCTACCCTCTCAGTACATGTTAACTTTGCAGTGATTTGGTGTTTAGCAAGCTCGACTTCATAATAACCTGCTTTGGCCATCTCATTTTTCTTATCAAATAATGAGGAATAACATAACTCATTGTTATCATTATATCCATTATTAAAAGTAAGTTCCCCTGAGAATGGCATAATAAGTAAATCGCAATAATCACCAATACCAGTACCACTAAGGTGTGTATGAGAAAATCCATATATAATACTATCAGAGTAATGATAACCTGAACAACCATCCCAACCTTCAATTCGGGTGTCAGGACCTATTTGAACCATGCCAAATGGCCTAGTCGGACCTGGAAATGTATGTCCATGTGCTCCAGTTCCAATAAAAGGATTGATGTATTTAAGAACATCANTATTACTTTTACTACAACAAGTAATTGTAGAAAATAAAGAAATGTAAAAGAAATATTTAATCAGTCTCAACACCTTGTTTTGCTAGTACATTTTTAGTCATGTATGCGTAAATTAACAAATAAAGAAAACAAAAAACAGCTATCCAATATGAAGGTTGAATTCCAATTATATCTGCCAACTTACCCTGTATAGGAGGAATAATTGCTCCACCTAAAATCATCATTATTAAAAAAGCTGAACCCTGAGAAGTGTACTTCCCAAGATTTCTGATACTTAATGAAAAAATACANGGCCACATAATTGAGCAAAANAAACCACCACATAAAAAGGCATAAAGGGCTAAGTTTCCATGAGCAAAAAGACCAATTAACATCCCTATTACACCTAGTAAACTAAAAATTTTCAATGTACGAACAGGAGCATCCTTGGCAAGAAAGAAACCGCCAATTTGAACTGCAACACAAATTGAAAAAGCCACTATATCTACCAATGNATAAGCACCAAAGTTTACTAGAAGAATGACACCAAATGCTATATAAGGCACCAATATGTAAAGTACTTTTTTTAAACCTTTAGNTGGATTAAATACAGTAATNGCACCAACCCATCTGCCTATCATTAAACCGCCCCAATACAATGATATGTAAGGGGCAATTTCAGCATCATTCATTACTTTAAGACCTAGTGGATTTAGTTTTTTTGTTTCATCTGCAACAAACTTGAGTAGTTCACCTAAATTACTTTGTATAGTTACTTCTACCCCAACATAAGTGAAAATGGCTATCATACCCAGTAACAATTGAGGTTTTTGCATAGCACCCCATCCAGATGGATTCTTAGCAGATTGCCAATAAGCGAAAATTAATCCAACCAAAATAATTAATAAAGAAATCACTAGTAAAAGCAATCTTTTTTCTTCAAGATGCTCTTTAAAAAAACTAAAATTAGTTGAACCATAAGATACAAATACTAGTGCAAAACATACACTTATAACTACTGTTATTAACAACAAAATTACCATNGCCTTTCTGGCTGTTTCAAAAGTAGTTTCACCATCAGCTGATGGTAATTTTTTAGAAAAATAAAATAAAGCTGCAGCTCCTAAGAAGAGAGCTGTAACTCCTAAGTATAAATACTGTATGGTTGAGATTTGAATTTCGCCTTTATTAATGAGATTATTTAATTCATCTCCACTTAGAGGAGTACTTCCAAAAATTATTAATGCCACTACAATTGGACCAATGGTGGTACCAAAAGAATTGACACCTCCAGCTAGGTTAAGTCTATGAGAACCTTTGGCTGGATCACCGAGAGAAATAGCAAATGGTTGAGCCGCAGTTTGTTGTAAGGAAAATCCTAGTGCCACAATGAAATAGGCAATTAATACATAGTAAAATACCTGTGCATCGCCCATTTGTGCATTATTTACTGCCGGCAACACGGCCAACGCACCTANAGAGGATATAAGTAATCCGTAGATAATNCCATTTTTATAACCCCATTTATTTAAAACATCTTTTCCTGTTGTACTGGAAACCACAAATAAAGCTAANGCTCCAAAATAATAAGCACCATAAAATGCAAAATCAACCAACTGAGATTGGAATTGATCAATATTAAAATAAGTTTTACAAAATGGAATAAATACTCCATTTGAAGCAGCTATAAAACCCCAAAAAAAGAATACGGTTACTAAGGTAGATAAGGCTGAGTAGTTTGTTTTTTGTGTCATTGATAATTATGATTAAAATTGAATACTTTTGAAATCAAATAATAAGATTAGCACACTAAATTAATCATGAAATCTATAAAACCAATATTTAGTAAAAAATACTGAAATTGAATGTTAGTATATTTATTTAGTAAATTTTGTTTAACTTTGCTATTGTTTTTTTAAACAAAAAGATTTTAAATTAATTTACATTTGCAAAAAATTTTTTATGACACCAAAACCAATTAAAGGATTTTCAAAGCTATCTAAAGAAGCTAAGATGGAATGGATTGCCAATGAATATCTTGGTGGCGATGACAGATGTATAGGGTTACTGAAAAGCTATTGGCATGAGGACAAAAATGTACAAAAGATACATGANGAATTCATTGAAAATACCATAACTAACTTTTACATTCCATTTGGTATTGCACCCAACTTCTTAATTAACAATAGAGTTTTTTGTATACCAATGGCTATCGAAGAAAGTTCTGTAGTTGCNGCTGCTGCTAAAAACGCATCATTTTGGTTAGAAAGAGGTGGATTTAAATNNGAAGTAATCTCCACTACTAAAATAGGTCATGTGCATTTCGCTTGGTATGGTGATTTTAAAAAATTAAAAGCATTATTTGAACTAATTAAGCCTAAGTTTTTTCAAGAAACTGAAAAAATGACGGCAAACATGAGAGCTCGTGGAGGTGGGATTTTAGATATNGACATAGTNAATAAAACAGACTTAGAACCAAATTACTATCAGCTTGTAGCTAAATTTGAGACTTGTGAAGCGATGGGAGCCAATTTCATCAACAGCCTACTAGAAAAATTTTCCAAAATTCTTGAAAGAGAAATTCAAGAAAGTAATTTTACAGATGAGGATAAACGTGTTGTGATTATTATGTGNATTTTAAGTAATTACACACCTGAATGTTTGGTTAAATGTGAAGTNTCATGTCCAATTGAAGAATTAAATGTAGACCCAAGTATTGATCCAAACGAATTTGCTAAAAAGTTTGAACAAGCCATTCATGTTGCTAACATTGAGCCTTACAGAGCAACTACACACAATAAAGGTATTTTTAATGGTATTGATGCTGTAGTCATAGCAACTGGAAACGATTTTAGAGCTATTGAAGCATGTGGACATACTTACGCCTCTAAATCTGGGCAGTATCGAAGNTTAACACATGTTGACATAAAAGATGGCCAGTTTAAATTTTGGATTGAAATACCNATTGCNGTTGGCACTATTGGCGGTTTAACTGCGCTGCATCCTATGGTTAAGTTTTCTCATCAATTATTGGGTAATCCAAATGCTCAAGATTTGATGAAAATTATGGCAGCAGTAGGACTAGCCCAAAATTTTGGTGCAGTAAGATCTTTAGTAACTACGGGTATACAGAAAGGTCACATGAAAATGCACTTATTAAACATCNTAAATCAATTAGGGGCTACTGAAGAAGAACGAGAAAAAATCAAATTTCATTTTAGGGATAAAGTTGTTTCACACAGAGATGTTGTAGATGAATTTTGCAATCTAAGAGGTATTAAGAACAAATCTAAAGTGAATCAGGGTTCTTGAAGTCCTTCCACGCTAACGGAAAACTACTTATCACAGGAGAGTATTTAATTCTTAAAGGAGCTAAATCTCTTGCTATACCAACTAAATTTGGTCAATCATTGCATTACGATAAAACAAAAAATGATTCATTATTAGTATGGAACAGTCTAGANAACAANAACAAAACCTGGTTTAATGCAACATTTGACCTTAATAAATCTGAGATAATTAATACAAGTAATGACCAAAAAGCTGAATTTCTTCTCAAGATATTAGTCNAAGCACAACATTTAGGTAATGANTCAAAAGTNAAATCTGGAGAAATTGTTACTAATCTAAATTTTGAAAGAAATTGGGGGCTTGGTACAAGCTCCACGCTAATTTGGAATATTTCAAAATTATATGAAATAAATCCAATGAAATTACATTTTTCCGTTTCAAATGGTAGCGGATATGATGTTGCTTGCGCTGGATCTGATCTACCTATCACTTATACACTTAAAAACCATGATCAGGCTCAATTCAACACTATGAAATGGAATCCTGATTTTAAAAACGAAATTCTGTTTGTTTTTCTTAATAAAAAACAAAATAGTCAAACTGAAGTAGATAAAT
This sequence comes from Crocinitomicaceae bacterium, assembly GCA_002727735.1. GTDB lineage: Bacteria > Bacteroidota > Bacteroidia > Flavobacteriales_D > Parvicellaceae. Next base: position 16,915 of record PBXW01000035.1, read on the forward strand.
TCAACAAGNCATTTATAGGTAGCCAAGACATAAATTACGCTAGTAAATTAACTGATGCCATTATTAAATGTCATGATTTAAATGATTTTGAAACACTTATTGACAACCATGAAAAGCTAATTGGAAAGTGTTTAAATCAAACCCCTATTAAAGAAAAAATTTTTGATGATTACCCTGGTGCGATTAAATCTTTAGGTGCTTGGGGAGGTGATTTCATTCTAGCAACAAGAAAAAATCATACCTATTTTCACGAAAAAGGATTTAATACAGTATTTTCATTTGAAGATATGATCATATCATGAGCGAAACAAAATTCACATACAAACCAAATGGCCAAATCATTAAAAAAGGTTCCATTTCTGTTCAAAGCCCATCAAACATTGCATTGGTAAAATACTGGGGTAAAAAACCAATACAAATTCCTACAAATACATCAGTTAGCTTTACATTAAATAATTGCCATACTATAACCAAGCTTAATTTTGAAAAAGCTTCAAAATTTGAAATAGACCTTTTTGTTGACAATAAAAAGAACACTCAATTCTTACCTAAGATTGAACAGTTTTTTGAAAGAGTAAAAGATTACATTCCTTATATTTTTGACTATAGACTAAAAATTGAAACCAGAAATACATTTCCTCACAGTAGTGGAATAGCTTCTTCCGCATCAGGTTTTAGTGCATTAGCNTATGCTATTGTACAACTTGAACAAAAAATAGCTGAGCTTACTACTCAACAAGTCATGGATAAAGCATCATTCCTAAGTCGTTTGGGCTCAGGCAGTGCTTGTAGGTCTATTTACGGACCTTTAGCTATCTGGGGGAATCATCAAGATATTAAAAATTCATCAGATTTATATGGGACGGCTTACAATAATGTTAATGATGTTTTTAAAAGTTACCAAGACACTATTTTACTTATTGATAAAGGACAAAAAAAGGTCAGTTCTACAGTTGGTCATGGATTAATGAAAAATCATCCTTTTGCCGAACAACGATTTTTACAAGCTCAAAACAACATCAGAATATTACTTCAAGCCTTAAAAGATGGTGATATCAATAGTTTTATTCAAATTACTGAGAGTGAAGCACTTACACTTCACGCTATGATGATGACCTCCAATCCATACTTCATACTAATGAGAGAGGGAACATTAGCTGCCATCAATAAAATATGGGAATACAGAAACAATTCTGATATTCCAATTAGTTTCACTTTAGATGCTGGAGCAAATGTTCATTTGCTTTATCCAAAGCTTTATTCACAACAAGTACTTGATTTTATTAAAAAGGAATTAATTGTTTATTGCGAAAATGAGCAGTATATTTGTGATCATATTGGTCAGGGAACCAAATTAATTGATGCAAACTATGATTAAAGAATCTTTATACTATGGAAAAATTCTTCTTTTTGGAGAATATGGTATTATTCAAGATTCTATGGGCTTATCAATCCCTTACACTGATTATAATGGTCAATTTTTATACAGTAAAAGTCCTTCTTCATATTCAACAAAATCTAACCAATCATTGTTGAATTATTACAATCATCTAGTTTCTCTAAATAAAGAAGGAAATTTACCATGCGACCTCAACTTAGACAAGTTTAAAGAAGAATTAGATCAAGGTCTATATTTTGATTCGTCTATTCCTCAAGGTTTTGGCATTGGTAGTTCTGGCGCAATTGTAGCAGCAATTTATGATAAGTATTGTGGAACTAATAAGATTGATGCAAATAAGCAGATTTCAAATGAAGATATCTTAGTTCTCAAAAAAATATTCAGTAGTCTTGAAAGCTATTACCATGGTACAAGTTCAGGATTGGATCCTTTAATATGTTATTTAAAGATTCCTGTCCTTATTAAATCTAAAAATGAAATAGGTACTGTTGGTATTCCCGATTCTGTAGAAGGTAAAGGAGCCATATTTTTATTAAATACTGGTCAAGTTGGTAATACTCAACCATTAGTTCAACATTTTCTTGAAAGATGTAAAGAAGAAGGTTTTCGTAATATGCTTAAAAACAAGTTCAAGAAATATAATGATGCAAGTATTGAAGCCTTTCTTAAAAATGAGGGAAAATCATTACTTAAAAATGTAAAGTCATTATCAAAGGTTTTGTATGAACATTTTCAGCCCATGATTCCAAAGGTTTACAGGCAATTATGGAAAGAAGGAATTGAAAGTAACGCGTATTATCTCAAGTTATGTGGCTCTGGTGGTGGTGGTTTTATACTTGGTTTTACCGAAAACTTTGAAGTAGCTCAAGATAAATTGAGTGATTATCAGATAGATGTCATCCATAGATTCTAAATCTATTCAACAAGAACCCTCAAAAAAGTCAATTTTCATAAAATTATTGGCCCTACTTTCTATTGTCAGATGGTATAATATATCCTTAGTCATAATTAGCCTGTATTTCGTTCAAATCTTCATGTTCAATACGGGAAAAAGATTTTTTTTCACACTTCAAAGTCTTGATACGCACTTTTATGTCTTATCTATTGTACTAAGTATTATGGGAGGGTATCTAATTAATGCTTTCTACGACTTTGAGAAAGATATGATTAACCACCCAGACAAGACTTATTTTAATAGAATTGTAAGTAAAAAAAGCTGCTTAAACCTTTATGTAATATGTGTTTTATCTAGTATAATCATAGCTTATCTTATCAACTATAAAATTTGGATTTTTATAATTATGCTTAATGTTGCTTTGTGGATATACTCTCATAAACTCAGAAAAAAACCATTACTTGGTGAAATAAGTGCCTCATTATTAATGATAAGTTTTTTTGTAGGAATTAGTGTGCTATACATGAAAATTGACAAAACGCTAATTATTTTTTCAACTTACATTTTAACCATAGATTTAACTCGAGAAATCATTAAAAAAATGATCTCTCTTAAAGGTGATTTAATAGTTGGGGAGAAAAGCATACCAATATTATTTGGTATTAAAAAATCAAAATATATCATTTTTTACATGATGATTAGTTCAATTCTAGCTATTCTAACACTATTACCTATTATAATTGAAACTTATATATCAATTTATTTCATTATTTCTCTTTTGATAATATCTGTAAATATTTATATGCTACATCATGCACGCAATGCAAAACACTATGAAAGAATCAATACGTGCTACAAACTTATAATAGGGCTTGCCATTTTATCTATTGTGCTATATTAGCCGTGATGAAATTTAACATTCTTTTACCAATATTGATTTTAACTTCATGTAACCTAAATATGAACGAAAAAATACCCCCCCCTGTATGTGAAAAGCATCCTAAAGTCCTTTCTATACACAATGACCAAAGAACAGATAATTATTTCTGGCTCAACAATAGAAAAGACAGCAAAGTAATAGACTATCTAAATGCAGAAAATAATTATACCAATAAAGTACTTGAAGAGACTGAAAATATTCAAGAGAAGCTTTATAAGGAACTAAAAAGTAGAATAAAAAAAGATGATAAAAGTGTTCCATACGAATGGCACGATTACATATATTGGAGAGAGTTCAAAAAAGGAAATGAATATCCAAAATATTGGAGAAAAAAAACAAATGGGAGTGAAGATGAATTGCTTATCGATTGTAATCCAATTGCTGAAAAATATGATTATTTTGATTTTGGGGATTATGACATCTCCACCAACAATGAGCTAATGGCTTACAGTATTGATACCCTATCAAGAAGAATTTATCAAATACATATTAAAAACCTTAAAACTGGTGAACTATATCCAGAAACATTAGAACAAACTACAGGGTCCGTCACATGGGCAAATGATAACAAGACTTTATTTTATGTCAAACAAGATCTGAAAACTCTTCGTTCATTTCAGATTTACGCACACCAAATTGGAACCAACCAAAGGGAAGATGTGTTAGTTTATGAAGAAACTGATGAAACATTTTATTGTTCGGTATATAAGTCAAAATCTGAAAATTATATTATCATAAATTCATCAAGTACATTAAGTGACGAATATCGAATAATCAATGCAAATGAACCTCAAAATACACCTATTCTATTTCAAAAAAGGGAAAGAGGATTAGAGTATAGTATTTATCATCATAATAATGGATTTTACATCGTTACCAATCAAGACCATAAGAATTTTTCCATCAAATTTTGTAATGAAAATAAAACCGATAAGAAAAACTGGAAGACTATCATTGAAGGCAGGGATAGCACTTTAATTGAGGGGATTGATGTTTTTCAAGATTACATGATTATTTCTGAACGTAAAAATGGATTGGTTGACCTTCAAGTTATTGAATTGAAAAACCTAAAATCACACTATATTCCTTTTGATGAACCGACTTATGTAGTTCAAACAACAACTAATTTGAATTTAAATAGTAAAAAACTACGTTTTGCTTACACCTCCATGATAAACCCTGGTTCAATTTATGAATATGATCTAGAGAATAGAGAAACAAAGACCCTCAAAACAAAAGAAGTCCTAGGAGGCTATGATGCAGAACAGTTTATCTCTGAGAGAATTTGGGCAGAGGTTAGAGATGGTGTGAAAGTACCCATATCCATTGTTTACAAAAAAGGAATTAAAATGGATAAAAGCAATCCTACTCTAATTTATGCCTATGGCTCTTATGGCTACAGCTTGGATGCTACATTTAGCAGCAATAGACTAAGCTTACTGAATAGAGGTTTTGTATTTGCCATTGCTCACATAAGAGGAGGAGAAGAATTAGGTAGACAGTGGTACGAAAATGGAAAATTATTAAATAAGAAAAATTCATTTTATGATTTTATTGATTGCAGTAAAGCATTAATTGAAAAAGGTTTTTGTTCTGAAAAAAACCTTTATGCAGCAGGTGGTAGTGCTGGGGGGTTATTAATGGGTGCAGTTATAAACATGGAACCTAATCTATACCATGGTGTAATAGCACATGTGCCATTTGTTGATGTGATAACTACCATGTTAGATGAAACTATACCATTAACAACTGGTGAATATGATGAATGGGGAAATCCAAACAACAAAGACTATTATGACTATATGAAGTCATATTCACCTTACGATAATGTAGAAGAAAAAAACTATCCTAATTTATTGGTAACTACAGGACTTCACGATTCACAAGTACAGTATTGGGAGCCTGCAAAATGGGTAGCGAAACTAAGAGAATTAAAAAAAGGTGAAAATTTACTTTTACTCAAAACCAATATGAATACCGGTCATGGTGGTGCATCTGGACGTTTTGAATATTTAAAAGAAATTGCATTTGACTATGCCTTTTTATTTAAGCTTGAAGGAATTAGTAATTAACATTTTCCAAAATTTCATCGATTATTTTATGTGGATTTTTGTTTGTTGCTTGAATAGTAACATGTGCTTTTTCATAATAAGAAATTCTATTTTGTAAAAATTGTTCAAATTGAACAATTTGATTGGAAAATAAAGGACGATTATTTTTATTCTTTAATCTAGCAAAAAGTAATTCTACATCAGTATCTAAATAGACGGTTAAACCATTTTGCTTTAACAAATCTATATTGTTAAAATAACAAGGCATCCCACCTCCAGTGCTTATAACGCATTGGTTTATCGGCAAATCTCTAATGATGTCTTTTTCCATTTTTCTAAAAACATCTTCCCCTTCATTATTGAAAATCTCATGAATTGATTTACTGTGCGTATTAGCTATAGAGGTATCAGTATCTAAATGAGAATAACCTATTTTTTCAGCCATTTTTTTACCAATAGTAGTTTTACCGCACCCCATCATACCAATAAGCAAAATGTTGTGACCTTTTGGTAAATCAATCATTTTTATCGAAAATTTTCAGGTAGTTAGTCACTTGATTTACATATTCTTTATAATCTGCAGGGTCAGTTTCTATCATAAGGTCGTAGAAAGGTTTTTTTTCATTAGAAAAACTACCAACCTTGAATGGTGATTTTGAAAATAATAATACTAAGCGTAAAGGGACTATTCTTTTTTGGGTCAAATCAATCAATATATCAAAAGTTTCATTCATAAAGTTTCTTACTATACTGTTGTTTGGTAAACCATAATAATTAAGATCCTCTAATGTGAAAAAATCAAGACCTAATCTGCTTTTTAAAAAAAATGGCTCATCCTTCAATGGGTAAAAAGCTAAAATTTTGAGGTTTGGAATTGCATACTCCTTTTTTAAAAAATCAATGATTTCAACCAGTGAATTATAGTCATCTTTAGATCTAATTTCACAAAGCATTCCCATAGATTTAGCATCTTCAATATTACAAGACCTCATTGTCCTATTGGATTTTTTTTTCAAGTGTTTAGATATAACACGTTCTCCCCAGTAATATTTAAACCTTGTAAAAGAAAACTTCATGACAGAATGAATAGTTACTATAAATGTATAAATTCCCTCAGAATAATGAACCTTGTCCCTCTATGATTTGGTCTTGATCAGAGTTCTTTATACCAATTAATGCCAAAAAATCGTTTTCAGAAACCATCTCAATTTTCCATTTTTGGGCTTTTTCCAATTTAGAAGGACCCATATTTTCACCTACCACCAATAGATCGGTTTGCGCACTAACAGATGAACTGATTTTACCACCATGATCTCCAATCATTTGTTTAATTTCATCTCGAGAATATTGGGTAAACTTTCCTGAAACCACAACTTTTTTTCCAACCAAAACAGAAGAAATCAGGGTAGTTTCTTTATTTAACTGTTCCATTTGAACCCCATAGCTTTTTAACCTCTTAATCAGATCAAGATTATTATCATCTCTGAAAAATTCTAACACAGAAATAGCAATTTTATCTCCAATTTCATCCACATTTGCCAGCTCCTCCTCGTTGGCACTAATTATAGCGTCTATATTTTTAAAATGATCAACTAATTTTTTCGCAACAGTTTCACCAACATATCTAATACCTAATGCAAAAAGAAATTTAGGAAACGGAACATTTTTTGAGTCTTCAATTCCATTGATGATATTATCAACAGATTTTTCAGCCATTCTTTCAAGAGGAAGTAGGTCAATTTTTTTTAACTCATATAAATCTGCAATNTTCTTGATAAGTCCAGCATTGAATAATTGTTCAATTGTCTCGCTTCCAACCCCATCGATATTCATTTGTTTTCTGCCGATGTAATGAATCATCTTNCCCTTAATTTGAGGTGGGCATTCATTGGAATTGGGGCAATAATGCTGTGCTTCACCTTCATCTCTTATCAGTTTACTATTACATTCTGGACAATTTTCGATAAAGTTGAATGACTCGCTAATGGAACTTCTTTTTGATNTATCTACCCCTACAATCTTTGGAATTATTTCNCCACCTTTCTCTACAAATACCGTGTCTCCAATTCTCAAATCTAGTTTTTGAATTTGATCTTCNTTATGAACGCTTGCCCTCTTAACAATTGTTCCACTTATTTCAACAGGGCTTAAATGAGCTACAGGTGTAATTGCCCCAGTCCTNCCAACTTGATAAACTATATNCTCTAAAATTGTAGAAACTTGTTGAGCTTTATATTTATATGCAATTGCCCACCTTGGTGATTTTGCTGTATGGCCAATTTCNTGTTGTAAATCAAGTTGATTAACCTTAATTACTATTCCATCAATTTCAAAAGGAAGTGCATTTCTTTTATCATCCCAATAATTAATAAAATCCATAATATCATCTATACNAGATGCCTTTTGAATATATNTGTCCTTTACTGATGGTGTCTTAAAACCTAATTGCTGTAAATAATTATATTGATCAGATGCATTATTAAATATGGAATCCTTCATGTAAACTGCATATAAAAAACAATCTAAATTCCTTTTAGCTACTTCTGCTGAATCTTGTAATTTTAAAGAGCCAGATGCTGTATTTCTAGGATTTGAAAATAAAGGGAGTCCAATTAATTTTCTTTGATTATTAAGTTCCTCAAAAGCAGGAGTNGGAAAAATAATTTCACCTCTAACTTCAATTTTTTTAGGGTAATCACCAACTAATTTAAGGGGTATAGCTTGAATTGTTCTAATGTTATTGGTAACTACTTCTCCCCTTACTCCATCTCCTCTAGTTACACCCTTAATTAATTGACCATTTTCATANATTAAACTTATNGCTACTCCATCATATTTAAGTTCACAAATGTATTCNAANGGNACATCAATAATTTTCTTTATTCGNTCATCAAAGTCTATAATATCCTGTTTTGAATAACTATTGGAAAGNGATAACATTGGATATTCGTGAGCGTGAGAATCAAAAGACTTTGTCACCTCTCCTCCTACTCTTTTTGTTGGAGAATTTTCATCTGAATAAGCTGGGAATTTGTCCTCAAGTAATTCTAATTCTTTAAGCAATTGATCAAATTCATAATCGCTAATCAATGAACGACTATTAACATAATATTCATAGTTATATTCGTGCAGCTTTTTTCTAAGTGCTAAAATTTTATTTAATGCTTCTTTACTCAAATTTCTCTGCTATTATAAACCTTTTTTTNCCTTGTAGATCCGAAATCAACTGTATGTTTTTGTAGGATTTATTTTCCATCAAATTTAGTACTTGATTGCCAAAATTCTCGTGTATTTCAAAGAATATTTTACCCTTATTAGTTAAGTTTTTATCAGCAAAAGCAAGAATTGAAGTATAAAATACCAATGCATTGTTATCATCAACAAATAAGGCCATTCTTGGCTCATAATTAATTACTTGTTTTGACATTTTGATTGATTCTCCTTCTGGAATGTAAGGAGGGTTACTAATAATGCAATCAAATTTTGGGTAAGTTAATTTTGGATCTAAAATATTATCATGCAAAAAATTAACTTCCAGATTTAAATTATCAGCATTTTTTTCAGCCATTTCAATTGCTTCNCTAGAGTAATCTAAAGCAAAAGCACTTATATTTTTAAGCACACTCTTTAGGGCAAGAATAATACAACCTGAGCCAGTACCAATATCTAACACATTAATTTGATTATTTTGGGGTATTTGTNCTTTGGCTAAAGAGACTAATTCTTCAGTTTCTGGTCTTGGAATTAAGGTATATTGATTTACCATAATCTCTAAACCATAGAAATGTGTTTTTCCAAGTATATATTGAATTGGTTTACCCTCTTTTAATGCAAAAATAATTTTGTTGAATTTTTCTAAATTGACTAAATCCATTTCTTCATTTTTATAAAGAGTGTATTCAACTTTACTCCAATTTTTCAAGTAGTCTAATGCCAAAAAAAACAATAGCTCTTGTTCTCTTTTGTTATAGAGATTGGTTAGCTTTTGCATGAATTTGAGTTTAAAAGAAGAATATGTTTCCAATGCATGCATATAATTTGTAACTTTACGATGAATACCTTACTAAAATAAAATGAAAATTAAAGGCGGAGATTTTTTAATACACAAAACTGACCCTTCTTCTATTTTTATTCCTGAAGAATGGAACGAAGAGCAAATAATGTTGAGAGATATGGTGCAAGATTTTTTAAAAAAAGAACTTCACCATCTNACTGANGAACCAGATGCAACAAAAGATATAACTTTTGCAAAAGAATTACTNGATAAAAGTGCAGAACTTGGACTTTGTGGCCTACANATTAATGAAANTTATGGTGGNACNAATTTANATTTCAATTCAGGGCTGCTATTTACAGAAGCCATGTCNTGGGGGTTNTCTTTTGCCACAACAATGGGAGCNCACGTNTCTATAGGATCTNTACCAATAGTTTANTATGGCAATGANGAACAGAANAAGAAGTATTTACCAAAAATTGCCAACGCAGAAATGAAAGCCGCATACGCTTTAACAGAACCTAGCGCTGGTTCTGATGCTAATTCTGGAAAAACTAAAGCAACCATTGATCAAGAAAATAATAGATATCTGATTAATGGTCAAAAGATGTGGATAACAAATGCAGGTTTTGCAGATTTATTTATTGTTTTTGCCAAAATTGAAGATGATAAAAACCTATCGGCATTTATAGTAGAAAAATCGTTTGGAGGNATCACATTAGGTGAAGAAGAAAAAAAGTTAGGTATAAAAGGATCTTCAACCAGACAAGTGTTTTTTACAGATTGTCCAGTACCAAAAGAAAATCTTTTGGGTGAAAGAGAAGGTGGTTTTAAAATAGCCTTAAATATTCTAAATTCTGGAAGGATTAAGTTAGCTGCTGGAGCTGTTGGTGGATCGAAATTTGCATTAAATAAAGCCATAAGCTATGCTATTGAAAGNAAACAATTTGGTAAAAGCATAGCTGAATTTGCAGCCATGAAACATAAAATGGGTGAAATGGCTAGGAGAATATTCGCTGCTGAATCTGCAGTATACAGAACTGGTAAAAANATAGACCAAAAAGAACAAGAACTTCAAAAAGAAGGTAAAAATGAAAATGAAGTTAAACTNGAAGCATTAAGAGAATTTGCTATTGAGTGTGCCATGATGAAAGTGTATAGCACAGAAGTATTAGATTATTGTGTTGATGAAGCGCTTCAAATTTATGGTGGAATGGGATATAGTGCTGAAGCCGGAGTAGAGATGGGTTATCGTGATGCAAGAATTACAAGAATTTANGAGGGNACTAATGAAATAAACAGAATGTTAGCCTTTGCTGAATTAATGAAGAGGGCCTTCAAGACAAAAGAATTAAACTTAAAACAAGCTGGAAAGAAAATACCATCAACACTCATAAAAAGGTTTTTTAGAATTCAAAAATTGACTTCTGAACAAGTAATTGAAAACTACAAAAACTTATTTTTAATTCTATCTAAGTACTCTTTTGATGCTTTTGGAATGGAACTTGAAAATGAGCAAGAGGTTATCATGAACTTATCTGATATACTTGCAGAAACATATGTTGCAGAATCGGTATACTTNAGAGTNAAAAAATTAAAACAGTCAAAAGGATCGAATTCAACTATTCAACACAAAGAAAACCTATCTGCTCTTCAACTATATGAAGCTAATATTAAAATTGTTCATTGTGCCAATACTATTGTGGATAGTTTACCAGACACAAAAAATAAAGTACTTNGATATTATATTAAATTATTAACTCCACAGCCCCATTTGAACCCAACAAGAATAAGAAGATCTATTGCAGAAAGTTTAGTAGAAAGTAAAAATTACAATTGGTAATTATTTATTTTTTTTTAGTGAATCAACAACATTAGGAATTGTATCCATCACCCTGAAAAAAGCGATGATATCGTTTTTGTTTACTTTCTCATGAATGGCTTTTTCAAACGAAAATAGGCGTTGAGCAGCCAGATCCCTTAACTCAATTCCATACTCTGTAAGGCAGATATAAACTTTACGTTTATCCGATTTGTCTTTTCTTTTGTATATAGCTCCTTTTTTCTCCATGGCCTTTAAAATTCTGGATAAGCTATTTGGTTCCATGCTCATTCTTGGAGCAATTTTAGTAACTGGAGTACCAAATTTTTCATTTATAGTTAGCAGTACAAAAGCCATGGATAAACTGACACCCTTCTCTGCAGCTTGATCATTATACAGCTTAAAAAGTTCAATCCAAGAAGATCTAATTCTGTTAACAACTACACCTTCGGCTATTTTTTCATAATTATCCAAGTGATAAATATGTAAAAATTAATTCACATTGCATTGAAAAATTAAATTTATTACATGTTTTTAAAAAATTTTAAGCAATAATTATATAAAAATTAGATTATTTGTTTTTCTTTACAATGCACGCATAGAAATTTAATCATGAAAGAAAAAATTGTACTGATTGATGGTTGTAGAACTCCTTTTCTTCGTTCTGAAACTGAATTTTTAAACACCATGACCTATGAATTGGGTCAATTAGCCATTAAAGGCTTAATATCAAAAACTGGTATAGATCCCAAAATTGTAGATAGTGTTGTAATGGGCTGTGTAATTCACACCCTAAAAACTAGCAATTTAGCAAGAGAAGCAGCGCTTACAGCTGGAATTTCTAACAAAACCCCATGCCATACTGTGACACAAGCATGTATTTCTGCAAATAGAGCCATAGTTGCTGCTATTGGAGAATTAGCTACTGGACAAGCAGAAGTAGTTATAGCTGGTGGAGCTGATAGTGCTTCTGAAACTCCTATTGGATACAAAAAGCACATGAGAACAAAACTCATGAAAGGGAAAAAAATTAGATCAACTGGAGATATGATAAAATTTGCCTTGGGTTTTAAATTAAAAGACTTTTTACCAGAAATTCCTGATATATCAGAGTTTACCACAAAAAGAACAATGGGGCAAGATTGTGATATTATGGTAGCTAAACATAAAGTAGGACGAAAAGAGCAAGATGAATTTGCAAAACGTTCTCATGATTTAGCTGAGGAAGCTTGGAAAAATGGTTTCCACGAAAAAGAAGTGATTCCAGTAGAAATTGAACCTGATTTTAAAATGATAAAGAGAGATAATGGAATTAGAAGCGGAACACCAATTGAAAAATTAGCTAAACTAAAACCAGCTTTTGATAGAAAACATGGTACACTAACTGCGGCAAATTCATCTTTTCTAACTGATGGTAGCGCAGTTTGTCTGTTGATGACAGAATCTAAAGCAAAAGAATTAGGCTTAACTCCAAAAGCTGAAATAGTAGATTATTGTTTTACAGGTCAAAGATTGGAAGACGAGCTATTGTTAGGTCCAGCCTATGCNATGAGTAAAGTNTTAGATAAAGCGGGATTGAATTTAGATGATATAGATGTATTTGAGATTCATGAAGCTTTTGCAGGACAAGTACTAACAAATATAAAATGTCTTGCAAACGAAAACTTTTGTAAAACAGAACTCAATAAAGAAAAACCAGTTGGACAAATAGACATGACTAAAGTTAATAANTGGGGAGGTTCACTTTCTATAGGTCACCCATTTGGCGCTACAGGGGCTAGATTATTAACCACATCAGCAAATAGATTAATTGAAGAAAATGGTAAATATGCGATGCTATCTGCATGCGCGGCAGGTGCTCACGGACATGCTATGATCATTAAAAAATACGAAGCATAATGAATAACGATTTTTTTAGATTAGAATTAAAAGGTGGAATTGCTACCATTTGGATAGACTCGCAAAAGGAGAAAATGAATATTGTATCACCAACATTAATCGGTGATTTTGAAGAAGTATTCAATGAAGTAAGTAACAATAATGATATTAAGGGAGCTATACTAATTAGTGCAAAAAAAGATTTCATAGCTGGTGCTGANATTAAATCATTTAAAGGAGAAAAAGTAGGTGATTTTCAACCAACAAGNAGAAAAGGCCATGCTATGTTACAAGCAATAGAAGATTGTAAAAAACCCATANTTGCGGCCATTCATGGAACTTGTTATGGATTAGGTACTGAAATTTCTTTAGCCTGTCATGCTAGAATTTGCACCGATGACACCAAAACAAAAATGGCATTGCCCGAAGTTAAATTGGGACTACTTCCAGGTGCTGGTGGTACACAACGTCTTCCAAGGTTAGTTGGATTAGCCAAATCTCTTGACATCATGTTAACTGGAAAAAATGTGTTTGCTTACCCAGCAAAAAAAATGGGACTAGTTGATGAAGTTGTTCATCACAGCAAACTTCATAGAGCTGCAACAACTCTNGTAGAAAAGATGAANGGAGGNAAATTTCAACGAAAACCGATAAAAAAATCAATAGTTGAAAAATTACTTGACTCTTCATTAGGCAGAGGAGTTGTATTTAGTCAGGCTCGAAAAAAAACATTAAAGGCCACAAAGGGCAACTACCCTGCNCCAATCGCTATTATTGATTGTGTAGAGGCAGGATTAAAAAAAGGACTTAAAAGTGGATATGAAAAAGAAGTTGTTCTTTTTGAAGAACTGATGCTTTCTGATGTATCTAAGGCGTTGAGAAATCTATTTTTTACCACAACTGAAAAGAAGAAAAACCCTTACAAAGCAAAACCAAAAAATACGGATCGTATAGCTGTTTTAGGAGCTGGATTTATGGGAGGTGGAATTACAGACGTTTCTGTTAACAATGGAATGGATGTCATTTTAAAAGACTTAAGTGAAGATATGATTCAATCTTCAAAAAGTACCATTTGGAAAGGATTNAAGAGNAANATTAAAAGAAAACAACTTAAAGATACTGAAGCAAAAACCATTGTACAAAGAGCAGTTGGACAAACNGACTTCAAAGGTTTCCAAGGAGTTGATGTTGTGATAGAAGCTATTGTAGAAAATATGGAAATTAAGCAAAAGGTCATTCAAGAATTAGAGACCATATGTCATGAGGATTTCATTTTTGCTTCNAACACATCATCATTACCATTAACAGAAATGTCTAAAGCAGCNAAAAAACCAGAAAATGTAATTGGNATGCATTATTTTTCNCCTGTTCCAAAAATGCCATTNTTAGAAATCATCAAAACAGATCAAACTTCTGAAGAGACACTGGCCACATGTTATGAGATAGGTAAAAGACAAGGCAAAACATGTATAGTAGTCAATGATATGCCAGGTTTTTATGTTAACAGAATATTATGCCCTTATTTAATTGAGGGATTGTTAATGATTGAAGAAGGAGTAAGAATTGAAGATATTGATGGAGCCCTTACAGCATTAGGGATGCCAATCGGGCCAATTACACTTCTTGATGAAGTAGGGATTGATGTTGGAGCACATGTTATGAGTGGAAATATGGCTGAATTACTAAAAGGAAGAGAAGGATTCAAAATAAATTATTCCATGCCAAAGATGTTTGAAGCAGGTTTGCACGGCAGAAAAGCCAAAAAAGGCTTTTACAATTACGCCATGAAAAAAGGAAGGCTAAGAAAAACTTCACCTAATCAAGATGCGTATCAACATTTTGGAAATCCATCCCCTAAAAAAATAGACCGAAAAGAAATTGAAGAGCGTACTATGTTGATGCTTTTGAATGAAGCTGTTTGGTGTTTAGAAGATAACATACTTCAAAACCCCAAAGACGGAGACATTGGAGGTGTTTTCGGAGTAGGTTTCCTACCTTGGTCTGGAGGACCATTCAGTTACATGAACTTATTAGGTCTAGATCATGTTGTGGAGAGAATGGAACACTATGCCTCTATTCACGGACCAAAATTTAATCCAAGACCACTTCTAAAGTCAATGGCAGAGAAAGGAGAAAAGTTTATTGTTTAATCAATTATTAGCAATAATAGATTTTTTTACAACCTTCTCTTAAATCTAATGTTTATAGTTTTCAGCTCTAATGCGGCTTAAGCTCTGCTGGGTAATACCTAAATAAGAAGCAATATGATAATTGAGTGCATACTTCTCTATGTCTTTATGTTGTTGCAAGAACAAATTGTATCTGTCCAACGAAGACATTTGAAGTTGGTTTAAAATCCTCTTTTGTAAATTAACGATAACACGTTCTAGGTTTTTTCTATGCAATGATTCAATCTCTGGATAATTTAAAAAGATAGATTCAACACCCTCTGTAATTGAGAATTCAATAACAACTGAGTCAGCAATACACTCTATTTCTTGTGTTGATTTTTCATTACTAAAAATGGCTATATAGTCACTTATCCAATGATCTGTCAAGGCAAATTGTAAAGTATGCTCCTTACCGTTAATATCATAAACAAAAGACCTTAGACAACCATCTAAAACAAAATAGGTTTTATTAACCAATTGATTTTGAGTAATTAATTTGTTCCCTTTTTTGAATTTCTTTATGCAAGAAATAGACTCTGTGAATTTTTTAGCCTCATTACTAAGGTTAAATTTTTCAGAAATATAATCTTTTAGCATTGTCATAAACTTATGACAATGACGGAAAATTTTGGAATAGTTGCTTGTCTACTTTAGATTTTTTTATCAGTGTTATTAATCACAACATTCTCCTGGAACATAGGACGTAACTCCTCCAAAAATGGTTGCATGACATGAATTGCTGTAAGTAACCCCATTACACCCACATACTGGATTCCATTCTTCAGTACACACACCATTATCAACAATAAGAGTAGAATCTATGCAGATACCATTATTTGATGATGGAGTTGGAACACAATTCAAAGGCTTATTACATGAAACCATTAAACATGAAACAACGAGAATAAAACTTACCGATTCGAATAAATTATTTTGTTCCAAATTAATTTTAAATGTAAAAAATTATTTCTTTTTCAATTGTTTATTGCAGCTCTTATACGACTTAGGCTTTGTTGGGTAATACCCAGATAAGATGCAATATGGTAGTTCAAAGCATGTTTTTCAATATCAGGATGTTGTTCAACAAACAACTCATATTGTTCTCTGGATGATAATTGTAATTGATTCAATATTCTTGAGTGTAAACTAGCAATATGTCTTTCCATATTTCTTCTATGGAAATCTCCAAATTCAGGATATAATAGCATGAATTTATCTAGGCTTTGAACATCAAACTCAACATGACGCGAATCCTTTATACACTCCACTATTTGTGATGATTTTTGCTGAAAATAAATGGCAATAAAATCACTTATCCACCAATTTTTTACCGCAAACCTTAGTGTGTGCTCTTTACCATTTCTATCATAAATAAATGACCTCAAACAACCATCTAAAACAAAAAATATTTTATTAACTACCTGATCTTGTTTTATAAGCACCCTACCTTTTTTAAACTCTTTGACAGATGTTATAGTATTAAGGTAATCTTTAGCATCTGGACTTAACAATACTTTATTTGAAAGGTAATCGTATAATTCTTGCATGAATCGATGTTTTCAAATTAAAACTATGACTTATCATTTAAAAGAGAATTACCATATGTTAAATAAAAATATTTTAACAAACCATTGACCGAATAAAGATTTGTATTAATTGGGGCTAAAAAACTAAGAACGCAAGTCTAAAATATCGCCTATTCATTTAGATTTGTAAAAAAAATTACTAAAATGGGATTTATTAAGAAATTGAGTTTATTGGTTTTAATACCATGTTTATTGAGTTTAAATACTAACTCAAA
>PBXW01000036.1 GCA_002727735.1 Crocinitomicaceae bacterium
TTAAATTTTGGACAATATTAGTCAATATTATAGACCTCCAAGAATTTGTACACGTTTTTGTATTCACATTTTTTTAAACAAAATCATTTTCTTTTGAGTAAAAAAAAGGATATTAGATATTAATAAAATAAACACAAACTAAAATGAATTTTGGAATTGCTCTACATGGAGGTGCTGGAACCATCCTAAAAAAAGAAATGACTTTAGAGAAAGAAAAAGAGTACCTTTTTGGTTTAGAAACGGCTTTAAATAGGGGTAAAAAAATTCTNTCNAANGGNGGAAGTGCTATTGAAGCAGTAACAGAAACTGTAGTAGAATTAGAGAACAATTCTTTATTTAATGCTGGTAAGGGGNCAGTTTTTAATCANTTAGGACAGCATGAAATGGATGCTTCTATAATGAATGGNAAAGATCTAAATGCAGGTGCAGTNTGTTGTGTNGAACAATTNAAAAATCCCATTTTATTGGCAAAATTAGTCATGGAGAAAAGTGAGCATGTCATGCTTACTGGTAATGGAGCCATGGAGTTTGGAGAAAAAATGAANTGTNAAAAAGAAGAAGAAAGCTATTTTTTTGATCAATTAAGATATGACCAATGGCAGTCAATTAAAGACAGTGATCATTTTCAATTGGANCATTCNATAAATAATCCTAAAAAATTTGGAACNGTTGGTGCAGTTGCTNTAGATCAACATGGCAACTTNGCTGCAGCAACATCAACAGGNGGAATGACCAATAAAAAATTTGGNAGAATTGGTGACAGCTCTATAATTGGAGCAGGCAACTATGCTAATAACAATACCTGTGCAGTTTCATGCACTGGATCTGGGGAGTATTTTATTAGAAATGTAACTGCTTATGATGTTTCATGTCTAATGGAGATGGGAGGTCTAGATTTAGAAGAAGCATCTAAAAAAGTCATTCATGAAAGAATAAAAAAAATAGGTGGGGATGGTGGATTAATAGCCATTGATAAAAATGGCCATATTGAAATGCCATTTAACACTGAAGGAATGTACAGAGGTTGTTGGTCAAATGATGGTCTTGAAAAAATAGAGATTTATTAGCTAATATACTCTTCCACAGGATAAACCTTTATGGTTCTTTTGTCCATGTAAAAACAATCACCATCTGCAAGTATGTGAGTCGTCAGGTCTGTCATACTCATAGGTAAGCCATCATCCAAAATTCCATAATTATTGTGTGATAAATTTGAGGGGTCAAAAACAATAACCATACCTGAGCCTATTACTTTGAACTCTTCATTTTTAATTACAAGTCCAGTATCTTCTGCTAAACCAACACCTATAAGTTGAGGAAATCGAGCTACAGCTTCTGCCAATCGTCCAAATCTGCCTCTGTTAACAAAGTGAGAATCAATAATCATACTAGGGATATAACCCATTCCATTTCTCATTTTAACAGAGCCTTTAGTTAAACATTCAATACTACTACCACCCATGATCATTTCTTCAGACATAGACATGGCACCAGCGCTAGTTCCAGAAAGCACTATTTTTTCATTTTTTAGTCTGTTAAAAATAATATCATGGACAGGCGTATCTCCAATGATGTCTACAATTCTTGATTGATCTCCTCCAGTAAAAAAAATACAATCTGCATCAGTAAAGAGTTTTTGGATAGATTTTTTATCGCACTGGCTTCGTTTGGTGATATTTTTGACATTGATATTTGAACACCCTAATTTTTTTAGAGCCTTCTTGTAATTTTTTCCAACTTGGTTTGGGATCATTGAAGCAGTAGGTATAACTAAGAAATTTGACTCCTCTCCTCCACTTTCTTTGACAACATGCGAAAGAATACCATCTTTAACAAATTCTGTGATTTCTTCACTCGCACCTTTATCTTCATTACCACCTATGGGTATTAGTGTTCCTTTAAACATATTAACTACACATTAATTTAACGTAAAGAAAATAAAATTTACCATGATTTGATTTTCCTTTGGCATATATTCGCGATTTTTTTAAAATAAGCTAAATTTGCAGCATGAAAATAATTGACATCAAAACCATGAAAGGACCAAATTATTGGTCAGTTAGAAGGCACAACCTAACTGTGATGGTCCTTGACCTTGAAGAAATGGAACAATTCCCAACCAATAAAATTGATGGTTTTGGTGAACGATTAGAAAAAATGTTTCCNTCAATGTATACCCATAGATGCTCTGTAGGCAAAGCTGGCGGTTTTTTTCAAAGAGTTAAGCAAGGTACATGGATGGGTCATGTTATTGAGCACATTGCTCTTGAAATACAAACTCTTGCTGGTATGGATTGTGGTTTTGGAAGAACAAGAGGTTACGGAGAAGAAGGTGTTTATTTTGTAGTATTTAACCACATGGTTGGTAAAGTTGGAAGATATGCTGCAAAAGCATCCTTTAGAATAGCTGAGGCGCTTATTTCTGGAGAGGAATATGATTTGGCTGAGGATATTTTAAATATGAAAGAGATAAGGCAAAATGAAGGTTTAGGGCCTTCTACTGCTTCAATAATTAAAGAGGCAGAGGCCAGAAATATCCCCTGGATAAGGTTNAATAGATATTCTTTATGTCAATTAGGTTACGGAGCAAATCAAAAAAGAATTCAAGCAACTGTCACTAGCCAAACAAGTAATATAGGAGTTGATATCGCTTGTGATAAAGAGGAAACAAAATTATTATTAGAACAAGCCGAAGTCCCGATACCCAAAGGAGATATAATAAGAACAGAAAGAGGGTTAGAAGAAGCAGCTGAATATGTAGGTTTTCCTTTAGTAATTAAACCAGTTAATGGCAATCATGGTAGAGGTATTACTACAAATATCAACAGCATGGATGAAGCGTTAATTGCTTTCAAAGAAGCTAAAGAGATTTCCAGATTAGTTATTGTTGAAAAATTTATTACTGGTGAGGATTACAGATTACTGGTTATTGACAATAAATTAGTTGCTGCAGCAAAAAGAACACCTGCACATGTAATTGGTGATGGTAAATCCACCATNCAACAANTAGTAGATGAANTNAACAAAGANGAGCGTAGAGGATATGGCCATGAAAAAGTGCTTACAGAAATTTCCATTAATTCATTGACCATTGAATTACTTAAAGAAAATGGAATGACACCCGAAACTATTGTACCAAAGGGTGAGTTTGTNAAACTTAAAAGCACAGCTAATCTNAGCACTGGAGGAACTGCAGAAGATGTTACTGATTTAATCCATCCGTACAATATATTTATGGCAGAGCGTATTTCCAAGATAATAGGTCTAGATATCTGTGGTATTGATATAATGGCCCATGATTTAACTAAGCCTTTAAATGAATCTGGCGGAGCTGTTCTTGAGGTAAATGCCGGTCCAGGTTTTAGAATGCATATTCAACCAACTGACGGATTACCAAGAAATGTTGGTGGTCATGTGGTTGACATGTTATTCCCTCATGGTAGTAATGCTAGAATTCCTATAATTGCCGTAACTGGGACNAATGGNAAAACTACTACNACTCGTTTAATTGCACATATTGCAAAAATGCGAGGTAAAAAAGTTGGATATACAACTTCTGATGGTGTTTACATTCAAAACAGACTTTTAATGAGTGGTGACTGTACAGGACCTGTCAGCGCAGAATTTGTNCTNAAAGATCCTACNGTAAATTTTGCTGTATTAGAATGTGCTAGAGGTGGAATTTTAAGAGCAGGTTTAGGGTTCAAAAAATGTGATATNGGTGTAGTTACNAACGTTGCTGGTGATCACTTAGGTCTCAAAGGAATTCATACTATAGATCAGCTGGCAAAAGTTAAAGGCGTTATTCCAGAAACTGTCCANAAAGATGGTTATTCAGTACTAAATGCAGATGACGATAGAGTTTATGCCATGAGAGATAATGTAGAATCTAAAGTGGCACTATTTTCAATGGATGAAGAAAACCCAAGAATCTTAAGACACTCCAGAAATGATGGTGTTTCCGCTATTTATGAAAATGGATACATAACTATCATTAAAGGAGAATGGAAAATGAGAGTNTCNAAAGCAGTAAATGTACCACTTACTAAGGGGGGCAAAGCTTCCTTTATGATTCAAAATGTGTTGGCAGCTGTTTTAGCTACATATTTACAAGGGTTTTCTATTGAAGATATCAGGGTAGCNATTGAATCATTTATTCCATCACCTTCTCAAACACCAGGTAGATTAAATATGTTCAATTTTGATAAGTTTGATGTATTGTTGGATTATGCNCACAACCCTGCAGGTTTAAGAGCTTTGCATAAATATGTAGAAAAGTTAGATGGAAGTCCAAAAGTTGGTATTATAGCAGGTATTGGTGACAGACGCAAGCAAGATAACTTTGAGTTAGGTCAAGTTGCTGCTGAAATGTTTGATGAAGTCATTATAAGACAAGACAGAAATTTAAGAGGCAAGGAAGAGGAAGAGTTAATTAAAGAAATTCATGATGGAATAATTGACATAGACGCAAAAAAGCCTGTAAAGATTATCAACAAGGAAAGTGAAGCCATAAAGTACGCTATTGAAAATGCTAAAGAAGGATCACTTGTAGTAGTTAGTAGTGATGTAGTACCAGATGCACTAAACATGGTAATGAAATTGAAGGAAAAGGAAAGCAAGGAACTTTACGGAAATGTAAAGGAAGAGATTCCTAACCTTGAAGTTCAATAAAATACAGGAGTAACTTCTTTTTCAATAAACGAAACCCCAAATTCTTTTAACTCTCTAAGTACGGGTTGATATATTTCCTTTGTAATGGGAAGGAGAACACCTTTTGCCTTGATCTCACCATTCAATAATAATTTTGCAGCAACTCCTAAGGGTAACCCAACTGTATCACTCATTGCTGTAAATTGACTATCCTTTCCAATGTAAATCATGTGAGATCTAATTTCTTTATCCACTTGATTTAATTTGTAATTGAATTTATGCCACATAACTATCATGTCTTTATCATCGTCAGATAAAGACCATTTATCTTTTAAAATCTTCTGCAACATTTGTGCTGGAGTAGCATTTTTTAAACCAATTTTTTTATCCTCAAAAATACCTAACCAAACTAATTTTTCCCATACATAATCATCTTGCTCAATCCCGAGATAATGTCTTAACTTTAGTTCTACCGAATCATGTGGNTTATAAGCTAAAAAAGAGTTGAAAAATTCTCTATTGGTCATATCCTCNGATCCTTCTATAACATAAGAATCATCNGTTACACCAAGTTGAACAAAGACATTCCAAGCCCTACAAAAACCAATTTTTCGAAGAGTTCCTCTAAACATAGTTGGAATATCATCAAGACCATAAATAGACCTATAGCTTAAGGAATCTCTATTAGCATATCCTTCAAACTTACCATAGCCTTCAATTTCAATTATTTCAGTTCTTCTGAATAACTTATTGTAAGGTATGTATTTATACTTACCCTCTTGAATAAATTTAGCTGCTCCACCCTGCCCTGCTAAAACCACATTTCTTGGGTTCCAAGTAAATTTATAATTCCATGGGTTATCATCACTTTCAGGAGCTACTAATCCACCAGTAAATGATTCAAAACCTGTTAACTCTCCACCATTTTCTTGAATCTCATCTATAATTTTTTTGGCCGACATATGATCTATTCCAGGATCAAGCCCCATTTCGTTCAATACCAAGACATTATTATTAATGGCATCTTCATGTAATGACTTAATCTCTTTTGTTACATAGCTAGGAGTTATTACATGTACCTTTTCACTGATAGCATCTTTTACAACCTCATAATGCATGTGAGCTGGCAACATGGAAATAACCAAATTGGCATCATGAATAAATTTTAGGCGCTCTAATCTGTTAGTGGCATCTATGTAAAATGCAGATGCTTTAGGATGATTTTTGATTTTGGATTTAGCTAATTCCTCATCAAAATCCAATACAACGATGTTTAAATCTTGGTCATTTGCTATAGAAAGTAAATAATCTATTAAAGACGTAGAAGAACGTCCAGCACCAAAAATTACAATCTTTTTCATTCAACTAAATTTCATTACAAATCAAGTAAAATTATCTTTACACATAACTATAACTATTGTAATAAATTTAATTTAGTGAAGACATCTTTTTTTCTTAGACTTTCAATAATTAGTATTGCTGCAGCAATTATTCTAGGAGCATTTGGAGCACATGCTTTGGAAAATATTTTATGCCCTTATTGTACTGAAATTTGGGAAAAGTCAATTTTTTATCAATTGACCAACTCCATTGGGATAATATTACTCATCATCCTACAAAAGCAACAAATTATAAAAGAAAAAAACATTAACCTCTTATTATTGCTTATGGGCATCATTTTATTTTGTGGTTCATTATATACACTTGCCATAGCAAAATCAATATTAAATGAACAACACTGGATAAAATCTATCATGGGGCCTTTAACTCCTATTGGCGGAACTCTTCTAATAACAGGTTGGATCATATCTATTTTTCACATTAAAAATAAGTAAATCCTTATTTAGAATCATTCAAAATACCACAAAAGTGGTATTGACTGGCTTCTTATATCAAAGTAGTTTCGCACAGAATTTAAAAAACCAATCTTTACAAAATGAATAAAATTTTATCTAAAATCGCCTTGGGTTCTATGGTTATTCTTTTAGCAGCAAGTTGCTCAAAAGAAGGATGTACAGATCCAAATGCAAGTAATTATGACGCTAACGCAGGAACTACAAATAATGACCTGTGTGAATACAACTATGATGTACCATCTACTTATGCTTTTACTGATGCTGATGGCAATAACACTGTTTCTTATGGTGGGCAAACTGCGAGAATGGATATGCTTTCTGAAATGGTAACTTATTTAAAGTCTGCAAATGGAAGCAATGCAACACCTGCTACATTAGATGCATCTACTCTATTAGCCATGTATGATAATTCTTACACTGGATGGACAGACCAATCTTTAGTTGGAAACGGAAAACAACTTAAAAGCAAGACTGCACTAGCTGACGCTGGTATTCAAGCTATGTTTGAAGCATGGATGAGCACTGCTGCTAGCTCTAGTCCAAGTAACACGACTTCTTACCTACAGAGTTCAACAGGACTTGAGTGGACTCAAATGATTGAAAAAGGTCTAATGGGAGCTTGCTTCGCAAGTCAAATGACTTCAAATTACCTTGCTGGTATCGAAGCTGACGATAACGAAACTGCTGTTGATGCAGACAATGGTAAATTCTACACTGAAATGGAACATCACTGGGATGAGGCATATGGGTATTTTACTGACGCTGTTGACTACCCAACTAATGGAACTGATAGATTTTGGGGGAAATATGCTAACAAATCTTATTTAGAAGATAATCTTGGTTCAGCAACTGATATTTCTACAGCTTTTAGAACTGGTCGAGCTGCACTTAGTGCGCATAATACTGCTGACGCTCTTGTTCAAAGAGATATTATCATTGCAGAGGTTAAACAAATGCAAGCAGGGATGGCAATTCATTACTTAAATGATGTTAAGTCAAAAGTATCTTCTGGAGCAGACCAATCTGCAATAAACCATAGTATGTCTGAAGCTTTGGCATTTTTATTTGGGATGCAATTCATTTCTGAAACACCAGACATGAATAGCTCTGATGTAATGGCATATGTTTCAACTATTGAGTCTGATGTTGCAAGTTATGCTTCAAACTTGACAGAAATAAATACACTTATTGATGCTATTGCTTCTGCTTCAGGATTAGAATCAGTAAAAAATAACTTATAAGCACATTTATCAAAAATAAACTTATTGATTAACATACTCCTGGGCGTAAAAGTCCAGGAGTTTACTTGTTTAAATAAACTATGAAAAATTCAACTACCCTTTTTAGAACATCATTAATAATTACATTGTTATTTTCTTTTTTTAGTTGTCAAAAAAAAGGATGTACTGACCCTAATGCTCTTAACTACGACATTAGCGCCCAAAAAGACGACAATAGTTGCATTTACGAACAGTTCGATAAACAAGCTTTACTTCTTAACCTTAACGACAATTATATTATACCTGCATTTTCAGCTTATCAAACAGCTACAATAGATCTTGATGAAAAGGTTGAATTATTTACACAAAACCCCAATGACTCTTCTCTCATCACACTGAGAAACTACTGGTCAGACGCATTACTAAAATGGCAAGATATTGCATTTCTTAATTTTGGCCCATCAGAATATATTTTATTAACTAATCAGACAAATACATTCCCTGCTGATACAATGCTAATTGACTCTTCAATTTTTAATGGAAGTTGGAACTTTTCTTCTACCAATTCATTTGACGCCAAAGGCTTTCAAGCTATGGATTATTTACTTAATAAAAGAGGTCAATCCGATAATCAAATTTGCCAATATTTTAGTTCATCTGTAAATGCAAAACAATATCTTAAAGATATCTCAACAGATTTAAAAAGCAATATAGATTATGTTGTCAATGAATGGACATCATATACCAATGATTTTACATCAGATTACGAAACTAACTCTGATGGTAGTGCAGTAAGTAACGTTATTAATGCCCTATGTCAACATTATGAGTTTTATGTAAGAAGAGGAAAGGTTGGTTTACCTTTAGGTAAGTTCAATGGTTTCTCACAACAAGAAATGCCAGAATTAGTAGAATGCTATCATTATGGTCAATCTCTACCATTTGCCAAAAGATCAGTATCCTCCATACAAAACTTTATCAACGGCAATAGCTATGCTAGCAGTAGTGAAGGTATTGGGTTTGATGATTACATTGATTTTGTTAATGCTGAATATAATGGTGAGGATTTATCAAGCACTATCAATAATAAATTTCAGTTAATTTCTGATCATTTAGACTTATTAAATGATCCCTTTTCAGAAGAGATTATAAACAACAAACAAAATGTTGAAAATGCATATGAACATATGCAACAATTAGTACCTTTGGTTAAAGTAGACATGACATCTGCTTTGGGAGTACTAATAACCTACCAAGACAATGACGGAGATTAAAAAATGGACTAACCATTTTTTTTATAACCAAACATCTATATATCCCCTAGTAACTTTTAGGATAATTTTTGGTCTAATGATGTGTTTCAGCACCATTAGATTTATGAATAAGGGTTGGGTTGAAGATCTTTATGTAAAACCAAAGTTTTACTTCTCTTATTATGGTTTTGACTGGATAAAGCCATTAAATGAAGATGGAATGATTTTCCTTTTTTATTTAATGATAGTGCTATCCATATTCATTGCTCTGGGTTTTTTTTACAAGGTAAGTACCTTCTCGTTTTTTTTAATATTCACCTATATTGAACTAATTGATAAGACAAACTATTTAAATCATTATTATTTTGTAAGTCTTATAAGTTTCATTCTAATATTTATTCCTGCCCATAAACACTTTTCTTTTGATTGTTTTTTCAGAATCACTAAGCCTAAAATAACCACCCCTGTTTGGTCAATAAACNTCATNAAATTTCAAATTGCCATAGTATATNTATTTGCGGGAATTGCAAAACTAAATTGGCATTGGCTATTCGAAGCTCAACCGCTNTTTAACTGGTTAAAACATCAATCAGACATACCTCTAATTGGAAAGTATTTAACCTATGACATCACGGCCTACATATTTAGTTGGGGTGGAGCATTATTTGATTTATTTATAATATTCTTTTTGATTAATAAAAAATCAAGAATTATTGCTTATTTATTCATTGTGATTTTTCACGTTTTAACTGCTTTGATGTTTCCTATTGGGGTATTCCCAATTGTAATGATNTTTAGTACATTAATTTTCTTTTCTAATAATTTTCACCGAATTATTATTGATATAATTTCAACAATTACAATAAAACTTAAAACTGANGTACTTAAAGAAAAGCAGTCTTCTTCATTTAATACTAAACTTACTCTCTTCTTTTTTGCTATATATTTTGTGATTCAGTTAATAGTACCTTTTAGATACATATTATACCCTGGTAAACTATTTTGGACTGAACAAGGATATAGGTTCAGTTGGAGAGTAATGTTAATTGAAAAAGCAGGATACAGTCAATTTTATGTTCATGAAGATAAAAGAGACAGAAAACTTTTAATAGACAACAAAACATTTTTGACAGATCAGCAAATTAAAATGATGTCT
Source organism: Crocinitomicaceae bacterium (assembly GCA_002727735.1). Classification (GTDB taxonomy): domain Bacteria; phylum Bacteroidota; class Bacteroidia; order Flavobacteriales_D; family Parvicellaceae. The sequence continues at coordinate 10,136 of PBXW01000036.1, forward strand.
ACACAACCAGATATGATATTACAATATGCCCATTTCCTGAGTGAGGAATTCAAAGATTCTACTTTTATAGAATCTAATGGTGAAATCATAAAATTATCCTCTAATCCAAAGATAACCGCAGATATCAAAGTAAGCTTATTTAATGAAGGAAGTAGACCTTTTATTGACCAAAACATCAATTTAGCAGCCCAAAGTCGTGGTTTTCAGCACAAATCCTGGATACTTCCATATGAGAACTAAATTATTAATATCNATATTACTTCTATGTTTTAATATTTTTTCTCAAAAGGGTAAAATTATTGGAGTCACTGTTGACAATAATAGAAATGCTATTCCATTTACTTCAGTACTCATAAAAGAAACTAATAAGGTTATATATTCTAACTCTGAAGGTTTTTTTTCTACACCAAAACTAAACTTTGGAGAATATAATATTGAATTCATTTCCATTGGTTTTGAATCAAAAATCCAAACAGTCAAACTAGACAAACCAATTGTAAAATTAAATGAGTTGGTTCTTAATGAATCATCTTATGAATTAGACGAATTTGAATTTAAGGAAAAGGAAATTTCTTTCAATATACGTAAGCTAAGGGCGATTGAAGGTATTATGATTACGCAAGGAAAAAAAACAGAAGCAATAAAATTAGACAAACTTGATGCGAATAAAGCAACTAACCAAAGCAGACAAATCTATGCCAAAATACCAGGATTAAATATATGGGAAAGTGATGGTGCAGGCATTCAAATTGGACTTGGTGGAAGAGGCTTAAATCCAAGTAGAAATTCCAATTTTAACACCAGACAAAATGGGTANGACATTAGTGCAGATGCACTTGGATATCCTGAAAGTTATTATTCTCCTCCNTCTGAAGCTATTGACGAAATACATATGATAAGAGGNGCAGCATCATTACAGTTCGGCCCTCAGTTTGGTGGCCTGATTAATTTTAAGTTAAAAGATGCTAATCCTGATAAGAAGTTAGAAATAGTATTAAGAAATGCTNTAGGATCTTTCAAACTAAATAATTCATTTGTGAGTATAGGTGCAAATCATAATAATCATAGTGTATACGGATATTTCAACTATAAATTTGGTGAAGACTGGAGACCGAACTCATCTTTCGATGTGAAGAATTTTTACATTAATTATAAATACAGATTAAGTGAAAAGACAAATGTAAAGATTGAGTTTACCAAAATGAAATACTTGGCACAACAACCAGGTGGTTTAACAGATAATCAATTTGATGCTAATTCNGATACTTCTCTAAGATCAAGAAACTGGTTTGAAGTAGATTGGAATCTTGGTGCAATTCATCTAGATCATGAATTTAGCTCCACAACAAAATTGAACTCTAGGACTTTTGGTCTAAACGCATCAAGAAAAGCCATTGGAAATATGGACAAGCCATTTTACCAAGATTTTATGCAAAATAGAAATATAATTTCAGGAGATTTTAGAAATATTGGTAATGAAACACGNCTAATGAAATTTTATGACTTCAAAAGCAATCCATCGGCATTATTGCTAGGATTTAGACTTTACAGAGGGTACAATAACAGTATTCAAGGAGAAGGTGATGATGGCGATTCTCCAAATTTTAATTTTTTAGGTGGTTATACTAACATAGACTCTTCAAACTTTATTATTAGCAATTATGAATTCCCCAGTTTCAATTTTTCGTTATTTGGAGAGAACATCTTCAACNTCAATAACAAACTAAGTATAACACCTGGCTTTAGATATGAATATATATCAACATTTTCTGATGGTNAATTTAGAAGTCAAGAATTGGATAATGCAGGTAATATCATTTTTGACACAGTTGAGCATAGAACAAATAATCAATCAAGAGATTTCTTCATATTTGGTGTTGGAGTTAATTATAAACTNGGAAAATCTCTAGAGTTATATGCCAATTTTTCCCAAAATTTTAGAAGNATCAATTTTTCTGACATGCAAATTATTAATCCTAATTTTCAAATCAATCCAAATATTAAAGATGAAAGAGGATACAATATAGATTTGGGAGTAAGAACTCAAAGTGCCAAAGTAATTTTATTTGATTTTTCTCTATTCCATCTGTTTTACAACAACAGAATAGGTACGGTTTGGGTTACTCAAAATAATGTATCTAGTTTNCCAGGTATAAATTCATCAGCCCCCTACTTTCAAATTAGGACAAATGTGTCAGAATCTAAAACATTTGGAACTGAATTACTTGCAGAAATCAATTGGCTTAAATTAATTAAACNTACAACAACTTCTAAAAAAATTAGTTCATTCATAAACTTATCCTTAATAGATGCAAGATATGTTAATTCAGATGAGCCGGCCTACCATAACAAAAAAGTAGAGTTAGTTCCTCCTATCACAATAAGAACTGGGGTNTCATATGGAAATGAAAAGTTTTCTGTTTCATATCAATATAGTTANGTGAGAGCTCACTATTCAGATGCAACCAATGCAGAGAGCCACCCTCATGGTATTGTAGGTTTAATTCCATCCTATGGAGTAATGGATATTTCCGCTAAATACCAAATCAAAAAACTACAATTAGAAACTGGAATAAACAATATAACTAATCAGATATACTTCACTAGACGGGCAACTGGTTATCCAGGTCCAGGAATTATACCATCAACACCNAGAAACATATACTTGGCATTACAATTCATACTATAAATACCACAATAATGGTATTGACACACCGAAAAATTATGTAGTAATTTGCCTTATTTAGAATGAAACTAAATAACTAATGATTAACACTTATTTTTCACCAAGACAAATTGTTGATGTAGATAGAAATTCTGAACATATTTTAAATAGATATGGTATTGCGAAAACATCAAATAAAAGTATACTTGATAACGCCTTTTCCAATAATTTTAACGGTCTATTTATAGTAGATTTATTGAATTGTTTCTACGAAGTTGAGAATATTGCCCATACAGANTTTGAAAAATATGAAATTCCAACTCTTGTTGATTATTTAAAAAGGTCTCACAAATATTATATTTCTAAAAGAATACCTGAAATTGAGCAGACTATAGACAACATAACATCACAAGAATCTAATATTCTAGGTAGTTTTTTAAAAAACTTTTTTAAACAATACAAATATGATCTTCAAAGACATTTTGATACAGAAGAGAAAAACATATTTCCTTTTGCTCTAAAGCTTTATAACTATCATTATTTTGATGACGTTAGCCACATTAAATTTTTAAAAGAAAGGCAGAATTTTGTAATGAAATTTCTGGATAATCACAAAAAAGAAAAAAGTGAGTTAAAGAAAATTGAACAGTCATTAATTGAGTATAAATCAAAAAATGCAACTACCCTATCCTACTTGGATATCCTTTTACAGAAGCTGAAAAATTTTCATGTAGATATGAAAATCCATTCAGAAATTGAGGATAATGTTTTAGATAATAAAATAAAATACATTCTAAAAAAATCAANATTATGAATCAACANTTGACAAATAGTAATTTTGAACCAAACTTACTTCACGAAAATAGTTTAGGATACATTTNACAGTGTGAGGAATGCAAAGAAATNACTGTTGGAATTAAATCAATCATGTTTTTTTGTAGTGTTAAAATTTTAAAAGATTTAAAAAAAATGATAGCTTCCATTTCATCGAGAATGGATGAACATGTATTTATTGTAAATGGTGAACAAAAAGTTGTTCTTTGCACAATACACGAAAATGTAAAACTTTCTTTTACTATTTCCGAAATGTTAGAACTAANCGAATTNTTAGAACAATCACTTCACATGATTGAAATCAATAATTTATTTATTGACGAAATTTCTTNAATATACTTAATAAGGAAAATCTGAATTTTTTATAATTTACTACCCTTGNTTTAGNTCTTTTGTTTTTTTAGACTGAATATTAACAATTATACCTGAAAAATGGTATTTCTTAAAAATGTAATTTTTATAGTTTTGTAGTAAAATTTACTTATGAAACATTTACTTCCTTTATTATTACTCTTCTCATGTGTTAGTTCTCATGACAGATTAGAACATGAAAACCTTACATTAAAAAAAGATTCATTAACAAATGCTTTAAACGCTAATATTNAAGAATCGTATGAGCTAATAGAAGAANTCAATGAACATTTAGAGGAAATAAATCACCTCAAAGAAGAAGTTCAAGAACACAAAGAAAGTTTAGAAAATCTTGACCTTTCTAAAGAAGAATATATCGAGGCAATTGAACATATCGAAAAAGATTCTAACGAACTTGTTCTGACATACCAACATTACATTGACGANTCCNTNGAGTTAGTTGAATTAGAAGAAAAAATAATTGTAGACTCTACTCTGTTAGATCAAATAACCAAGAAACTAGAGGGCATCAAATAATTAATTCTTTNAGATCAACAAATAATAAGATTCAAATTGGGGTTTCCGGGATTTGAGTTTTNAATAAGAAGGTCAACATAACNTTGAGGGTCATTNATATAAATACCTATAAAACTTTCTTTACGTTCATTTAAAATACCATTGGTAATTATTTTGCGTTGGATATTTTGAATCTGATTTAACTTTTGCTCGTTCTTTCTCTTTATAGATTTTTTCAATTTGCCTTGAAGAACATCCAATGATTTCTTCATATTATTGATGGAAGAGCCAACTGTTGCTTCTAATGATTTATCTTCNTCAATAACTAATTTGGTTAAATCTNTTTGAAGCAAATCTATCTGTTTNTGATANCCACTAAAATCTAAGGAATCTTTGTTTTCCTCCATCAAAAGTGCTGCAGTTAGGTCGTTAAAATCATGCAATAATTGCTCTGCTTTTAATCCATGATGTTTCCATTTTTCAAATTGCTTAGNACTTATAAAGGCAAAATGATCTCTTAAAATTAGCTTTGGATAATTAAGNTTTACACTATCAAATGCCNCTTTCAATTGTAACCAATAAGTTAATTCTGAAGGGCCTCCAACNTAAGCCAAATTAGGTAATATTGTTTCTTGAAAAAGTGGTCTTAACAAAACATTNGGACTAAAACNTTCNANATCAGATTTAGATTTCACTACTAATTCATCAGAAGTGAATTCACTCTTTCCAATTTGATAGCTATCCCCATTATATTTTACTCGTTCTCTTCTGTTATTTTCATGATAAAATAAATTAATTTCTCTAGGGTTTATGTTTGGTTTGTAACCCAAAGAAGACAACAGTTTGTTGGTTTCAAGAACATTGGAATGGACAAATCTTTTTGAAATTTCAAGTTCTACTGTAGATTGAAACTGTTCCTTCAACTTTTTATCGTCAGCATCAATAATTACTAATCCATAATCTTGAAATAACTGATGAACCCAATATCTTGTAGACTGNGACCAGTTATCAAAAGTCAATGCCTTTGAAAAAATTTCTTCAAAAACTTTAAACTTTACATCATTTTGAAAAAACGATTTAACTTCTTCAAAAAGGGGTTTAAACAANTCACTTTTNAATCTACCTACNGCNATGGTATCCTCTACTCCATTTAGCTTAAAATCTTGGCCAAAAATTGATGTTTTACTAATTTCTTCAAAATCATGATCTTCTGATGCCATCCAAAAAACAGGNACAAAATGAACATCAGGATGAATTTTCTTCAGTTTTCTNGAAATGTTTANNGTAGAAATAATTTTNTGGATNAAAAANTGTGGGCCTCCCATAAAACAAAGTTGATGACCTGTTGTAATGGTANAAACNNCCTTGTTTTTTAANAAATTAACATTAGNTGGTATNGGTTGATTAATCTCATGNTATTGTGNTGATAACACNTCAACTAAAATTGATCTTTTATCAANACTTAAATCTCTTTTACTGTAAAAAGCTTTATCAATGGTTTCAAAAGATGATCCANTATGAAAGGAGTTNAAATTGTGGTTTCCATCTANGAAATCCAATAATAATCGATTNTTATAAATTACATTTTTTAGAGATAGCNCAACCATGCACTTTATTTTCTACCAAGATATTCATTTTAGGTTGTTTTCATTTGAACTATATCAATTAAATGAAAAGATTAACTTAGATTAAAAAATCGATATCTCACGAAAAAACATACTTAAAACTTTAGGACCAGGTATTCTTTTTGCAAGTACTGCTATTGGAGTATCTCATCTTGTACAAAGTACTAAAGCAGGAGCATTATTCGGTTTTGGATTACTTTGGGCTGTTTTAATGGCCAACATCCTTAAATACCCTTTTTTTGAATTTGGCTCAAGATATGCAAATGCCACTGGAAAAAGTATTATTGATGGGTATTTAAATATTGGCAAATGGGCTCTATGGACATATGCATTTATCACGCTTGGCTCCATGTTTTTTGTTTGTGCTGCTGTTGGTAAAGTAACCACTGGATTTTTACAAAATTTATTTCAATTGGATAGTATTGGTATTAATGATACCACATCAACCATTTTGGTATTTAGTTTGTGTGGAGGTTTACTCATAATTGGGAAATTTAAGGTGCTTGACCATCTTATAAAAATCATTGGTATAGTATTATTACTATCAACTATTATAGCATTTATTCTATGTCTATATAATGGACCAGTAAATGATGAGATATCATTTGATTTCATTAATATTGATTCAACAGCAATTGCATTCTTAATACCCCTAATGGGTTGGATGCCCACTGCAGTTGATCTTAGCAGTTGGAATAGTTTATGGACGATTGAAAAAATTAAAACATCTGGGTACCATCCAAAGCTAAAGGAAACACTTTTTGACTTTAATTTTGGATACATTACATCTGCTATATTGTCTCTAAGCTTTGTTACTCTCGGTGCATTTCTCTTATATGGAACTGAAACTACGATAGCAAAACAAAGTCATTTATTTGCACATCAAGTTATTCAATTGTATACTAAAATATTTGGTTCATGGAGTTACGTCATTATTGCATCATGTACTTTTTCTATCATGTTTGGTACATGTATTGCTGTTTTTGATGGCTATGGAAGAGCTACGAAAAGAATCATAGAATTGTTTAACGAACCAAGCGATAATCCAATTAAAAAAAACAATAAAATATATCCCCTATCTATAGGTTTTTTAATGATTGGCAGTTTTCTACTCATTCAACAATTTAATCAAAGTGGAGACTTTGGCATACTTGTTAATATTGCAACCATAATTTCTTTTTTAGTAGCTCCAGTTATTGCTGTTTTTAACCATTACTTAGTAAACAATACTATTGAAGATGAATATAAACCTGCTATTTGGTTAAAAATACTTTCCTATTTAGGAATTACATACCTAATTGGCTTTTCCATTTTCTTTTTGATTTATACTTTTATGTAATGAAAAATCACTTTTTATCATNAACTGCATTANTTTTTCTCCATTTNTTATTTTGGATTNATCATGTTCCNGCACAAAAACTAACTAAATCCTATACCACTNATCATAAGAAAATAAATATAAATGACTATGAGGATTTATGGATGGTTCAATTACAACATTTAGAAATGATNAAACCAGGTGGAAATGGTTATAATGAATTTCTACAAAAACAAAAAAANATTATTTCAAGTAAGTATCCTAGAAAAAATAGTCATAAAAGTAATTCCCCTTCACCCAAAAATTCATCTATTGATTTAAATATAGAATATGGTTTTGAAGGTAATTTATACAACAATAAAGTNCCCAATGATAATACACTTGCCATTTCGGATGAAGGATTGATGATTGCTGGAATTAATTCATCCTACATTGTCTATGACAAATCCAATGATACTATTTCAAAAAGGACAACTTTAAATTCAATGACTTTTTCATTTACCAATNTACTTTTCCTTAAAAAGTATGANCCNAAATTTATATATGATCCAAATGAAGATCGATTTATNATGGTATTTTTGGTTGGTAACAACCCTGTAAATAATCACATATGCGTTGCNTTTTCTTCTACNAATGACCCATTAGATGATTGGAATGTTTATATGCTTGTTGGCGATGCACTTGATACCAATCACTGGACTGACTACCCAGCCATTTCTATAACAGATGACGATTTATTTATAACTGGAAATTTATTACTTCATAATGTTAGCTGGCAAGAAGGTTTTTACCAATCCTTAATTTGGCAAATAGACAAAGACCAAGGCTATAATGGAAATGACACCCTAACATTCAACTTATGGTCTGACATTAAAGATGATTCCATNTACGTAAGAAACATACATCCAGTTAGAGGCGCTAGAGAATTACAATCGGGAGATCAATATCTACTAAGTAACAAGAATTTNTCTACNGAAAGTGATACGCTTTATCTCATNCACATNGCNAATAGTCATGCTTCAGACTCANCAACAATATCCATGTCNAGAATAAGTTTGAATGACCACTACTTTTTAAGCCCAAANGGNAGACAATANAATGGNAAAGAATTGGCTACCAATGATTCAAGAGTATTAGGTGGAATTATAGATAAAGNATGGATTCAATATGTACATCACTCNATGGATACTTCNACTGGAAGTTGCGCCATTTACCATGGCACTATTTATAACTACGAGAAAAACCCCTATGTAGAAAGCANTATTCTCTCAGATAGTATTATAGATTTTGGCTATCCAAACATAGCCTCTACGGGAATAAACCCAAATGAACCTGAATGTGTAATTGGATTTGATTATACATCTCCTATCGACACCAACGGTTTAGCTTGTATTTATATGGANAATAATTACAACTACAGCCCTATGAAAAAACTCAATACAGGAGATAGAGCNATAGATCGATTATCAGGAAATATTGATAGATGGGGTGATTACAGTGGGATACAACGAAAATATAATGAGCCATGTAAAGTTTGGCTATCCGGAATGTATGGGAAAATATCAACTAATGGAAGTTGGATAAGTAGTGTATCTGTTTCTGATACGTGTAGAGAACCATTACCTCACCTATTTTTAGACCCTAGTTTCAGAGATGGAAGTTTATTTCCAAATCCTGCNGTTGAAATCGTCAATTATGACTTCACTACATNAGAGAGCAATAACTTACTCATTCAATTATGGAGTTTAGAAGGTAAGTTAATTACTGTCTTATATGATGATTTTGTAAGCGAAGGACCAAACAGACTTTCCTTTAATATTTCTAGTTTAAANATTGGAGCATACCTAGTTACAATTAGTCAGAATGGAGAAATCATACACAGAAAAAAATTAATTCGAAATTAGTTGTCTNTGTATTGAAGAAAAATAAGCTGGAGAATCTACTAATCGAGACCCATACCAGCTAAAATACTCTCCATCAACTATAAGTATTTTTGTAGTTGGAAGTAGCTGCTTGAATTGTTCTATNTGTTTTATTTTAAAAGGGAATGGTTCGCTCGATAAAAAAAGAATATCTGGGTTCATTTCTACTAATTCCNCTTNTGTTAACTCTGGATATCTTGAGTTGTGATTACCATAACAATTTTCCCAGTTATTTAAACTCATTAAATGGTTAATAAACGTGTCATTATTAATGGTCATTAATGGCTTATTCCAAATTAAATAAACTACGCTTTTCTTCTTTTTTTGGAGTGTTTTTAATATTTGAAATTGAATATTAATCTTTTGATTTAGCTTTTTAGAAATTTGATAAGTATCGGTCATTTTCCCAANTANATCAATCATTTGAGTAGCATGATCTAATGTTTTTATATCACTTATCCAAACATTATGTTTTTGCATTAAATTTTCTAAAGAATCTTTATTATTCTCTTCTTTGTTTGCAATAATTAAATCTGGTTTCAGATCATCAATTAGTTCAATTTTATAATTTTTTGTGCCTCCAACTATTTTTTTCTTTTTCTTCCAATGTGAAGGGTGAATACAGAATTTAGTAACTCCAATTACATTATCATCTAAACCCAGTTGATAAAGCAGTTCTGTTTGTGAAGGTACAAGTGAAATTATTCTTTTTGGAAACTTTTTGAGTTCTATAGTCCTATTTAACTGATCAGTAAAAAACAATTAATTGGTCTCTGTATCCCAAACATACTCTGTGGTAATTCCACCATTTTTNAAATAACTCACACCCCATCTTGANTTGATTTTTTTATACTCGTCTCCTTTATTNCCTCTAATAACGATTCTCAGGATNGTNACTTCNATNACATCACCTCTNGAATTTTTACGTTGAAACATTTTTTCTGTNATTCCTTCTGGNTATTCTANTGCTAATTGTTGGGTNTTTACATCTGANTTANCAAGAGCNGTTTTNGCTTTTAAATTATCTAATTCTTGGGNATTCAAATAATCTCCTTTTTTATCATAATCTGCTTGATCNCTTTTCTCCAACATTAATCTGTCGTTATAAGTATTAAGTTCTGAGACGTTTANGTTTCTTANAGATTCTTTATCNGNATATAAATTTTCTTGTTCATCATCAATCATTTCATTAATCANATGAACATTNTATACCATGTCTTTACTTTTATCACCCCATACAGATAATTTTTGTGATTCTTTATCCATGTAGTGATCAACATTAAAGGCATTTTCTTCTCTAGGTATATCTGCATTAAGAGAAAAATTATTAAGAGCGGTTTTCATATCCTGTGTTCCACTATATTGTGTATAGGTGACATCTAGTCCTTGGTTGACATTTGTTGCCGTAGAAGTGAGATAATCATCTTTGTAATTAACTATTGATGGAAGTGTTTTCATAGTTCTTTCATCATCTGAATTAGAAAAACTCTCTACATACTTTGATATGATAGACTCTTTGGTATCGTAGTTGTTGTAGGTCAAGTTTTGAAATTGTCTTGTGTTAGACTCATATTTGATTGAACTATTTACTTTGAAGTTATCAATGGCATCTAATAATAAGTCTTGATTATTTCTTCTATGGATATTGGCTACATCAATATCATTGTAAATCATCTCTTTAGATAAGGAATTATCATAAGTTACTGAAACACTTCGTTGCATGAGATCCATATCAAGAATAAGTTTTTCATCAAAATAATCAACAGCAGAAGAATGATTTTGAGCAATTTTTTCTTCCCTTAATAAATTGGTATTGGAATTTGTATTCTGAAGTCTAGAAAAATTTTCATTGGTTCTGTATGTTTTATCAAGACTAAATGAGGCTGATTCGTTAGATAAAAATAAACTTTGGTCTTTGTATTGATCTACTTGTGGTATTATCTTCCATCTTGGGTCATCACTGTTGTCAAAACTTCTATCAATTTTAGTTAAAATCGATTGTACTTGTTCATTTTGAAGAAAAGTTAATTCGCTTTGTTGTTGTCTATTTACTAATGAAAAGTTTCCTTGCTGATCTTTCTGAAGTTCAGCATCACTAGTCAAATCGTCTCTATCGTCAATATGTCCTTGTAGTAGTAATGCATCAATCTGATCCTCGCTATATTTACCCGTAACTTCTTCTCCGTACAATGTTCTAAAATCACCTTTATTAACTGCTAAATCATCATCTTTTTGTTTTTGAGTTGACTTTTGCTTATCAAGAATAGCATTGATTTCTTTGATTTTCTCTATAGGGAATTTTGCATCTTTATTTATTTTTAAAGACTCCGTAAATTTACTTAATGCTAATCTGTAATTCCTACTCCCAAATGCTCTTTTACCTTCCTTAATAAGCAATCCAAATTCTTGCTGACGCTTTTCTTTATTAAAAGCTATCATTTTTGCTTCTTCTACCTTTTTTATTTGTTCTGGCGGATACTTGTCATCGGGTTTCAAAGATTGGGCTCTACGATATAGATTTAAAGACTTATCATATTTTTCATCTTGAAAAAATTGATCAGCCATATCAATGATTTTATTGTATTGTTTATTGAGTTCATCTGTAGCAGATTCCTTCATTTTTTGGTTAATAAAATTAATCTGTTCCTGAGGAAAAGTCTCACTTGGAAGGACTTTGTTTGCTTGAATATATAAGTCTTTTGATTGCTCCCATTTTTCAGCATCTCTTAACCCATTGGCTTTAGATATTAATTGATCATACTTATCCTTGTTTGCCTTATATCGATCTTCATCAAGTTTATTACTAGCCATTTCTACTAATAATCGTTCAATTTCAACTAATTTTTGGGATGGGTAATCGTCATTGGCATTCATGTTTTTAGCTCTTGTAAACAACTCTTTTGCTTTGGAGTAGTTCTTGNTGCTAAATTGATCATCNGCAGCTTGAATTAACTTATCATATTGTGCTTGAAACTCTTGCTGAGTTTCGTTTTTCATTTGTTCATTAATGAAGTTAATTTGTTCTTGTGGGTATTCTTTTTCAGGAATAAGATTAAAGGCATTTCCNTAAGCTTTTTTGGCCTCAACCCAACTTTTATTATCCCTTAGTTGATCTGCTTTTGTAATAAATTCATTGTACTTNTCNAATGTTTCTTTATTGGCATTTAATTCCTTTAGCTTNGCATCAATTTCAAAAATCTTCTTTTTTGGGTAGTATTCATCTTCAAATAATTGTTGAGCTTCTTGAAATTTATCTTTTGCTTCTTGGTATTTTTTATCACTAAANAACCTATCCCCTTCTTTAATCAAATTATCAAAAGTTACTCTATCTTGAGCATTTTTACTTTCTTCATCTCTAAGCTCTGATANTTTACTGTTTATTTCTTCAATACGATTTCTAGGATAATCACGATCAAAAATAGCTTGAGCNGCTTGGTAAGTTGTTAGTGCCTTTTCCCATGNCTCTGATTCATATTGATTATCTGCCTGNATAATTAAAACCTTATAATTATTCTCTTTTTCTTCAGCATCAGATAAAATTCTTTTAACTTCTCGTATTCTATCAAGTGGGTATGGTTCATTTGGTAAAATCTCATTTGCTTGATCATAAAAGTCAAGTGCTTCTTGGTATGATTTTTCAGTAAACTTATCATCAGCATTTTTAATCAAAGCATCATATTGGGACCTAATAGTTTGTTGTTGCTCGTTATTTAAATTGTTTTCAATTAATTTAATCTGATCTTGCGGATAAGATTCAATAGGTTTTATTTCAAGAGCATCATGATAAGTATTCTCTGCTTCAATCCATTTTTTCTCATTAAATAATATATCAGCCTTTGCAATTAATGCATTGTAAGAACTATCTTGTTTCTGTTTTGCCATAAATTGATCATATACTGCATTTAAATGTTGTAATTTTTGATCAACAACAGATCTATCAGGGAATAATGATTTAGCCTCTTGGTATTTACCTCTAGCCTCTTTAAACTTTTTCTCAACTAGCAGTTGATCACCTTCTAAAAGAAGAGCATCAAATTGTTGGTTTTTTTGTTCGTTAGCCAATTTTTCTTGTTCCTGCTCCTGTATTTTAGCATCAATAAGGACTAATTGATCAGTCGGATATTTTTCTGTTTCATAAACAGCTAACGCATCATTGTAATACTGCTTAGCCAACTTCCAACTTTGTTCATTGAAGGCTGCATCTGCTTTTTTAATGCTTTCGTCATATCTAAGTCGTTTTTCATTTTCTATGGAAGCAAGGTGTTGTTTTCTAAGATTTATATCCTCAATCATTTGTTTAGGATATGATTCATCAGGCTTAATTTGTTCTGCTTTTGTGTAGGATTCTATTGCTTCATCCCATTTTTGATCCTTGAAAAATTGATCTGCCTTTACTATCTCTTCTTCATATTGCTTCTTTTGTTGGTTTTTTCTTTCATTTTCTTCAGCAATTTCTTGAATTTTTTTATCAATTAAGGCAATCTGATCTTTAGGGTATTGTTCATCAGCTTTTAACTTTAGCGCTTCGTTGTAGGTAGTTTTAGCATTGTCATAATTCAAGTTTTTATATTGATGATCTGCCGTCTTAATTATATTATCATACTGCCTATCAAGTTCCGCTTTTTCTTGAGCAAGTTGCTTTTCCTGTTTTGCTTTTTCAATTTGCTCTTTTGGATAAACTTCCTGGGCCTTAATTCCTAATGCTTTCTGATAATTTAGAATTGCATTGTCAAAATCTTTATCAGCAAGCATCTGGTCTCCGGAGGAAATGAACTTATTGTAATTCTCTTCATCAGACTTCATTTTTGCTAACAAATTATCTATCTCAATAATCCTGTCTTTTGGGCCTCTATCATTGGGTTTGATAGCTGAAGCTTCGTTGAATAATTTTTTGGCATTATCCCACTCCTTCTTTTCAAAAGCAGTGTTGGCCTGATCTATTTTTGCTTTAAACTGAGCATTTAATTCAGCATCAGCTAAATCTTGTTTTTTTTGTTCAACTTCCCTTAGTTTGTCATATGCAATTTGATTTCCAGGTAATAGATCTTTGGCTTGAGTGTAGAAACCAGTTGCACCATCAAAATTATTAGCAGAGAGAGCATCATTTCCCTTTTGTATTAAAGCATCATATTGATCTTGCTGTTCTTTTTGCGATTTTTTGAGTAATAAGTTTTTCCTAGCAGACTCTATTTTTTTAGTAATGGTTTCATCCTCTTTTATGGATAGCGCTTCTTCATATTTTAGTATAGCTAATTCATAATCTTCTTTATTATAAGCCATATTACCCTCATTCAACATTTTTTTGAACTGGGCTTCTTTTTGACGGGCTTGTTGTTCAATTTGCTTTAAATAACGGTCTATTTCATTTTTTCGCTGACCTGAGAATGCATAATCCCAATCTAATTTTCCAGACTGAGGATCTATACGTGCTTTACCAACAGGTTGATTTTCAATGATAGAATAATCAACATCATCATCTTTTTTTATTAAACTGATGCTTGGTTCTATAAATGTTCTGGGTTCAACATCTTCTTCAAAATAGCCCTTTTTGGTGTCAAGTGTCAAGGTTTTAGACACCATACCATCTTTTTTGAAAACTAAGGTGTATATATGCCCAAAGGGAGCTTCTATGATATCGTATTTACCATTAGAAGCAGTTGTTTTGGATTCAAAAGGTTTATTATCTTGTTTTACTTCAACAACAACACCACTTAGTTTTTTTCCAGA